>CAZYVD010000006.1:0-81625 GCA_964651045.1 uncultured bacterium
GTGCCGGGTGTCCTGTATAGTATGAACTTACTGCGTGTGGCACGACCCTTGTGGTTGTGCATAACTAAATAATGATTGTTGATCTTCAGAGACTCTTTCCTCTTTAGAGTTTAAAGGGGGAAACAGACTTCCGAAGTCTTTGAGACTTCGGAAGTCTTAAGTTTGATTTCCTCTAAAGTTATTTTATTTTTGAGTCAATTCGTTTTTAGAATAATTCTTCCATATCTATATTTAGTACTTGCTTTTTGGAGTATAGGATTTATATTATTAGTTTAATCTATTCTTTCTTATTGGAGGTAGAAGATTTATGAATTCAGGGAAAATCCCGGAGTTAAAGATAGGCAAACTCAGGGCTAAGGTACCAATTGTTCAAGGTGGAATGAGCGTTGGTATATCATTATCAGGATTGGCTTCGGCTGTGGCAAAGGAAGGAGGAGTCGGAGTAATCGGTACGGCAGGAATCGGTATGCTTGAACAGGATTTCATGACCAATTATAGAGAAGCAAACAAAAGAGCATTGAGAAATGAGATAAGAAGGGCAAGAGAAATAACCGATGGTATTATTGGAGTCAATATACTACTTGCACTGTCAGATTCAGATGAACTTCTGCTTACTGCTGTAGAAGAAGATGTAGATCTAATATTTCTTGGTGCGGGTCTTCCTTTAAAGAATCTTAAAAAATTACCAGCAGATAGATTGAAGGATGTCTGTGCCAAGATTGTTCCAATAGTTTCTTCTGCAAGGGCTGCAAATATAATATTTCAGTACTGGGCAAGCAATTATGGTTATGTTCCAGATGCAATAGTTGTGGAAGGCCCACTTGCTGGAGGTCATTTAGGTTTAAAGAGGGAACAGATAAACAATCCCGATTATAGATTGGAAAAGATTGTAGGCGAAGTAATTTTTATTGTGAAAACTTATGAGGAACAATTTAATAAGACTATTTCAGTGATTGCAGCAGGTGGCATATATACAGGTGCAGATATTTATAAATTCATGAAGCTGGGAGTCCAGGGCGTGCAGATGGCAACAAGATTTGTAGCAACATACGAATGCAATGCAGAAGAAGAATTTAAGGAAGCATATATAAAATGCAGGAAAGAGGATCTGACAATAATTGAAAGTCCTGTTGGATTGCCGGGAAGAGCAATACGCAACACATTTCTGGAAGATGTTTCACAAGGCATCAAGAAACCATTTAAATGCCCATGGAAATGTCTAAGAACATGCGATTTCAAGGATGCACCATATTGTATTGCGCTTGCATTAACAAATGCGAAAAAGGGAAACATGAATAACGGATTTGCCTTTGCAGGGGCAAATGCTTACAGAGTAGATAAAATTATCTCTGTCAAAGAATTGATCGATACTCTGCTGATTGAGTATGAAAGAGAAATGATAATGATGAGTGGTAGTATAGCAGTGGAGAGATGATACCCTTTTTGAAGGCATTGGTTAAAATACTAAATGGTATAATGAGGTGAAGATGTCGCAAGAACGATTTAATGCTCAAATGTTTGTATCCTGGTATGCTGAGAAGCAGGGTGTAGCCATAGAGGAACTTGGGGTTGCGCCTGTTGTGGTTCTTTCTTGGAGTCGAGAGATTATAAGGTCACTGGCCGACAACACGGGTGCTGTACTTTCAAATAAGTGGATGTATAAAGATCAGTATCCCATGTATACTGGAGAGGTAGATGGGAATCGAGTGTCGTTTTTATTTTCTCCTGTAGGCGCACCAGGAACTGTGATGTTTATGGAAGAGTTGATTGCATGCGGTGCCAGTGTAATCATTGGACTGGGAGCAGCAGGAAGCCTCCAGCCTGAGGCTCCTGTGGGAACTTTTATCATACCAACAGATTGTATCAGCGAAGAAGGGACCTCTGATCATTATATTGATAGAAATACAGATCTGTACCCAAGCAGAAGGCTTGTAGAAATCATCAGAAAGAGTTGTGAGAGGGATGGACATAATGTTCTATCTGGATCGTTGTGGACAACAGATGCACCATACAGGGAGTTTGTAAATAAGATTGAGGAGTATCGTAAGAGGGGTATATTGGGTGTAGACATGGAGACATCGGCAATGTATGCGCTTGGCAGTGTAAGGGGGGTTGATGTATGCAACCTTTTAGTGGTCAGTGATGAACTGTGGCATGAATGGAGACCAGAGTTCGGGTCGCCAGAGTTGCAGGAGAAGATTCGATGTGCCGAGCGTGTAATACTTCGCTGCGTAGCAGATGGGGTTGTATGTGAATGAACCTTAAAGAGAAGTCCAAGTTACAGCGTAGGAGCAGATCATGAAGAATAGAATTTTGTTATTAATAATCGTGACTGTCCTGCTGGGATGTTCAAAAAAGATATCACTTCCCACAGTAGAAGAGAGTTTGAGAGTTAAATTGGAACAATATCTGAAGCACAACTATACGACTCCAGAAGAGTACGTAATTAGCAAGTTCAATGATCATGATATAGTCTTTATAGGCGAATTCCACAGGATAAAGCAAAATGTGGAGTTGATTCAGCACTTGATCCCAATGCTATATAAAAATGGAATCTATATCCTGGGAACAGAATTTGGGAGAAGGGAGGATCAGCACCTTATTGATAGCCTGCTGAACAGTGCAAGATATGATGAGAATTTGGCACGTAGGATAATTTTTAACCAGTTTGTCCACTGGGGATACAGGGAATATGTTGATATATACAGGGCTGCCTGGCAACTGAATCAATCTATTTCAGAACAGGGTCGTAAGTTTCGAATATTAGGCTTGAACGATTCTCCAGACTGGAGTATTATCAGATCACAAAAAGATAGAGAAGATCCTGCTATAATGAGAAAGGTATGGAGAGGGGGCGGCGAGCATCTCTGGGCAAAGGTGATATTAGATGAAGTAGTTGCGAAGGGAGAAAAGGCACTAATTTATTGCGGAATTCATCATGCATTTACAGAATACAAGCAGCCGATATTTGATGAGCAAAAGAAGATGTTTATTCGGTTTGAAGAAGGAAGAATGGGAAACTTTGTCTACAATAAGATTGGGAAGAGGGCAATCACCATATATATGCATGCTGTTTGGCCATCTTGCCGTGGTTACAGTAAGCCAAATGTTTATCCTACGGATGGAATCATTGATGCAGTGATGGCAGGGATGGAGCCAAAATATCAGAGAGTCGGCTTTGATACCAGAGGAACACCATTCGGCAAATTACCCGGAGAAACGAGCATTTACAAACATGGATATGTGGATTTCTCACTGGAGAAGTTCTGCGATGGATATATCTACCAGATGCCGCTTTCGAAATATGAAGGAGTGACTCCAATAAAGGGATTTATAAATAATGAAAATATTGATAGGGCAAGGGCACAGTCGCCAAATCCATGGTTCAGAAATGCAACCATAGAAGATTTCTACGATGCGTCAAGACAAAGTGCGGATATTAAAAAGAGGTTTGCCCGTTTCTGGTAATATTGATTAATTGTAAAATATCTTTTCCTTTTTGCATTTTTTAGGATCATGGTAGTAAAATCCAACACCATTCTTAACTACTTCTGCATATTTCGGAACATTATCTACCTCTATAGAGCGATCGGGATGCATGATGGAATACTGGTGCATGATTTCGAGTACTACAGAACAGTGCTGTCCGACTCTTTTTTCCATTGGCCATCCCGATTCATCATATGGAACAAAGAGTTTTTTCTGTTTTGAAAGGCTCAGCAGGAATGGATCCTTACCGCTAAGCAGCAGATCGACTGTTTTCGGTCCAGTGGGCTGGTCAAGGAATGGTAGAGGTGCTTCAAGTAAAAATGGTAATGTATTTGAATAGTCTCCAATCTCACGGTGGGAGAGCCCCCTGAAACCACCTGGCGATGGTTCTACATGATTTTCAAATCCCTCCATTGCCTTTACAGTAAGAGAAGTCATTGTAGCGATTCGCATCGATTTTTCGGGGGCCACTATGCAGTTTGTAACAGGAAACATTGTCTCTGCACCATGAATATCTATAGCCACGTCGACATTCTCTTTTTTCATCAGCTGCATGGCAGCATAGGTCACTCTTTCCATGAGAGGGCCATTAGCACGACCAGGCCATGTTCTGTTAGTATTTCTGACATCGAGATATGAAAGAAGCTGTTTATCTGGATAGTGTATGTAGACATCTGGATCGGGCCACTGGTCGAGAGGGGCAGCATTTCTGTTACCCATCCTGAACCTTTTTGTTCCCCACTTTGTGGGTATATCGAAAAATAGGGGGTAACCATCACCAGGCTTTGTATTGCGGCTTCCGCTGTTGTTGAATTGAGGGATGATTATAACAGTCCCCCTTTTAACAACACAATTTTCAATAAATACAAGGGCAGTCAATATTGCGGCAGGCTCGTTTGAATGAGTGTTTGCGATAATCAGAACCTTGCCACCTTCTTCCTTTCCCTCGAGGAAAAATACGTTAGTATCAGCGGTTGTACCCTTGATTTGTTTGCAGTAATCACTTAGCTTTACGACTTTTGTCACTCCAGGGCCAGCAACTATCGGCAATTGAAAGTGACGATGTTTATAGAATTGAATGGATGATACAACCATGATGGCAGCTATTATTAGAGATGAGATGATTTTAAAACGCATTATATGCGACATGGTAAGGTCTCCACAAAATTATCTTATTCGAAAAATTCTTAGTATGAAGGGAATTAGAACGATCATATATAGTATGATCTTTTGTTTATTCTCCCTCTCGCTAATAAGATTCCATATTATCATGACTGCAATAAAGATGCTAATAATGTAGTATATTATCATTATTAAAACCATTTTGTCTCCTTGATGGTTATTGTTGCACTCTTGCTTTGTTTACATGCTCCATTTTACAAGAAAGCCAAGTCTTGCACTAAAGATGATCATAAATATTCCTACTGCTGTTATTATTATCCATGGCAGCCATGTGGCCTTGAGAAATGATTTATACGATCCCTTATATTCTGACATCATAACACTCAATCTGCCTATCAATGCTGTAGGAGGAAGTCCGTCGCCCAGAGGCCATATTATACTGAGTCCTGCAATACAGACAGTTGCATGAAGTCCGATGGAATCCAGAAACCAGACGAGTGGAATACCGATTATTGCTGCGCCTCCATATGTCAGTACTCCTTCTGAAACTGGAATAATGAATATCAGGAGAATATATAGGAGAACAAGAGGAGTACTTATAACCGCATATGATATTAGACCCCTGACACCAGTTGCTGTCATTATTTGCTGAAGAGATCCGACTATTGCCATTGTTGCCAGAAGAGGTAGAAGAAGTTTTACTGTTTCCTTAGAAAGAGTAAGAATGTTGATTTTTTTGGGACTCACAATCAATGCAACAATGGCCGCAATTGTAAATTCGAGTGGAAGGCCTAGTATTGGGACAGAGAATGGCCATATCCTGTAAGCAATTATCAATCCGAAAAAGGCCAAAAAGGGAAGAGATACTCTCCACCATTTCATTCCCTCCGGTACTTCGGCCATCTTTTGCAGTACTTGTTCCAGTTTCAGCTCTTTTTCATATCTCCTCCCGAGGAATAGAATTGAGAATGTACCAAGTAGAAGAACAGGGATCCCTAGAGGGAATTCGAATCCAACATAGGGGATGGCTGTGCCAGCCGATATTATCATTGCCCAGATATTGACTGGAGGGGCTGCTGCACTGAGTCCTGCTATGATGAATAGTATGGCAGCAACCCTCCTTTTGGGTATACCAAGATAACCGAGCGCTAATGCGCTTGGTGCTCCTACCGTGAGTATTGAAACGCTGCCTGCTCCAGTAAGCGCCCCAGGAATTAGAATGACAATCATAATCAGAAGAAGGGCAATTGTACGTTTGTAGTAAAACGCCTTTATTATTCCTCTGACTACATAGTTAACTCCACCCGATTCGGAAATTATCTTTATAAATATCGTGGCAGTTACAAATACGAGCATGACATCGAGATATGTGAAGGTTCCTTCTACAAGGTGTCTGGGAAGTTGAAGAATCGATGGAGCTTTTATGATGCTACCTGCTACTCCACCAGCAATTGCCGAAACGAGCATACATATTTCGACAGATAGTTTTCTTAATGCGGCTACAACATATGCCGCTATCATGATCAGTAAGATGATTCCGATTTGTAAATACATATTATACTCGCAAAACTATTTTGATTCAAAGACTTTTTTAAGCAAATCAACCATGTTTAGAGCATATTTAACCTGGGTAAATTTGATCTTATTCTCATTTGCAATCTTTGTAAAACGTCCATCTTTATTGCTGTCTTCTATGACTATTATATAGTCTGCAAATGGTGCAACTGCATCGATCATTTTCTCATTATCGCTTCCTGGTGCACCCCTTTTTGATTCTCCTCCCGCATGAATAGCTATGATAAAAATGTTGTTTTTTTTGCAATATTTAATCAAATTGCTAAGGCGCTTCAATTCATCTTCGACAGTAAGACCAGAAGCACCCATACCCTTCAGGCTTGCACCAATTGCAAAGATAATTGTTTTGTATGGTGTGCCAGTTTTATACTTTTCCAGATCTGTCTTGATCTCAACATGAAAACCTTCTTTTGACTTTGCCCCTCCAAGGCCCACACCACTCTTTATCATCTCGACTGTAGGAACATCACAATAATCATATTTAACGCCTGCCTGTTCCAGTATCACATTAACAGTATAGATATCTGCGCTCTGGCCAGCAGATGTTGTAAGCAGGGGCAGGTCAGCCTTTGGTATCTCATCGGCTGAGGAGCCAGAGGGAAGAGTAACCAAAAACAGTGCAATCGAAAGAATGGTCAACACTCTATATATTACTTTCATTTCAACCTCCATGAGAGTTCTTATTATTTTTTATTCTTTTCGGTCTGTGGGGTCAGATTGTTATATTTGACTAGTTCCCTCAACCACCAGTCGGGATATCTTAAGGCTTTTCTCCTTCTCTCTTTAACATCATAAATCCACAGATGGTTGTACTTTACAAGAAGTTGGTCACCGAGTTCCCACCAGGCATTGATAACTAACTTTGCATTATTGTTGCAGTATTCTGTTAGAAATGCACGAGCCTTATCTGGTGATTCTTTATAGAGGTCAAGTGCTCTTTTGTCAATATATTTTGTGCGCTCTACCGCTCCCTTTTCCCATATTTCCTGAGCCTTTCTCACATCCTGGATTGCATAAGAATATACTACCTGTGTGTGAAAGTCCACATAATCAAAGGCCCACCTTGCACATGTTCTGTCAAACTTCCAGTGATCTCCAAATTTGAACGATTCTGGAATTTTTGTTACCCCCTGATAAAACGGCATGAAACAGCCAGTATCCTGAGCTCCAAGACCAATCCATACTATTCCACCGATTGGATTTGGAAGCCAGCTTCTACTTTGAGTGATTGTAATATATTCGGCTCTATTTACACCTATACACCTCGGTGTGTTGTACCGCTTTCCATCAACTTTAAATCCATATGGAAGATAGTTTGGATTTTGGAATGGTCCACCCTGTATCCCTCTCGCAGTCCAGAATTGGGTCCCATCAAACTTGTCTCTGAGAATAGTCATCACATCAGTAACAGAAAGCTTTTTGTCGGGCTTGATGGAAAAGGGGAACTCCATGTTTGGAGTATCGGGACTGAACTTTTTTGAAGGAGCTACAAGGTCAAAAAAGCGCCACATTCTTCCCCGGGACCCACCAGAACTAGAGGCGCTGTGTTCGCTCGGGCAGTAGGCCTTTTTCCAGCTAAATGGTTCTCCACTTTTTGGATCCCAGTAGCCATGTTCTACTGCATACGATTTAACATTTTTCGATGCCATGAAAAAGTTTTTATTTTTCAGGTCTATTTCACCAATTCTCGACTCATTGGGACAGACACTGACATGATCATCCGGTACCCTCTGTGCACACCAGATTGCTCCTGGCTGACCCGATTCTGGTACCCAGAGAGGTCCAACAGGCATTATTTCAAATATCCAGACTTCATTGGGATCAGCAACTGCAAGCATTTCACCAGAATCTGTATGCCCATATCCATATTTGACTGCAAGTTCTCCCATAATCTTTATAGCCTCTCTTGCCGTTTTTGCTCTTTCCATTGCAAGAAGAGTGAGCATTGTTATATCGAATTTTGGTGCTGGTGTGTTGTTTCTCATCTCTCTTCTACATCCGATTGTAGACTCTCCTATTGCAACCTGGTTGTCGTTCATATATCCAAACATTCCGTGAAGATAGCCGTATGTGTGAGCAACCTGAGGGATTTCGAGTCCATTGAAATTATCATCAAGGTCATCCCACCTCAATCCCTTTTCAGGAGGAGTGGTTTTAAATTGATCGAGCCAGTAGATCTTTCTTTTTGCTCCTTTTGGATGATCAGCGGGTGGAACATATCGCCAGGTCCAGTCGCATACTCCGCAGTCGCATGTGTGTGTGGTTATTACAGAGCCGTCTACAGAAGCATCTTTTCCCACTATTACAACTGTACACATGTCTCTGCAGACAGAGGGGTCACACGATTCACAAACTTGAGAATATGATGTTTTAATATTGATGAATAGAATAAATATAAAAATGATCAGGAATGCTTTTTTAAGCTTCATGGTTTCCTCCTATGATATGATGTTTAAATAAGGCTCAATAGATCAGATTATGTTTGATTGAAAATATTTTACTTATTCTACAAAAATAATAATAGAAATTCAAGTGAAAAATAAAATAATCGATACTCGATTTTTTAACCGCATTGAATCAAAAATAAAGTAACTTTAGTGGAATTGATGTTTTTAAAAATTGGTCGCTGCCCTATAACAGATGTAACAATAAAACAGGAGAATTAATTATGAGCACAACGATCAAATATCTACTCGTTCCCAAACGCCAGTTTTGGAACGATGTTGAAAACCTTTCTATATATATTCTATACGAAAAATATAGTTGTTCTCGTTTTTTTGGATTGCGCTAGCATGTTGCCGCTTTTAAAAGCGACGCCAAGGCGTCGAAATCCAAAAGTGAATAAAGAAAATTTGACTACTACTAATATCTTCAGTTACATTTTATTTTTAGGTAAAAAGTAACAATGTCTATAAATAATTAACTTGACATTCTTGAAGGATTATATTAATTTATTTTCAAAAAGCAGCAACGGGGCGTGGCGCAGCCCGGTTAGCGCGCATGACTGGGGGTCATGAGGTCGAGAGTTCAAATCTCTCCGCCCCGACTAAGGATGGGGTTCTGATCATATAGATTTTATCAGAACCCTTTTTTTAATCATGCTTAAAGGGGAGTTGAATAATGACACTTAAACGGTCTGAATTATTAAAAAAATATAAGTGGAAAACGACAGACATTTTCTCAACAGATAAGGATTGGTACAAAGAGAAGGAAGATCTCATTGAAAAATTTAATGATATTCTTCAATACAGAGGTAGATTATCATCTTCTGCCTCTATGCTACTGGAGTGTCTTGAATTGAACAGCACTATAGAAAGGAGATTGGGATCTCTTTATGGATATGCATGCTGCAGATCTGATGAGGATTTGAGAAATTCAAAATATATAGGTATGAAACAAGAGATAGAGCAGGCAATGATAGAGTATTCGTCTATCTCTTCATTCATAGAACCAGAGATAGCACAGATGAGCAGGAATCTAATAGATGGTTTTATAAAGGAAGATCCATCCCTGAAAAAATATAGTATGAAACTTTTTGATATTTATAGATTAAAACCTCATAAACTCTCTACAGGTGAGGAGAAAATTCTTGCAAGGGCAAAGATGCTTGCAGATTCTCCATATTCTATATTTTCTATTTTCAGTAATGCAGAATTACCATATCCAGAAGTAAAATTGAAAGAGGGTAAAAAAGTATTGTTAGATCAGTCGGGATATGCAAAATATAGATCATCCCCGGATAGAAGAGATAGAGAGACTGTTTTTAAAAAGTTCTGGGGTGTAATAAATAAATTTAAAGGCACACTTGGTGCAAAGTTATATGCAAGTGTTAAGGGTGATGTTTTTTTCTCAATTTGCAGGGGGTATGACTCATCGCTCAAGGCAAGTCTTGATGTGAATAACATTCCTGAAGAGATATATCATAATCTTATAAAAAACATAAATAAAAACCTTGATACTTTCCATCGCTATCTTTTGCTAAGAAAGAGATTATTGAATGTGGAAAGGCTTGAGTACTGGGATATTTATGCTCCTGCTGTAGTGGAGCTTGATTTTAAATTTTCGATCGATGAAGGATGGGATATTATCGAAGATTCACTGAGTTGTCTCGGTCCGGAATATCTTTCTGTGCTAAAAATGGCAAGAGGAGGGAGATGGGTCGATGTGTTTCCATCTCCTGGCAAGAGATCTGGTGCATACTCAAATGGAGCTATCTATGATGTTCATCCATTTATTCTTTTGAACTATAATGAAGATTACAAGGATGTGACAACTCTTGCTCACGAGCTGGGACATGCAATACACAGCTATTTTTCAAATAAAAATCAGCCCTTTGCCACTGCCTTTTATCCAATATTTATTGCGGAGGTCTCTTCAATAATCAACGAACTGTTGTTAACCAGAACCATGATTCAGAGAGCCGGGAAAGATGATGTGAAACTTTCCCTTCTTGTGGAGTACCTAGATGGTTTCAAGGGCACACTCTTCAGACAGACAAAATTTGCAGAATTTGAACTACTTATTCATGAGATGGTTGAAAGGGGAGATACATTAACAGGAGACAATCTTACCAGTATTTATGGAAACCTTCTACGAAAATATTATGGACACGTAAAGGGTATTTGCCACATAGATGATCTCTTTATGACTGAATGGGCAAATATTCCACATTTTTATATGAATTTCTATGTTTACCAGTATGGTGTATCTTTTACAGCAGCAGTTGTTATGGCTGAGAGCATTATGAGGGGTGAGCAGGGAGTGGTTGAAAGATACTTGCACTTTCTATCTGCTGGAGGATCCGACTATCCAATCGAGATATTAAAGAGGGCAGGTGTAGATTTGACTTCAAATCAACCCTTCGAGAGAGCAATTGAGTCGATGAATAGTGCTATGGATGAGATCGAATCGTTAATAGGATAGTCTTAAGAGGCCTCATTTAGCTTTTTCTTAAGCTGTTCTATCTTCTCTTTATATTTTTTATTATCAGGATCTTTTTGAAGGAGATTTTCAAATACCTCTATTGCCTTTGCATACTGTCCCTGTGCCTCATATATTTCGCCAAGAGTAGGACTAACGATTTTTGCTTCACTCTTTTCTTCTTTATTTGATTTTACTTTTTCAGTTTCCTCAGGTCTTTGTTCTCCCTCTTCTATTTCTGACTCCTCTTCAAAAAATGATGTCAAATCTTCATCCTGTTTTAAATCTGAATCCTTTTTCTCTTCTGTGGGAGTAGTCGAGATCTCATCTTTGTTTTTTTCATCTGCAAAGAAATCAAATGGAAGATCTATATGATCGGAAAATCCTTCTGATGGAGTCTCTTGTTCTACCTTTTCTTCAGTTTCCAGAACATCCGGTTTGTTTTCTTCAACAGGAATATCGAATAGAAAATCCTCTTCAGAACTTTCCAGAGTATCGCTCAGTGAATCATCCCTGGTTTCTTCCAGGAGATCATTCTCATCTTCTATAAAAATCTCATCAAGCTTTTCTGTAATATCTTCTTCTATTTCTTGGGATTGATCTCCAATAAGCTCTTCATCCTTTTGTTCTTTCAAAGGCTGCTGTTCTCTTTCACTCATTTTCTTTAATATCTGTCTTATCTCTTCGGTCAATGGATCGATGTTGAGAATATCTTTGTAGTATATTGTTGCCTTGTTTTCCCATCCCATCTTCAGCATCAGATCTCCAAGCTGTTTATATGCGGATATGTAGTGGCGGTCGTAAGAGAGAACCTTTTTAAATTCAGATTCAGCCTTCTCCCAGTCTTCGATTGCCAGATAGGCTTTGCCAAGAACATAGTTGCCAGTAATGTATTCGGGATTGTGCTCTATACCATTTTTACACAGTTCTATTGCTTCGTCGAATCGGTTTTCTTTTAAATAGTAGTCTGCGAGTCTGGCAAATAGAATCGAATTTGGATTGTCTTTGACTCGATTTTCAAGATACTGAATAATTCTATCTTTATCCATTACTAAAACCTCATACTAATTCAAATTATCTATTAATGGATTTGATAATATTTGATAGTATGGGTAGACTTTCTGGTGATTTTGATATGGCTTGAATGTCTTCATTGTTTCCTGAATTGTACGCATACTTTTCGAAGTAATAATTTTCCTCACTCAATTTTGGTACGTAAACATGATCCGCTTGCGATTCAAACTCATAAGATGTTCTGAATGCTATGGCTGTGAGATCGAGATTTAATTCTCTTCCAAGAGAGGATTCAATATTCAGAAGCTCATCAGTCTGGTAGAGAAGAGAACCATCAACTTCTATTATTATCGTTTTGTCACTCTTTATTGTAATGAAGATGTCGTTATACTCACCCTCGCCAGTTCTTATCAGAGGTGATGAGCCTTTAGAATCTTCTTTAAGAAGAGTCCAGCGGGAATCAAAGCCATCGAAATAGTAGGCAAGAAGTGCCCAGTTTGTCGTGTCGTCCGGATATATTACGAAAAAGTAGCTTTTTACAGCAACCACACCAATATCGTTAACTTGAAAGTTTATTCCATAATATCCTGCAGTGTCTGTTTCTGTCGATCTTGCTATTTTCATGTTTATTTTGTACTCGGGCTTGAGAAATGGGTTGAATGTATGCTGAATATCTCCGTCGTAGAGGTTTTTGTTTCCCTTTATGTGCATTGCACTGTCTGCGATCCAGAAATCGCAGTAATGTTGATACCAGTGTGGGAGCGTATCTGTAAATGTGTCATAGAATATGCCCTTTACCTCGATGTTAACATTTTCCGATACTGAGTCGATTCCGTCAGATATTGTTACATCTATTCTATATGTGCCATCCTCATATGGTGCAGTCCAGTCGATTGAATCAGATTTTGTCTTTGCGGCTAGCATGGCTGAATATTTTTTTAGCATGCTTTTACTCGTATTTAGTGTGCCGCCGCTGCATGACCAGTAGTATTTGAGATTATCATTATCTTCATCTTCAACAGTAACCTTTATGTTTGAAACAGCACCCTGACCGAGAGAAGAGGGTCTTGCTACGAGTGTTATGATGTCAGGCGTGTGGTTTTCGCCAGGATTTGTGCTGTTTTTTTTGCTGCAAACAATTGTAGACATAATTGTCAGGATCACTATGATTGATTTGGCGCTCTTCCACAATCTCATGTTCAGTCCCTTTTCTTTGATGGTTTTCCAAGTCTAACAAATATAGATATAAATATCTCTATTAACAAGGATTTTTTATCCGTCTACCAGCCAGATACCAGACGGTTGATTATTACCTCTTTTAGTTTCTCTACAGCCTCTTTTATTCCATCGTCGCGGTTAACTCCTTCATATCTGCCCCATTCACTGAATTCTTCCTCCCAGAGAGTCTTTCTTTTTTTAATGTCTTCAAATGTAACTCTGACGGTGATAAAAATTCTGTAATCCGATGCTCTCTCTTGCTGGTCGTATTGTCCTGCCTGTTCCCGTACATCTACAATGATTCCCTTTAATACTGAGTCTACGCCGCGAGGGCCGGATATCTTCAAGGTGTTGTCCTTAGTGATTCCATCGATGATGGCGTCTGTAAGCTGTTGATCTATTCCAAATTCGGCAGTCTTATCTTCGAATAGAGGCACATTAATGGTTTTTATGTGTGAAGGTATTGTGGACCCCGAAAAAGAATAGATTCCACATCTGGTTATTATGAGAACGAGATAGATTGATGTTATGATAAATGCTGTCTTTATTCTATTCAAGATTGTACTCCTTCAATTTCCTATATAGAGTTCTTTCGCCAATGCCGAGCGCTTTTGCAGCCTTTTTGCGGTTGCCTTTATAGATTTTAAGAGCCTTTTCTATGTTAATCCTTTCCATCTGTTTTATATTTAATGTTTCTTCCTTATTTTCTTTTGCTGCTTCTTCGGTAATCTCGGCATGAAATGGGTACTTGAATTTAGGTTCTTTAAATTCTACTCCTTTTAATGTTGATATCATTGAACGAATATCTTCAATGGCCATCCGAATTTCAACTAAGGCCCTGTATATTAATTCTCGCTCAGCCTGATCAGATGATTTGTGAAGAACTACAGGTAAATTCTTACTGATATTTTGCCTCTGTCCTATGTGTTGTTCTAAAAGAGCCCTGTCAATCAATGCTCCGCGATTCAAGATTATTACACGTTCTATGACGTTTCGGAGTTCCCGTATATTACCGGGCCAAGGATATTCCTCCATGAGTTGAAACCCGTCTTCTGTGATTCCCCTGCATTTGATTTTGTTTGTCCTGCACACATCCTCTGCAAACTTCACAGCCAATATTCTAATGTCCTCTTTTCTCTTTCGAAGAGGAGGTATGAAGATTCTGACAGCGTTTAGTCTGTAGAAAAGGTCTTGCCTGAATTCTCCACGTTCGACTGCCTGTTCAAGATCTTTGTTTGTTGCTGCAATAACCCGTACATCGACCTTTTTAATTTTATCGCCACCAACCTCCATATACTCCTTTTCCTCGAGTACACGAAGAAGTTTAACCTGGGTCTGAAGCGACATTTCTCCTATCTCATCGAGAAATATTGTTCCTCCATTGGCTGTTTCAAAATATCCCTTTCTCGATTCTACCGCACCTGTAAACGATCCTTTTGCATGACCAAACAATTCACTCTCTAATATTCCTTCTGGAATAGCACCACAGTTTACAGTTATCATTGGTTTGTCTTTTCTTGGGCTTAGGTTGTGAATTGCTCTGGCAGCCATCTCTTTTCCAGTACCGCTTTCACCGGTTATCAGGACTGTGATGTTTGTTGGTGCAACCTGCTTTATTATTTCCAGCACAGAACGAAACGATTCGGATCTGCCAATCAGTCCCATATCTTCAGGCAGAATATTTTTATTATCATTTTGCTTCATCTATACCTCTGTTATATATCCATCGTGTGTAAAAATTACCATGTTCTCGAGACCCGCTTCCTTTTGAGCCTCGCCTTCAGCCTCGGGTTTTATATGTGATATTAAGATGCGTTCTATCCCCTTTGATTTTGCATAGTAAACTATCTCTTCCATTTCGATATGTGTATATTCTGTTATTAATAAATCAGGATTCAGATCATCTCTTTTGAGGTGATCGAGAGAGTTTACATCGGATGTCAATAGAACGGAACCACCATTCTTTTCTGATATTAAAAGGCTAAAGCTGTTGTATTTTTCTTCTGAAGGAGGAATATGATCATTAGGTATTGGACTTATCATAACTTCCTTACAGTCGATTCTATCTCGGGAGGTCATGGATTGTATATAGATTTTATATTCCCATCTATCTGGATATATCTGAAAGTACTTTAAAATACTCTCAAATCCAGGTCTGGTTCCTTCTGGTATGTATATTCTGAGCGATTTTCTTCTATCCATGAGATGCATAAACTGAAGCAGTGGAAAAAGTCCTGCTATGTGGTCGGGATGTGTGTGGGTGATTATAATGTATTCTATTCTATTCTGATCTATTCCAAGACCCGCGAGTTGCCCGCTAGTTCCCTCACCTGCATCAATGAGTAATTGAACCTTGCCTGTATCAAAAAGATACCCGGAACCGTTTCTATCCGGTACAGGAACTCCAGACCCTGTTCCAAGAACGATTACCTTCAACTATTTATTCCTCCTAAAGAAATTAATTGTTCGTTTTATTCCTTCATTAAAATTGACTTCCGCTTTCCAGTCAAGCATTTTTTCTGCCTTTTTAGATGAGATTACGCTTCTTCTCTGTTCCCCAGGCAGAGCCCTGCCGTGTTTTTCTTTAACACCTGAACCAGAAATCTCTTTTATTATCTTGAAAATCGTGTTTACATCTGTCTCTACGCCTGTTCCAATGTTATATATTTCATTTCTCTTATCATTAAGTGCCTTTAGATTTGCTTTGGCAACATCCGCAACATATATGTAGTCTCTTGTCTGTTTGCCATCGCCATTTATGACAGCCTGCTGATTGTTGAGGAGTTTGTGTGCAAAGATGGCTATTACTCCGGCTTCTCCGAACGGATTCTGTCTTGGACCATATACATTAGAATAGCGCAGTATTGTATAATTTAACCCATATTCTATGTTATAGAAAAACAGATATTTCTCTACCGTTAATTTTGTAATTCCATAAGGTGATACGGGGCGAAGGGGATGTGTCTCGTCACACGGGTAACTTTCCTGCTCGCCATAAACTGCTCCTCCTGTGGAGGCAAATATGAATTTTTTTATATCATACTTTATACAGTTTTGAAGTATGTTTAGACTTCCCTTGACATTCACATCGGCATCAAAAAGTGGATCTGCTACTGATTTTCTAACATCCATCTGGGCGGCCTGGTGGCAGATAGCATCAAATTTTTCTATTTCAAATATCCTGTCTACTTCTCTGGATCTGATATCGATTAAATAGAATTTTGCCTTTGTGTTTAAATTTTCCATTCGTCCTGTTGAGAGATTGTCAATCACCACCACATCATGCCCAGCATCGATAAATGTGTCTACAATATGGGAACCAATAAAACCTGCTCCACCGGTTACTAAAATTTTCATAATTTATTCTCCGATCAGTTTGAGGCTTCTTTAACTACTCTATTTCGTAGTGTACCTATTTCAGATATGGTGACTTCAATTAGATCACCATCTACAATTGGACCTACTCCATGTGGAGTTCCTGTTGCAATTATATCACCCGGTTCAAGAGTCATGAATCGTGAAAGATATGAAACGATATCTGGAATTTTAAAAATCATTTTAGATGTAGAACTCTTCTGCCTGATTTTTCCATTGACCTTGAGATTAATATTGAGTGAGTGGGGATTATCGATTTCGTCCGAAGGAACAATATATGGTCCAACAGGACAGAATGTATCGATACTCTTTGATCTAAGCCATGGCCTTTTTTGGGCAATGTCTTTTTTCTGCATGTCGCGAGCAGTAATATCATTGAGAATTGTATATCCAGAAATATAAGACAATGCATCTTTTGCAGCAATATTTTTACATCTCTTGCCCACAATCAATGCGAGTTCCGCCTCATGATCGACTCTTGTATTGAGCCATTCTGGAATTATTATATCTTTATCGTGTGGTATGAGTGACGAGGGAGCCTTGGAAAAGAAGATTGGTTCGTCAGGTATTTCATGATCGAGCTCTTTAGCATGTTCTCTGTAATTTCTTCCGAGACAGATTATTTTTGTCGGACGGCTTATCGGCAGTTCATATTTGGGAGTTGTTTCAATAAGGAGCTGCTCCTTTTTGGCGGATACCCATGATTCAGAAAGAATTTCCCTTATCACAGAACCGGAGCAGTATCCCATTTCAACCAACACTTGGAGAAACGAAAAATCGATCGGCTTGCGTATCCCCTTTGCATGCTGATAAATCTGAAAGGCAAGAGTGAGATTAAAAGTTCCATCCGATGTATGAACACCAATCATACTCCCTTGGTTCTCATCCAAGAATGAAAATATTTTTATGTTTGACTTTTCCATTTATCCATCCTTCTTTTATCTTTTAATTTATAATAATTATATATTTTGATTTTTTCAAGAAAAATTTATATTATAAAAAATACCAATCTATAAGGAATCGAATATGGTTGCAAAGAATACACTAAATGAGAAGTGGTTTGATAAAAAAAGAAAAGAGATGGTCCAACATCAAATTATTGCACGAGGAGTAACAGATACTCTGGTAATTAAGGCAATGATGAAGGTTAAGAGACATCTATTTGTTCCTTCTGAAATTAAGAAATACAGTTATTCTGATGAACCTCTGCCAATAGGTTATGAGCAGACCATATCGCAGCCATATATTGTTGCATATATGACGGAATCTTTGAAGCTTAAGGGTAGTGAAAGGGTACTGGAGATAGGAACTGGATCAGGATATCAGGCTGCTGTTCTGGCTGAAATTGTGAAAGAGGTTTATACAATTGAGATAGTAAAACCTCTGGCTGAAAATGCAGAGAAGATTTTGAGTAGACTCGGTTATTCGAATGTTCATGTCAGATGTGGAGATGGATATAAAGGGTGGCCAGAAGAAGCCCCATTTGATGCTATTATTATAACTGCTGCTCCTCCAAAAATTCCAGAACTTCTTGTGGATCAACTCAAACCTGGTGGTAGAATGGTAGTACCTATCGGGACCTGGTATCAGGAGCTTGTTCTGCTTATAAAAAACAAGGATGGTAGTGTCGAGAAGAAGAGGCTGCTTCCTGTTCGTTTTGTACCAATGGTTGGTGAGATCCAGAAGAAAAAGAAGAAAAAATAGACTGCTGCAAATTGGATACATCTTCTGAAACAAATTGTAGTGTATTACGTCTATTAATATATGAATCATAAAAAGATGAGGATTTATAAATGGTAGAGAGAAAAAATTCTAACGGCAAATCTAAGCGTCTATACAAATCACGAAAAGATAAGATGATAGATGGTGTGTGCGGAGGATTTGCAGAATATTTTAATATAGATGTCACACTGATCCGTATAGTATGGGCTCTGTCTTTGTTGATTAATGGATTGGGTCTCATTGCCTACATATTGGCAATGATATTTGTACCAGTAAATCCTTTGCATAAGAAGGAAGGAGTGGAGGAGAATAAGAGCAGATCTACTCCAGCAATCATATGGGGTTCAATACTAATAATTATTGGATTTATTTTTCTTTCAAGAAGGATCGATCTATTCCCGTTTTATTGGGATTTTCCATGGAACTTTCATTTTTACCGATGGTGGATAGTACCCTATGGAATATTGTTCCCTATAGTATTGATTATTCTTGGAGTATTATATATAATTCACATAACTAAAGGGGAAAAAGATGTTAAGGTTGAATCCAAAAGAAAAAATAGCTCGACAGGTAATAGAAAGCTTTATAGGTCGAATGAAGATAAGGTAATAGGCGGAGTTTGTGGAGGATTGGCCAGATATTTTAATCTTGACGCTACATTGCTTAGAATTGGACTGGCTACTGTTGCGATTGTAACAAATATATTTTTTTGGGGCGTTATATATTTAATATTTTTAATAGTGTTACCGCACAATGTAGAAGATAGTTTAGCCAAATAAATTTTCGGGAGATTCGATATGTCTAAATCAAGAGGTTCGGTAATTCCGGGTATAATTTTAATAATAATAGGAGTATGGTTTCTTAGCCGCCATTTCTATCCAGTTGAGATTGTATGGGTTAATACATATCCTATTGTTTTCATTCTCTTTGCCATATTTCTGATTTTCAATGGATTGAGAAGGCCAAACACTTCTAATATGTTCTGGGGAGTCTTCTTTCTATGTATAGGAGCTTTTTTTACTCTAAGAAATTTTGGAATCATCCCATTTTTTTATACAGATGAATACTGGCCCATCTTTCTTGTTGCACTTGGAATATCTTTTATATCTATGTTTATTGTAAGGCCGAGTGATTGGGGTGTCTTAATACCAGGTTCGATTTTACTCTTTTTTGGAGTTGGTTTTTCAATGAGAACTTTTAACGGTTTCTTCTGGGGATGGGGAGAATTTATGGGAATTTATTGGCCAGTGATTCTTATTGTGATTGGAGCAGGAATATTAATAAGCAGTCTTCATAACAAACCTCGTGAATAGTCTCTTAATTCATATTTTTTACCTGTATCTTTTTTGTTACAAAAATTTAAAAAATTTTCTCTTGATTTTAAAATAATAATAATTTACCATTAAATGGTATAGTATATTCATTTAGGTATATATTAGTAAATTGATTAAATTTTTGAAAAATAATAAGGCTGGAATAAAGAAGGCTTATGACTCGTTTTTTGAATGGGCCGCAGGAAAAGAGTTCTTTCCAGATAATGTCATTTCCCAGAAATATACACAAAAAGTTCTAATAGAGATTCAGAAGAGAAGTCTTGCAGATCAGGTTATTCTACTATCGTGGAATATGGAGGATGAAAAGTTTAAGATATATGGGATTTCTCCAGTAAATGATAAAATAAAAATTGGTTCAAGGCTTCTTAAACTATTAATTAAGAAGTTATATATTGAGAAGAAGATATTATACTGGGATGATCTATGGGAAGATGAATTGATAAGAAACAGCCTGAAGAAAGTAAATCTTCAAACAATTATTATTTCACCGCTTTCTATTTCTAAATATTTTATAGATATACTAATCATTATCGATTATTCTGAATGGAGTGCTACCAATCAGGTAACAAATTTTATTTCATATGTATCATCGGTTCTTGCGCTTGCCGTGCATAACAATCGTCTTTACAATGAACTCGTGGCAAAGAATAGTGAATTGAGAGAGTGGACTCGGAATGTTGAAGAGCGAATTGAGGAGGGCGCAAAAAAATTAGTCGAAAAAGAGGCAAAATATCAGGCCCTGTTTGAGGGAGCGAATGATGGGATCGTGGTACACGACAAGAATGGAAAGATAATCGAAGCAAATCGTGTTGCATGTGTTTTGTTTGGCGTTGATAAGAGTAATCTCATTGGTTCGAGCATTAATAGATTTGTAGAGTCTAGTTACCTGCAGCAGCATAAGAGTTTTTTTGATCAGGTATTAAAGGGCGAGAAGGTAATGCCCTTAGAGACGGTCATGAGAAAAGAAGACGGGAGCATCTTTCATGCCGAATTAAGCAGCAGGGGTGTTCAATTTCAAGGCCGTGATACGATTCAGACATTTATTAGAGATATAACACTACGGAAAAATCTTGAGAATAGCCTGCGTGAATCAAAAGAGAAATATAGAAGTTTTATTGAATCTTCTCTGGTTGGTGTGTTTATAATGCGAAATGGTCTAATACAATTTGTAAACAGCAGGTTTGGGGAGATAACAGGATACAACAAAGATGAATTGATAGATTATTGTTTTTATGATCTTGTTGTTCCTGAGGAGAAAGAGGTAGTAACCAGACGTGAGGAGGAGAAAGAGAGAGGAGAGAGGATATCCGATCACTATCAGACAAGACTGGTAAACAAAAGCGGTGAGGAAATATGGATTGAAATACATTCCCGTCGTGTGGTTCTTGATGGACGAGCAGCAATTCTTGGAAATGTGATAGATATAACACAGAGAAAGAAACTCGAAATTCAGCTTCTTGAGACAAAGAAGTTAGATTCGATCGGTACATTGGCAGGAGGAATTGCTCACGATTTCAATAACCTGCTGGGTGGTATATTGGGCTATGCATCGTTGATACTGAGCGAGATTTCAAAAGATCATCCATTCTATAACGATATAAAGGCCATAGCCGACACTACAAAAAAGGCTGCTGAACTGACAAATAGATTGCTTGCATTTGCAAGAGGCGGAAAGTATCAGGTTACAAATATCGATATAAACAGGATGATCAGAGACATTGTTGTAATCTTATCACACACTCTTGATCGTTCCATTGAATTGAAGACAAATCTGGCCACAGATCTAAAAGAAGTGAAAGGCGATTCGCAGCAAATACATCAGGCTATTTTGAATATATGTTTGAATGCGAGTGAGGCAATGACAGGTGGTGGTGTGATAACAATAGAGACCTCGAATGTAAAGATTAAGAATAGTACAGATTTAGAGCATCTTGAGTTAACGTCAGGGGATTATGTAAAGATATCTGTTTCAGATACTGGCATTGGAATGGATGAGGATACTAAATCGCGTATATTTGAGCCATTTTTTACAACAAAATCCACAGGGGAAGGATCTGGTCTTGGAATGTCAATGGTCTATGGTATTGTTAAAAATCATGGAGGTGCAGTAACAGTAGATAGCGAATATGGAAAGGGAACAAAGATTACGATCTTTCTTCCAGGCTTGATGAGAGTAAAGGAGAAGTTCAAGAAAGAGACAGTCGTAAAGAAAGAGAGAAAACAGCCAGGAAAGATACTTATGGTGGATGATGAGAAAATAATTCGGGAGGTTGGCAGAAGAATGCTGGAGAAGGGAGGATTTGAAGTGATTTTAGCAGAGGATGGTGAGAGGGCAATAGAAATATATAAAAAGAATAAGGGAGAAATAGATTTAGTAATATTGGATCTGATCATGCCGAAGCTGAGCGGTAAGGAGACATACAACAGATTAAAGAGCATTGACAGCCAAATTCGGGTAATCTTTACAAGCGGATATCGTCGTAAAGACAGACCCGAATTGTTTTATCTTGACGAGACCCATTTTATTCAAAAACCCTTTCAGACAGAATTACTCTTGAAAAAGGTAAAAGATCTATTACAAATAGAATAGCGAATTAATCAGCAATGTTGGAACGAGGTTTGCAGAAGATACTTAAGAATAGAATATTTTGAAAATATCCTTCATCTATAAAAATTTAAATATCGGGATGGCAAAAAACTGATTAATGAATATTATTGCTGAAAAAACAGAGAGTTATGTTCCTCAAATTCCAGAGAAAGTTTACGAGGAAATTTATTCAAAAGCAGATATTGCATATCTTTTGCTTGATTGTGAGGGAAATATTGTCTCTTCAAATGTCACTGCTCAGGAAAAAATTGGATATGAAAGAGAGGAATTAATAGGAAAAAAATTCCTTTCATTAATAGATGAACGCGATAGAAGAAGAGTTGAAGAAATTTTTCTAAAATGTGTGGAAAAAGGATATGTTAGAGATGAAGAGGCCGCGATAATAAGCAGGGAAAAAACTAGAATATGGGTAAAGATAAATGGACTTTCACTTAATGAGGGTCAAGAGCAGAGGTTTGTTAGATTCTTCATAAAAGATGTATCTGATCTTGTTGCAGAGAAAAAACAGAAAAAGCTTCATATTCTATTTACAAATCTCTTCTCTGGAAGACCCATTTCCGAGAAGCTTCTTCAGAAGACTGTTGTAGAAATAGAACAAGCATTGGGAAGTATATGTACAGGTTATGTTTTAAAGAAAAAAGGGAGAGACAACATCTTACTGTGGACCAAAAATGATGGTACGGATGGCTCGCAGCAGAAATTTAAAAAATGGTCATTTGAAATATGGAACAGGTTGTTTAACATCTCAAAGGCAAAGAAGGCTGGTGAGCTTACCAGCTTTGGTGGTGTTATCATAAGGTCTTTGTCAGATTTTATGGCAAAGGTTCAGTCTGAAAAAGAGAGTGACTTGATAGTTTTTCTGGCAGAATATGAAACGGTTGTCTTGATTCCTGTAATTATCAGCGAATCAACATATGGCTTCTTGATATTGATCTACTCTGAAGAAACAAGATGTAATAAAAAAGACATCGAGTTTTTGGAGTCTGTTTTATCAATATTTAGACGGAAGGATGATCGTGATGTAAATAGCAAACCGATATTCAATGAAAAGGCCTCTGCACTAATGAATTTGCCGATTGTAGGGGTAATTTGTGTTCAAAATGGAAAGATCAAATATGTAAATAGTTGGATCGAACGTTTTTTAGAATCGAAGCAGAATGAAATAGTTGGAAAAAGTCTGCTGGAATTTGTTTCTCCAGATTCTCATAAGATCCTGCAGGAGATATCTAAAGAAGCAGATCCTGGCAGTAGAAAAACAAGCCAGGAGATAGTCGTAATAACTGGAAATGGAAAGCAGAAGTATGTGGAATGTGCATTAAACAAGATGGGATTAAATGGAGATATAATCGAATTTTGGTATTGGGTAGATAGGTGTGAGAGCCATAATCTTCAGAATCAGCTCATACAGGCCAGAAAGATGGAAACGCTCGGAATGCTTGCAGGCGGGATTGTACACGATTTCAACAATCTTCTTGCCAGCATAATCGGATATAGTTCTCTGCTCAGAGAGGAGATTGGCGAGGATAGTCCGCATTATGAAGACATAAAACAGATCAATGCAATTTCAGAAAAGGCAGTAGAGCTTACATCAAGACTAATGGCTCATACACAGGGCGATTCCTATATCATAGACAATCTGGATGTAAATCAGCTAATAAAAGAGGTTGCTGGGATATTATCACGTACCCTGAATAAAAACATATCAATAAAGGCCGAACTTAATCCCGATCTTGCAAAGATTAAGGCAGATGCAAGTCAGATTCAACAGGTGATATTGCAGATAGCATTAAATTCGCGGGACGCAATGCCCGATGGCGGAAAGATTGTATTTAAGACAGATAACATTGTTTTTAAGGAAGACAACCCATATAGAAACAAAGGTGTAAAGCCCGGGAAATATATACAGATCATAATCAGCGATACTGGAAAGGGGATGAGTTGGCAGGTAAAGGAGAAGATTTTTGATCCCAGTTTTACTACAAAAGGTACACCTTCGGTTGCAAGGGGAACAGGTCTTTCTGTTGTAAAGGATATAATTGAAAAACATAACGGATTTGTATCTGTATTCAGTGAAAAATTAAAGGGTACGGTATTTAAGATATATCTTCCGGCAAATGAAGAACAAAAGCTGGAGTCGACTTCCATTGCCTCTAAGAAACTGAGCACAGGTGAGGAGAAAATTTTGCTTGTCGATGATGAAGAAGTACTGAGGGAAACAGCACGCAAGATGTTGACAAGATATGGATATAAAGTAATAAGTGCAGAGAGCGGACCAGAGGCAATATCGATTTATAAAAAATACAATGACAAGATAGATCTTATAATTTTAGATACATTCATGCCCGGCATGCGGATCGATAAAATATTGAAATGGATAAAGAAGTTAAATCCACAGGCAAAGGTGATTGTTGCTGCCGAAAGGGGAGAGAGGAACAACTTTGAGGATGAAATAGGAGATAAACTATCTGGAGTGGTTCTGAAACCATTTCAGGTTCGTCCACTGCTTGAAAAGGTGCGTTCAGTTTTGAACGCCTGATAATTTTCAAAATGAAAGTTTTTAAATCTCTCTCTCGTGTAGATTTTGCACGAGAATTTTTTAATCAAATTTTTAAAAAGTTTACAGATTATAATTTTATTAATATCAATATACTACAAGCATTGTTATAGTAGTGATATAAGGAGTGCATCAGGGTTCCATGATATTGTAATTTTATAAAATCTGTGGCATGATTTCAGCATATAGAATTTAGAAGTCATATATGTTAATTTGGAGGAACATGGGATTAAACAAAAAAAATTTTCAAAGATTTGTTTCAAAAGAGGCGACTAAAATAGATACTGGTTTCATCTCTGATGTGATCCACAAGATAAAAAATGGACTGGGTGGAATAGGCGGATTCGCTGCATTAATAGACAGAGACATGCAGGAAAATGATCCCAATAAACGTTTAATTAAATCGATTCAGGATGGTGTGAAAAAGGTAAACGAAATAGCAATTACTCTTATGATGATTGTTCGTGACCTAGAGCCCAACATGGAAAGAATCGAACTAAAGTCATTTTTCAAAGAAATAAGGATCCCAAAGGAGTATACAAACAGCGGTAGAGGCTACATTATAAAACCCGAAATAAACAATGGATCTATAAAGATATCTGCAGACCCCGATTTTTTGCAGAAGATGATTTTATACATGATAAGATTTATTGAGAAAGTAGAGGCAAAAGTGGATAGAATATTTGTTGATGTTGTGAATAAAAAGAGGTGTTGTGTGGAATTTTATGTTTCAGAGAAAGACGAATCGGTCAATTTGGATGAGAATCTATCGAGATTAATCAAGAGTTCGGAGCCGCTAGAAGCAAGACTATATCTTGGTGTTGCAGAAAAACTTGTTAAGCTTTTTAATGGAGATATATATTTTGAATCATCACGTAAGGGTGATAAGAGATTTATAATTCGATTTAACTGCAGGAGTGTTTAATGGCTGAAGATCACAAAAGAATACTGGTTTTAGATGATGAAGAGATGATTCGGGACCTTCTTCAGGAGACGTTTCAAAAAAGAGGATATGAAGTCGATGTTGCAGTAAATGGAAAGGAATCATTGAGAAAACTCGAGAAGGCATCTTACAATCTATTGATAACAGATTTAAGACTACCCGACATAAGTGGGATGGAGATACTTTCTGAAGTCAGAAAAAAGTATCCAGAAATGGGTGTTATAATGATTACTGCTTATGGTTCTATAAGAAATGCTGTTAATGCAATGAAGGAGGGAGCATTCGATTATATCGCAAAGCCATTCAATCTTGATGAGATGGAAATGGTTGTTGAGAAGTTCTTCAAGTATCAGAGTCTGATAGATGAAAATATATATCTCCGTTCAGAACTTGATAAGAAGTACAGTTTTGAGAATATAATTGGCAAAAGCGAATCGATGCAGCGAGTCTATGAAACTATTCGCATGGTTGCAAGAAGCAAGGCAACTGTACTTATTCAGGGAGAGAGCGGGACTGGAAAAGAGCTTGTGGCAAGAGCAATACATTACAACAGTCCGAGAAAACACGGTCCATTTATAACAACAAATTGTGCTGCTCTTCCTGAAGGATTGGTGGAAAGTGAGTTGTTTGGACATGAAAAGGGAGCATTTACAGGAGCCTATAGAACAACAAAAGGCAGATTTGAGATGGCAGACGGCGGGACCCTTCTTCTGGATGAGATAAGTGAGATAAGTCTTGGACTTCAGGCTAAACTCTTGAGGGTTCTCCAGGAGCGAGAGATCGAGAGGGTTGGCAGTGGAAAATCAATTCCAATAGATGTTAGGATAATTGCTACAACAAACAAGGATATTGAAAAAGAGATAGAGGAAAAGAGGTTTCGTGAGGATCTATATTATAGATTAAACGTTGTCCCAATTAAGCTGCCCAGTATTGCAGAAAGGCGTGAGGACATTCCTCTATTGGTGCAGCACTTTTTAAAACTGTATTCAAGAGAGAATGGAAAGCCAGAGAAAAGAATCTCTGAAGAGGCTATGAGAATGCTCACTGAGAGAGATTGGCCAGGAAACGTCAGAGAGATTGAGAACTGTATTGAAAGGGCAGTTGTAATGTGCCCACCCGATGTAGAGGTTCTTGAAAAGGAACATTTTTTCCTTCAGGATTACCCAACCAGTGATAGCCAGTTGCACTCTTCGCTAAAAAACATGACATTAAGAGAAGTAGAGAAACATTTGATAATTCAGAGATTGAGAGAAAATAAAAATAACAGAACAAAGGCTGCTGAAGAACTGGGTATAAGCGTTAGAACATTGAGAAATAAGATCAATGAATATAAAAAAGAAGGGATCAAACTGTAACCAACAGGCAAAAATGTCCTTGTCAGGGCAAAGCTTTCCTTAAAAATATTCTATCCAGAAGAACAAAAACCCAATTTAATTAAGTAAAAACATAGAGATAGACATATAAATATAAAATGGCACAGATGTTGCCATTTACCATAATAGTGCTATAAATGCTTAATTAACAAATGAAAGGATGTATAAGTGAAGAAGAAAAAGAACCAGAGGATTATCTACATTGATGGGGATAAAAAGTACCAGAAAATGGCTAAAAAGGTATTTGCCAAGGAGGGATATAATATTTCTATATGCAGTAATGGGGAAGAGGGGTTGATGAGTATTTCTAAAGGCAAGCCTGGTGTGGTGATAATAGATTATAATCTGGGAGACATAACTATCGAGGAGTTTTATACTCGTTTTCTTACTGATAAGCGTTTTAAAAAGATGTATGATATTCCTTTCATAGCACTAGTAAACAATGGAGATGTAGACAAATCGAAACTTTACAGCTTGGGGTTCAGCAGATGTTTCAGTAAGCCGTTCTACCCCAGTCAGCTTCTTGATTTTGTAGAAGATGTATTAATATCTCATAATTTGAGAATGGAGGAGTATAATTTCTGGGATACTATTCATGATGCAAAAGATTTTTTAGAAAATGTTGTGGAAAGCTCTGTAGACCCAATAGTAACAACTGACACAAGAGGAATAATAACATACTGCAATGCTGCTAACGAGGAGATGCTGGGTTATAGTTTTGAAGAGCTCGTTGGTCAGAGGGCAAGCATAATACTTCATGAAGGGGCAAGCGAGCTGCTCAAGATAGCTTCTTTCTTAAAGAAGAATAAAAAACTTAGGAACTATAAGACTTATGCTATCAAGAAGGATGGAAAGAAGATTCCGCTTAATCTTTCAATGTCACTGATGAGAAATGGTGGTGGGAGGGTGATAGGAGTAATAGCAATTGGGAAGGAGATGAGTGGAGACGAATCGATAGAATATGATGCTCAGGAGTCTGATAGATTAGCAACAATAGTAGAGACAGCAGTGGCTGTAAATCATGCCATAAATAATCCATTGGTTCCGATATTAGGCAATGCACAGTTTCTTCTTCAGAATGAGAATATTGTAGACGAAGATATAAAAAAGAGATTACGTGTTATAGTAAATAATGCATTGAGGATTCGTGACATCACACAGAAACTGGCTAGGGTTACTCATCCTGTTACCAGAGAGTATTCTCGCGGTACACGAATGCTTGATATTGATGCTTCAGCCTTTTAAAAAAAAATTTTTATTTATTGAATTATCGATCTGAAGATGAGGTGATATTAAACCCTTAATTCACCATCTTTTATTATTATATGTTCATCTATTGTTAGGGTTGGTTTGAGCAGCACTGCATCGAAGTGGCAGCATATATCATTCCTTCCACCGAACGAGACATTATTTCCAAACCCAATATGCACTGTACCGAGTACCTTTTCATCTTCGAGAGTACATCCTGTAAATTTTGCATGAGGATTTGTTCCTATCCCTATCTCTGCGATTTTTCGAGCGTCTTTCCCAAACGGTCTAATGAGTTTGCGTACGATCTGTGCTTCACTATCGCCAGATATTCGAACAACATACCCATCCTTTACTGACATCTTGATCGGGTTTACTATTTTACCGATACCTGGAAATGAACCATCTATAACCAATGTTCCGTTTGCAGAACCTGGTACAGGAGCGGCACATCCCTCTCCTGCAGGTAGGTTTGAGAACTGACCAGGCTCGTGAATCATGCCGGTGTCAGGATATCCCTTCATTTTGGATATAGATAATACTAAATCCGTTCCCTGCTTTGTGGTTAGATGTACGGATCGTCCAATTGTTAAAATGTCTGCAAGCTTACGGCTGCGATTTTTTATCTCCCTGTAGTTTCCATTCATTGTTCTAGTAAGAGCCTCGGGAGTAATGCCAGGGAGGCTTGCGATACGTGCCCCGTTCTTTGATGCTCTGCGTCTTGCCATTGTGTGAGAAAGAGATCGACTTGTAATGAGAACTATGACTTCGGAGTTGTTCATAAATGTTGCAACAGATTTTGAAGGTTCACCATAACCTGTCAATTCAGGTAGTATGATGAGGTTGGAATTTTTTGAGATATTTTTTGCCGATTGATAGAATCGATAGCCTAATTCTTGAAGAGGAGAGTCTGCAACAATAAGAATCGTTTCGTTCCTCTTCAGGTTCAGACAGTCCTTCAGTGCAGAGTGAATAGCACGATTTAAATCTGCCATATAGGAAACTTCCAAAATTAAATATAGAAGCAGCCTTTAATAGATAAAGGCTGCTTCTGGTCAGTGAGTTTCAATATATCTGATTAGTTTATAGTGATTCAGAATATGGAAAAACATGCCGAGCCGTTCATATACTGGATCGACGTCTTCACCAAATTCTTGCTTTAGCGAAAGTGCAATCTCTTCAATTTTCAGCCTTCCGTTGCATCTCTCCCAAACGAAGCTTCCAAATCTGTCCAGCTTTACGTTGTAGTACAATCCCTTTCCCAGTCTTTTGATAAGCAGTTTTAGAAGCCTGTTCCGAGTCTTAGGCTGCCAAAGAGATATTGTGCCATCTTCGTTTCTGACCCAGTCTACCGCATGGATCGGTGTAAGGTCTAGAAGATTTTTTTTATTAAGCTCTTTTTTTCCCATTTGCCAGAGGTATATTGATCAAGATAAATGCAAGTATAGCAAAGACGACCAGCGCTAACCAGGGATTTCCACCCTTTATTATCTGGGGCATGATTGATTTTCCTCCGCCTATCACAACTGTTGCGGCAATTATAATTCCCATCAGTGCCTCACCAGCGATTAGTCCAGATGCAAGCAGAACTCCAGTATTTTCGGTCCTCTCCTTGTTCAGCTTTTTCTTTTCCATGATGAGAGTGGTGATCCACTTAATTATTCCACCAATGAATATGGCGAATGTTGTGTGGAGAGGAAGATACATTCCAACAGCAATCAGCATTGGGGAAGGTGCACCAATAAGAATAAGTCCAATTGAAAATAGAGCACCCATTATCACCAATGGCCATGCCATACCACCTGTGATGATGCCCTGACTGAGCATTGCCATCAGACCTGCTTGAGGTGCGGGAAGCAGTTCGCCCCCAATTCCACCCATCTCGGCATATCCTGTATGGAGAAGCTGGAGTACAAGGGCCATGACAAGTGCTGCTGCAATGACGCCAATCATTACACCCATCTGCATGTACCGCGGAGTTCCTCCAAGAATGTGTCCTACCTTTAGATCCTGCATAATATCACCTGCAACGCCGCTCGAACAGCAGACCACTGCCGCGACACCAAGAACTGCAGCAATTCCAAATGCACCCTTTACTCCAACGATAACCATTAAGAGTGCAGCAACTATTAATGTTGAGAGTGTCAGACCTGATATGGGGTTGTTACTGGACCCGATGGTTCCAACAAGGAATCCGGCAACAGCAGCGAATAGAAATCCTGCTATTGTCATTACAAGGGCTGCTATTATAGCACCGACTATGCTGTGACTGAAATAGTAGTAGAGAATTGCTATTGGAATAACCAGAGCGATGATTGAGATAATGGTTATAGAGTATGGTATGTCTTTCTCGAGTCTGTTGGTCTCCTGTTCAGGTGTCTTTTTACCAATCTTTTTAAGGTCTTGGAATGCACGGACCATCCCTGTGCTGAGAGATTTACGCATCTTAAAGAGCGTGTAAAATGCTCCAACCAGCATTGCACCTACTGCAAGAGGACGAACCTGAGAAAACCACACTGCATTGGTAATATCCAGCCAGTCGGCTCCTTCAGAGACAAGGTTTTGATAGTTTCCATTGATAAAGATGAAAAGGGGAACAAGCATAAGGTGCCCAAACACTCCTCCTGAGAAGACGATCGAGGAGAGCTTTGGCCCTATGATATAGCCGACACCGAGCATTGCTGGCGATGCGGATGGTGATTCGATGAAAATTCCACCACTTGGATTTGATGCCGGAGCAACACTCTTCATGTCGCTGTTTAGGAGCTGAAAATTTCTTACAACAGGAAGGCTCCAGAACTTCTCGACATAGCCACGGATCAACTGAAATCCGAAATTATTTCTGAAGAGTTCGAATAGTCCAGCTATACCGATAGCACCAAATACATATTTTGCACCTGTTGCACCGCTCTGACCTGCCTTGACGATTTCAGCGCAAGCAACACTTTCAGGAAATGGCAGAGACTTATCTTCGATGAGTACTCTACGTAGAAATATTACAAACAGTACTCCGAGAATGCCGCCTACCAGCATCAGTGCAGTACTTTCCCAGTAGTGTATGTTGTCCCATATGTTTTCACCGGATACAGGATTCTTAGCGATTAAGAAGGCAGGTATTGTAAAAATCGCACCTGCAACCAGTGCTTCACCAACGGCTGCCGTTGTTCTACATGTGTTTTCTTCGAGTACTGTGCCGCGAAATATCCGCAGTATCGCCATTGCCATTACTGCTGCAGGGAATGTAGCTGCCACTGTCATGCCTGCTACAAGGCCAAGATATGCGTTTGCCGATCCGAGAATGATAGAAAGAATAGCACCTACGATGAGAGCCTTGAAAGTAAACTCTCTCATTTTTGTCTCTGCAGGAACATAGGGCTTGAATTCTTCAGAGACATCTGCAAGTTTCTTTTCTTTTGCCATTCAATTCTCCTTATTGTTGGTTTTGAAGTAATCCTCATCGGAAGGAAAAGTATTTTAAAAATAATTTTAATTACTATAAATGTCAAGTGAAAATTTCAGAGTGTGAGGGGAATTTATTGATTGACTTTTTTAAAAAAAAGATTATATTTTACAAAAGAATAAAACAAATTCGATTTCTAAAACATTTTGATCAAGATTCAGGACATAACTCTGGGACAATTTGCTCCACGAGAATCTATTATTCATAGGTTAGATCCCCGGACAAAAATATTAGGTTCCTTTTTTTTAATGATAATGATACTATTTACCAATAGATGGGAAGTTATACTGCTATATTTTGTAGTAGTATCTTTATTTTACATCTTATCAAAATTAAATTTGACATTAGGTTTAAAGAATCTTAAACCCTTTATCTGGCTTTTTTTAATAACAATCTTGCTTCATACTCTATTTTCCGATGGTAAGGTACTATTCAGCGTGCCCCTATTATCGATTAATGCTACTCGCGAGGGTCTTGTTAAGGGAATCTTTTATACATTAAGAATCATTGTAATAATGCTTACTGCAACTCTTCTAACACTGACAACATCTCCCATGTCGATTACAGATGCTATAGAGAAATTTTTAAGACCCTTCAGGAAATTAGCCATTCCTTCTCACGAGATTGCAATGATGGTATCATTGTCCTTAAGGTTTATTCCAATATTAATAGATGAGGCTGATAGAATAAGAAAGGCTCAGGAGTCGAGAGGCGCACGATTTGGCGGCAATATTGTCCAGAGAATCCGCAGTATCATTCCTGTGTTAGTTCCGCTTTTCATATCAACCTTCAGGCGTGCAAATGATCTTGCACTTGCAATGGATTCCAGATGCTACAGGGGAAGTGAAAACAGGACAAATTATTTTCTTCTTAGATTTGGAATAAATGACTATATTGCCGTTGTAATCTTAATAATAACATGTATTCCAATCTTTATATTCAGATAATTTAGATTAAAAACAGGAATCTTAATGAAGACCATAAAGTTGATCGTTGAATATGATGGTACAGAATTCTCTGGATGGCAACTGCAACCAGAAAGAAGAACCGTTCAGGGAGAGATCGAGTCTGCACTCGAATCTCTTACCGGAGAGCAGATAAGGGTTGTTGGTTCAGGGAGAACAGATGCTGGTGTCCATGCACTTGGTCAGGTAGTAAGTTTCAGATCGAATCGTGATCTGCCTGTATCAGCATTCAGAGATGGATTAAATTCCTACCTTCCCGATGATGTTAGAGTATTATCTGCAGAAATTGTTAGCGACTCTTTCGATGCAAGAAGAGATGCAATAAGAAGAACTTATCGGTATATATTTTCTAAGAGAGAGAGAGTCATAGGAAGAAACTATTCCTGGTATCCGGGTAGCAGGTTAGATTTAAGAAAGCTAAAAAGGGTATCAAGAAATCTATTAGGGGAGAAAGATTTTTCCTCATTCTGCAAAAACGATGATGATTGTACTACTCGTGTCTTTACTATTAAATGGAGGGAGATGGAAGAGGAGATTCATTTTGAAATTTCGGCAGTACGCTTTTTACATAACATGATTAGAATAATCCTTGGAACTCTTTTAGAGGTCAACAGAGGAAGAATAACTCCAAAGAGGTTTAAAGAGATAATCGATTATCGGGATCGTACAATGGCAGGGCCAACAATACCGCCTCACGGTCTGTATCTTTTAAGAGTAGAGTATAACAAATAGGGGAGGAAAGATGAAATTTTTTATTGACACGGCAAATGTTGATGAGATTAGAGAAGCTGCAGATCTCGGTGTACTCGACGGGGTAACTACAAATCCGACTCTGCTTTCAAGAGAGATTAAAAGAACAGGTGAGGAGTCTGATAAGATTCTGAAAACGATCTGCCAGATAGTTAAAGGGCCTGTAAGTGCAGAAGTGATCTCATTGGAAGTTAATGGGATGGTGGAAGAGGCGAGAAGGCTTGCAGCGCTTGATGAACACATTGTGATTAAGATTCCCATTATTAAGGATGGACTTAAAGCTGTTAAGAGGCTGTCGAGTGAGGGAATAAAGACAAACGTAACATTGATATTTTCTCCGACTCAGGCTCTTCTTGCAGCAAAGGCAGGTGCAACATATGTCAGTCCATTTGTGGGAAGGCTTGACGATATAGGTCACTTTGGGATGGAACTCGTTGATCAAATAGTAAATATGTTTGATAATTATGGTATAGATACAGAGGTAATAGTGGCAAGCATCAGAAATCCGCTGCATGTTATAGATGCTGCGATGATCGGTGCCGATATTGCGACAATACCATTTGCAGTAATTGAGAAAATTTTAAAACATCCACTCACAGATTCAGGAATAGAAAGATTCCTAAAAGACTGGGAAAAGATTAAAAAATAGATTTAGAAGGATATATTTTTATGCATAAATTAAAAAGATTGTTGTTTATATTGTTGTATATAGTTGTTGTTCTTCTTTTTCCACTATCGGAGTGTGGAGGTAGTGGGGAGGAGGGCAACAGGGATACGGTGATCAAGGCAGGTTCCACTGCGATAGAAATACCCATTCGTTCAAATAGTAAGAATTTATCCGATGATTCAATTACCACATCACGTGAAAATGCGATTACGCGTGCAGTGCAACAGATAAGTCCAACAGTGGTCGGTATAACCGTTTTTTCAATACAGAAACGCAGGATAGATCCGTTGTTTTCATATTTTATTCCGGAAAAGGTCCAGGGATTTGGATCGGGATTTTTCATCTCACCAGATGGATTGATATTGACAAACGAGCATGTAATACACAATGCTCAGAAAATTTTTGTGACAACGACCGCTCAAAAACAGTATGAAGCAGAGCTTGTTGGCAAGGATGCATTGTATGATGTTGCTTTACTTAAAATTGAGGGAGAAAATTTTCCTTACATAAGACTCGGAAATTCTGACGATGTTATTATAGGTGAATGGGTAATAGCACTTGGTAATCCGTTTGGACTATTTCAAATCGGTCTTAAGCCAACAGTGACCGTTGGAGTTGTGAGTGCTACTGGCATGGATTTCAAATCGAGTATAGAGGGCCGTTCGTACGAGGATATGATTCAGACAGATGCTGCGATAAATGAAGGGAACAGTGGAGGTCCGCTTGTAAATAGTCTTGGACAGTGCATAGGAATAAATACCTTCATTTTTACTGGGAGCAAATATTCTGAAGGATCCGTGGGAATAGGTTTTGCAATACCGATCAATAGAGTAAAACAAATTTTACCGGATCTGAAGCGTATAGGTAGAGTCAATAGACCATACCACATTGGTATAAGAGTTGAAAATATTAATTGGGTTGTAGCGTTTATGCTTGGCATATCTCAGAGGGACGGAGTAATTGTATCAAAGGTCGAAAAAGACAGCCCTGCAGAAAGAGCTGGTATCAGAAGAGACGACATTATTGTGGAAATAAACGATATGAGAGTTCATAATAGATCAGAGTATGAGAGAATAATAAATTCTATAGATTTTGCATCAAGCCCTAAATTGAAGATGATAATATTCAGAAACGGAAGGCTTTATGAGGCAGCTATCTTACTGGATTAAAAAATTAGGGAGGATAAAGAAATGAAGAATATTCTAAAAATTTTAGTTGTCACAATTCTTTTAGTGGTACTTACTGTACCTCTTGGGGCGAGCGATACGAGAATAAAGGGTCTTGGATATTTGACAAACTACTATGTAAGGGATCCGTACAACATATGGCTTTTCCCTTCCAATATTATTGGCTATAAAAATATGATATTTGTAGATTCAAAGATTGACACTACATTGTGGAGAGGCGGCATTCATTTTCCTATTGCTAGTACTGTGACAGTGGGAATATATCTAAGCAACGATGTAGAAAAAATATATTATACAGATACAGAGTTTAAATTTGATCCCTTTGACAGGAAAGATTATTTTCCAAATCTGGACAAAGATGAAGTCTCCCATCAATTTACAATATTTAGTGGATTCGAATTGACAAACATGGATATTGGATTGTTGATATCATCTTTCAGCTCAAGATTTACATATAACTATACAAATCCTGCCGATACAACTGCAGAAGTATATGAAGACAAATTAAGTTCGCGTCTATATTCTGTTGGAATTGACTATAAGTTAAACGAAAGAAGCAGAATGGATGCATCGGTTTTTTATTACTCTGGCGGCTTTTCTCATACTCATTCTGTGGGTCTCTTTGGTGACACTACAAAAGTAAAACAGCCAGAAGGGTACAACGGTTATGGAATAAACTGCAGGCTCTTTTATGTGTTGAACAAGAATGCGGTGCTCGTACCATTTGCTGGATATTTTACAGGGGGAGTAGGCTACAAAAATCTTATAAAAACGGGAAATATATATGATACTTATGTTGATAAAATCAGCAGTTACAGGGTGGGTATAGGCGTTGATATTATTCCCAGGAAAAAGAGTCTTGTTACAATTGCTGGAGGCATAGAGAGTCAATCTGGTAGTTTAGAGGTTACAATGTTTAATGGAAATCCTCCAGTAACGGGTTCGATTTCTGAGAAGGCATTTCCATTTTTAAGTGTTGGTTTTGAAACAAGGCTTCTTAAGTGGCTTGAGGCGCGTTTTAGTTTTTATGAACTGCTTAAATCTTTCACAGAGAAGTCACCGGGAGTAAACAGCAATCTTGATGAAGCAACAATTACAGGAAGCAGTTATGCAGCAAGATTTGGACTCTCGTTTCATTTCAGACGTATCGATATCGATACCCTTATCGATACAAACACTGCTGCAGATTTTATTCATTATGGACCCTATTTGCTTGGGGGAAAAAGTTATTCAGGAAGAGGGTTCTTTACAAATATTTCTATAACATATAAATTTAAGGAATAAATTGTGATTTAAATTAAGTTCGGAGGAAAGTTGATAGCCAGATATACTCTTCCCAGAATGGGAAGAATATGGACTCTTGAGAATAAATACAGAAAGTGGCTTGAAGTAGAACTGGCTGTATGTGAGGTTCAGGCAGAGAGGGGTGTAATACCCAGGGATGCCTGGATTGAGATCAGGGAGCGGGCCAGATTTGATGTAAAGAGAATAGATGAGATAGAGAGTGAAGTAAAACATGATGTTATAGCATTTCTTACAAATGTTGCAGAGAATGTCGGTCCCGCTTCTCGCTATATACATGCTGGAATGACCTCTTCTGATGTTCTTGACACTGCTACTTCTATTCAGATTAAGGAGGCTGGTGAGGTTTTAATAGAAGATCTAATCAAGCTTAGAGAGGTGTTGAAAAAGAGGGCACTGGAATTTAAGGATACTGTATGTATTGGAAGGTCACACGGTATTCATGCAGAACCAATCACTTTTGGGTTGAAGATGGCACTGTGGTTTGATGAGGCAGGCCGGAATTTGAAGAGGCTTAGAGATGGAATAGAAAATGTGGCTGTAGGTAAAATCTCAGGAGCGGTTGGAACATTTGCCCATCTCGATCCGGAGATAGAAGAGAGGGTATGCTCAAAACTTGGATTAAAATATGCACCCGTTTCTACTCAGGTAGTCCAGAGGGACAGACATGCACACTTCATGATGGTACTTGCAGTTATTGGAGCCAGCTTGGAGAAAATATCTGTTGAACTGAGACATCTTCAGAGAACAGAAGTGCTTGAGGCAGAGGAGTTTTTCTCAAAGGGACAGAAAGGGTCATCGGCAATGCCGCACAAGAGAAATCCCATTACATGCGAAAGGATTTCAGGACTTGCAAGGGTTCTTCGGGCAAATGCAATTGCAGCATTGGAGAATGTTGCCCTCTGGCATGAGAGAGATATATCTCATTCATCTGTTGAGCGGATCATACTTCCTGACTCAACCATACTATTAGACTATATGTTGAACAAGAGTTCAGAGCTGATAGAGAATCTGATTGTGTATCCGGAAAAAATGAAACAAAACATGGACATTACAAAAGGATTGATATTTTCGCAGCCGCTGCTTTTAAAACTGATAATGAAGGGTATCACAAGAGAGAAGGCATATGAAATGGTTCAGAATGTGGCAATGAGATGCTGGAAATCAAAAATGTACTTTTTAGCCGCAGTCAGTGAAGATGAGAATATCAGGAAGATATTGACAGATGAGGAGATCAAAGAGTGTTTCAATCTCAAAAATCAGCTTAGAAATATGGATTACATTTTTAAGCGTTGTGGTATATTATAAGATTGGAGGTTGCTTTTGGAGATAACAAAAGGTAAATTATTGTATGAAGGAAAATATAAGAAGCTATACTCTACTGGAAGTGATGATTTTCTGATTCTTCACTTCAAGGATAATGCATATCTGGCAAGGAATGAAAAGACAACGATTAAAAACAAGGGAACAAACAACTGTAAGATTTCGGCATTACTATTCAAATATTTTGAGAGTCATCACATTCCAACTCATTTTGTTGAGCTCTTCAAATCAAATGAAGTTGTAATAAAGAGGTGTGATATATTTGATTTTTTTGTAAAGGTGTGGAATATTTCCGCAGGATCGTTTTCAAGCAGATATAAGATCAAAAAGGGTGAGGCACTGAACATGCCGATCATTGAATACTATTTGAAAAGGGAAGAACTCAATTATCCCATGATCTCAGCAGATTATATAATTGCAATGGGGATTGCACAAGAGGAGGAGTTAAGAACCATTAATCAACTATCTAAAAAGGGCAATGCTGTTATTAAATCTTTTTTTGCAAGAAGATCTCTCGAGTTGTGTGAAATAAACTTTGAATTTGGTAAACACAAAAATAAAATAATGTTGACAGACGAGATATCGCCCGATACTTTTTATTTTATCGATTCATCTTCAAAAGAAAAGATGGACAACAGAGAATTGATAGCAAAGTCGCAGAACAGGCCTGAGGCCTATTTAACATTAACAAACAGAATATGTGCAAAATGAAAACGAAATCAATATTTAAACAATCTCTCCCTATATTGTGTGTAGAGGTGATATTGACATCTGTATCGATTTTAATTTATCTATGGATTAGATCGTTTTTCATTTTATTAATTTGTATAGTGTTTGTAATTTTTATAATAGCAACGATTTACTTTTTCAGAAATCCAGAAAGAAATATAATAAAGGGAGAGGATCTGATTCTATCACCGGCAGATGGGAAAATAACAGATATAAAGAAGTCTGATTCTCTCCCTGTTTCAGAGAATAGATTCCAGAGATTGAGTATATTCCTTTCCTTATGGAATGTACACGTCAATCGAATACCTGTCTCAGGAAGAGTCATATATATGGAACATAGGGAGGGGAGTTTTTTACCCGCATTTCTTAAAAAGTCGGGATCAAAGAATCAGCAGACAATAATAGGAATAGATGGAAGTATAGGGATTGTCTATATTAAACAAATAGCAGGACTGTTTGCACGGAGAATTGTTTGTGATCTTAATATTGGAGACTATGTGGAACAGGGGCAGCTCTTTGGGATGATAAAGTTTGGATCAAGGATAGATCTTTATCTGCCTGGATCTGTGACATTAGTGGTAAACATAGGAGACAGGGTGGTTGCTGGTGAGAGTATCATCGGAAGGGTTTACAATGGATAGAATAGATTTTTTTCTTCCGAGCATGTTCACTGCTCTAAATCTATTTTTTGGGTTCTTTTCGATCGTAAGTGTTATCGAAGGGAACTTAAGTGCTGCAGCATGGTATATAATTTTAGCAGTTCTATTTGATGGGATGGATGGAAAACTAGCTCGGTGGGCCGGGAGCGAAACAAAAATGGGGTATGAGTTTGATTCATTTGCTGATTTTGTGTCTGCAGGAATAGCACCTGCATTATTGGCTTACAGAGGAGGTCTATACTCATTTCATATTTTTGGTATGTTTATCTGCTTCCTATTTGTATTTTGTGGATGTTATCGACTGGTAAGATTTAATGTTATACAGGGAGGAAGTAGGGAGGAGGGTTATATAGGACTACCAATTCCAATAGCTGGTATAACTATAGCTTCACTGTGGATATTCGATCCACCATTTAAGTGGCATATATTTTCTGGGGAGTGGGTGATTGTTATAATTTTTCTGGCTCTTCTCATGGTGAGCAGTGTCCATTTTCAGTGGCCAACTATTGATTTTAAAAGAGGATGGAAGAAGAGAGCCTCCTCATGCGGAATACTCTTTGCAATATTGATGATGGCCCTTTATCCAAACTGGACTCTTCTACCCATATTTATTTTTTATATAATTCTATCATTGAAGTCATGGTTTATTGATTACTTAAAGGGAAATGTAAAATTGAAGGAATTTTTCATAACCACGAGATAATGAAGAATGTTTGGTTCAATCGGAACATATGAAATTTTCATAATACTCTTAATTGTTCTTCTTCTCTTTGGAAGCAAGGAAATGCCAAAGATTGCAAGAAAGGTAGGCAAGAGTATAAATGACTTAAAGAGAGCAACACAAGACATACAGGATGAATTTAAAAACATATTGGATGAGGATGATGATGAGCATAACGACAGAGATGATTTATTAGGATAATTTTTTAAATATTAGGAGGATACTAATAATGTGGCCAGGACATATGGAAATAATAATAATCGTACTCGTTATTATTCTTCTGTTTGGTGCTAAAAAGATCCCTGAACTTGCCAGGGGTCTGGGGCGTGGTATTAGAGAATTCAAAGATGGGATGAGAAGCATAAACGATGAAACAAAAGAGTTAAAGGATGGAATGGAGAAGGGAGAAGAGAATAGACCAGAGAACAAAGAGAAGTAGATGAATATGTATGGATAGTGAATTAATTTGGCAATATCTTGTTCACATTACTCCTGCTTTTTGTTGATCAGAATTTATGGATAGATGAGTATTCGGCTATCCACAATACTTTTTTAAATTTATTGTTTTGCATAGGAGTTTTATCATGGTATTGAAGGTTATAACCATTGAGAAACCCGATGAGATAAATTTCATTTTAGGTCAGTCACACTTTATAAAAACAGTGGAAGATATTCATGAGGCAATGGTACAGACTGTTCCCGAAATAAGGTTTGGGTTGGCGTTTTGTGAGGCATCAGGACCCCGTCTAATCAGATATACAGGGACAGAAGAATCATTAATAGAACTGGCAAAGAGAAATGCAATGAAAATCGGAGCAGGGCACAGTTTCATTCTTTTTCTTAAGAATGCATTTCCAATAAATGTAATGCCGGTATTAAAAAATCTTCCGGAAATATGCAGGATTTTTTGTGCTACTGCCAACACTACTCAGGTAATAATTGCGGAAAGTGATCAGGGTAGAGGAATACTTGGGGTAATTGATGGCAATTCTCCATTAGATGTAGAAGGGGAAGATGACATAATAAAGAGAAAAGAATTCTTGCGAAATATAGGATACAAGCTATAATTATGGACGAGAAAAAAGATTTAAACGGCTCACAAAAGAAGATTCCCGATACTACCCTTCAGACTCTTGCAAAGAATCTATATAGAGAGACTTTCAAATATGGTTTCTCAAAGACCGATTACGTCAGATTTGTAAATGTCTTATTGGATTATGCGATGGGACCTGAGGGAGAAAAAGATAGAAAAAATAATAATCAACAATCCAGCAGAAAATCTTTTGACATATCATCTCCCGCAACACTTCCTTTAAAGGGAAAACGCATAATAATAAGAAGTTTTGATGAAAAGAGCGATCGAAAGATTTTGAGTGAGTGGGTAAAGGATGATAAGGGGCGCCAGTTTCTAATATCTAGAACCACTGCAAAAAAGATCACACTGAATAGGCTATTGGAAGGCGAGGAGAACATAATAGGCATAATAACACTTATAGATGGGACCCCTATTGGCGCGGTTGCCTTTCTGGATTATAATGTTCAACATTTCAGAGCAGAACTGAGAAAGTTGATTGGAAGAAAAGATATGCGCGGAAAGGGTTATGCGAAGGAGGCTTCAGAGATGTGGATTCGATATGGATTTTCTACACTGGATTTGGAAAAGATATATTTAAATACTTTTGATACAAACATAAGAAACATAAGGTTAAATGAAGAGCTTGGTTTTAGAGTAGAAGGAATACTGCGCAAGGAAGTATTTGTAGATGGTGAGTATAGGGATGTTCTGAGGATGGGACTTTGCAAGGAGGATATTGTTAGATAAATAACTATTTTGTTACTTTTTTTATGGCCTCGATTAGTTTTCTTGAGATCTCTTTTTTATAATAAGTAAAATTCTTTTTAGAATCTTCAATTAAATCCGCCCATAGAAGTGATCCTGAAGTTGGATCAATCATTCTGATTGAGACCGAATGAACTATTAACTTCTCACCGTATGATTTATAGCTGAATCTAACCTTTGTAGCAATTATTGCATCAAGATTAAACATGGGGGCTCCACGCATGGCTATATCCATTTTTGATATCTGGTCAATAGATGTATAAGTTTTAGAGGATGATTTGTTTAATGATTCTTCTTCATATTTTACATAAAGAGAATCGTATATCTTGTTCCAGTTTATTACTTTTATTCCTGAATTTATCAAGGAGATCTTTATTGCTGTGTTAAGCTCTTCTTCAACCAAATTTTCATTTTTGATTATTGTAACCCTACTTATCGACTTTTGTGGTTCTTCATTCTTAATGATTTTATCAATATCGGTAAGATCGACATTCTTATTACTTGTGGCTTGAATTTCCTCTAAATCACCACTCAAAACATTTACCTGATCTCCTGCCTTTTCATGTTTAACCCTTGGCAAGAGCAGTAGCGTACCAACTCCAATGGAAAAATATTTATGATCTTTATTGATAAAAGATGCACCTCCTTTTAGTAAGACTTTTAGAGATGCTGAAATAGGAATTTCTACCCCTAAGATTCCCCTTAATTCTCCCTGAATTTTCTCATTACTAAATATATGCCATTGATTGTTGATATCGCGAGTGACCTCTCTGTGGAAACAGTAGGATGCTCCATATCCTGTAGAAAGGAAAAATGGACCAAAAAGCTTCAACCGCAGCATTGGAATTATAGAGAAACGAGTATGAAGTATATAGCCCCCATTTCCCGAAATGGGAGGATAACTTCTCATTGTTCCATCAGCACTTATTAAAAACCAATTTGATGAAATAGAAATTTCCGGGGCTGCTGTTATTATCCATCTGTTACTGAGGTTGTTGTTGCAGCCCCTTATTCCAAGATAGATCTGTCCCCTAAGACACCCCCATATTAGGGATGTGAAAATTATCAGAATTAGGTAGTGGCTTCGTCGATACATTATTCCCCCCGCGGCAGAATCAAAACAGTACTTGAATCATTGCAAATACTTTGCCAAATAAAAAATAGTCATTTATTATATATATAATCTCTAATAAATTAATAAGTTATCAAAACTTATGAAATGAATATTCTAAGATTGATATATGGCTGGATATTTACCAGTAATAGAATAGTGCCATTTCCCTGAAACAAGATAGATATTCAATTCTTCATGAATGCAGTTCTGAGAGTATATCAATAGAAATTTCGAATAACTCTTCAGGCGTAAATTTTTCCCCCTCATGTTCTGGCGGATCTGCATCCCATGAATTTGCTGCGATTGAATCGTTTGCTATTAAAAGGGCAGCAATATTTTTTTTATAGAATTTCGCTATAGAGAACAGGGCAGATGATTCCATATCAACGGCCAGACAGCCTTCACACTTGAGTCTTTTAATCTTCGAAGGAGTCTCTCTATAGGGTGCATCTGTTGTCCATACCTTTCCAATGCGATAATCTATCGATCTTGAGGCAAATATATATTCTATCAAATCTGTTAAATGTTTTGAGGGGTATGAATATCGTTTTGGCTCCTCATAATGAAAAGATGTGCCCTCATCTCTAACGGCTTCATTTGGTATTATGATTTCTCCCCTTTTAATGCTTTCATTTACTATTCCAGCTGGGCCAAAAGAGAGTATCCATTTCCCGCCAAGTGAGATTGTCTCATCCAGAAAACAGCCGCTTTGAGGTGCTCCAACGCCTGGATATATAAATGAGAATTTTTTACCGTTCTTCTCAAATATATAATAGGGATGTTTTTTGTTTATTTTATCAATTACTGCAGGCCTGTATTTATCCTTTATGTATCTATATATGTATGGGTAAAATCCGAATATACAATATTCTGGAAGAGTTATACTTTTGATTTTTGATTTTATGGTGCGAAATCGTATGAAATCGCTTGCCTTCAAGACAGATTTCTCATCAAGATCTGATTTTAAAAGTTCAATCTCTTTCACGAGATTAATCCATATTAAATTTACATATAAGATAAATAAATTGATTGTGAAGCACAAGAAGGAATTTAAATCACAATAGTACGATTTCACTTGCAAAATTCATTAATATGATATATATTTTTTTCCCGTAAAATGTGATAAATAATCGGCCAGGATTATTATAATACTAACAGAACAGGAGGATCGCTTAACATATTGTACTATAATTACTTAGCATTAATAAAAAAATTTTTTATTTTCTGGCAATATATTTGCATAATTAATAACGAATCGATTTATGCCTGTGGGAGGATATTATGAATTTCAAGAGTGGTATTTTAATTTTCTTCTTTTTGCTGATTCCATTCTACCTTAATGCGCAGAATTTTTTTGATAAAATTACCCATCCAGATGAATTTGGTGTTGGGTTTGTCGCTACACACCAGGATGGCCTTGGAGCGACAACGGCGGCTGGTCCTGGCGGTGAGATATTTTTAAAATATAATATTTCACCAAGAGTATTTTTTACCTTTGGCGGTGGAATAAGTACAATAACAGATGAGCTATTGAAATCTAACACTTTTACTACAACCCTTCTACCAAATGTTGAATTAAAACTCGGTGTAAATCTAATCAGATATGGTAATTTTAAGCCGTTTATTTTTGGTGGATTACACGCTTTTGGTTGGAAATCCACCGTAACTGTTGCTACTATATCGAGTTCGACCGGTCCATATTACGATGGAGGTGTAATTATTGGTGGTGGTGCAAGTTTACGAGTAAACGATAAATTATCTATTTTTGCAAGCGGTGATTATCGGTATAATTTAACAGCTTCTGTTGATCCTAAACCGCAGTATTATACTGCAAAAGGTGGAATATCATACGCCATGGGTTACCAGCCATCGGTTAAAAAGGAGGAGATAGAGTATCCACTGAATAAGGATGAACTTGTACTTGAGGATCTGTTTAAGGAAGAAAAGAGTGGGGATGTAACTAAAGAGGATCAGGATGCACTTTCACTGCTTTTCCAGTCAGAGACAGATACAGAGACGGCTGCTGCTACCGAAGAGGGTTATTATGATAATACTCTTCCCACAAAGAGTTATCCAAATACAGAAATTGGCAAGTTAATGGAAACAATAGATGATTTAAAGTCCACAATAGAGAAGCGTGAAAAACAGATTATGGAACTCCAGGATCAGGTGAGAGCAAACGAAAAAGCAATAGCTGAAATAACAAGGAGAAGCGCTGTCCAGTATACAACAGGTTCTTCAGGATCGTTTGGAGTAGAAGATACAGAAATGTTCAAACAGAGATACAAGCTTGGACTTCAAAATTTTTATAACAAAAATTTTAATGAGGCAATAAAGATTTTCAGTTCACTTTTGAGTTCTAATCCAGATCATAGATTGGCAAGCAATTGTCAGTACTGGATCGGTGAATGCTACAATGCAATGAAAGATTATAGAAAGGCTATTGAAGCATTTACGCAAGTACTAAATTACAGATATTCATATAAACTCGATGATGCTTTATTGATGAGCGGAATCTGCAACCTTAAGATTGGAAATAGGATTACAGCAAGAGAAAAATTCCAGGAGCTGCTCAGCAGATTTCCTGAAAGCGAATATGCACCAAAGGCAATAAGATATCTTGGAAGATTGTAGTTTAGAATAACAAGAGACAGGAGAGGCCGTAAAAGTAAATTTTACGGCCTTTTTTAATTAAATCCTTTTCAATACAATCAAGGCAGTATCATCCATTTGAGGAGAATCTCCTCTGTGAATTTTCAGAGATTTAATGATTGAGTCAAAAATTTCATTTGCTGGATTATCTCTATTTAAAATGATCGTTTCAAGGAGTCTGTGCTCTCCGAAAACTACTCTTATTCTGGGTTTAGTGCATCTGCTACTCCATCGGTGTAGATGATCTAAGCCATTTAAAAAACAGTTGTCTCATCTGGATATATTAGGATTTTCTTTTAGAAGGAGCTTTTTCTGAATAATCGAGGCAAGACGATTCTCTCCTGCATGCGTAGAAGCGGTTGTTCCTCTTTGTATAGTCGGGCATTTTCAATTATCTGAGCAGATTGAGCAGCAATGATGGAGAGTATTCTTTGATCGTCACTTGTAAATTTTAATCCATACTTCTCATTTATTACGGTAAGAATTGGTATTAACTCTGATTTAAGAATCGATGGTACACAGATTAAGGATTTTATTAAATCATTCCAATCTATCCCTATGCTAGTTTCAATTTTTCATTTTCACGAAGAAATTTATTTATCTATTGTGTCATGCTGGCATTTAAAAAATGTAATTAACCTTTATTAACTCCACCAGTCGATTTAAATTCTTCTTCCCATTTTTTATCGCTCTCCCTTTTCTTTTTATATCCTAATACGGCTATCCATATGCTGATTTCATATAAGAATATTAATGGGAATGCCATTAACAGTTGACTGAGGGGGTCTGGAGGTGTAACAATTGCACCAAAAATAAAGATCAGCACTATTGCATATTTGCGATATTTTCTCATAAAAGTGGGTTTTAATATGCCTGTGCGAGAAAATACGAATGATAGTATTGGAAGTTCAAATATAAGCCCGGATACCAGAATCAGTCGAAGTACGAAGCTCATATACTCGTTTATGTTTATTGTGGCTTCGATTGTTTCTGTCCCCATGCTGAATAGAAATGGAAGAACCGTGGGTATCAAAATAAAGTATGCAAAGCAGAGTCCAACAAGGAAGCAGAATGTGGTTACCAGAAGAGAGGGAAGAAAAAACTTTTTTTCCTTTGGCAGAAGACCTGGTGAAATAAATTTCCATATCTGATAAAAAATTACTGGAAGGGATACTATTATTCCCGATACTAATGCTATCTGCATTCTGACCATAAGCATTCCTGTAGGTTTGAGGAATATGAGTTTTGCAGGCTCTCTTAATCTGTCGTTGGGGAGTGTCAGAAGTTTCAGCACCTTTCCAGTAAAAGGGAATGACACAAATGTGAACAATGCAACAGAGCCGAGACTCTTTAGTATGCGCCATCTCAGCTCTTCGAGGTGATCGAGAAAGGGCATCTCAATTTTATTGTATTCATGTTTTTTTTCTTTCCGTCTCATTATAAATAATTACACTTTTAGCCCAGAAAATCCAAAGAATGCGAGTGACATACAGCCGGCCATGATAAAAGCAATTGGAGCTCCACGCATTGCTTTTGGGACCCTGGCCAGTTCGAGCCTCTCTCGAAGGCCTGCCATGAGGATAAGTGCAAGCGTGAATCCGATACCAGAAGTAAATCCATTTACTATGCTTTGAATGAAGCCATATTCTGAATCGATATTCAGCAGCGATACTCCGAGTACGGCACAGTTTGTTGTTATTAGAGGCAGGTAGATTCCGAGCGACCTGTACAGTCCTGGACTTATCTTCTGTATGACCATTTCTACAAATTGAACAAGTGCGGCAATAACAAGAATAAAAGAGATTGTTCTAAGAAATGTCAAATCTGGTGGTGAACCATTACCTTTTAAAAAGATTTTATAAATAATATTGTTGGAACTCGGAACGAGGCAGTAGTTGTATATACCCCATGTTGCCATGGAGGCCATTGTCATTACAAAGATTACAGCCATTCCCATTCCGAGTGCAGAATCGAGCTGTTTTGATACGCCAATGTATGGACAAATTCCTAAAAATTTTGAAAGTACAAAATTTGATACAAATATGGCTCCGATTGCAATTATGATTAGAGATTGAAATTCCATTTTTAACCTCTCAAATTGTTTTTACGATTTTCGATCCAATTGAAAAATCCCATTAAGAAACCGATTGTAAGAAATGCTCCTGGTGCCAATATCATGAGTAGAGCAGGCTGAAAGTTCTGGCAAAATACTGTTATTCCCAGCCATGAGCCGTTTCCAAGTATTTCCCTGAATGTGGCAATTGTAATGAGGGCAAGGGTAAATCCTATGCCCATACCAAGACCATCCAAGATTGATAAAAATAGGCTATTTTTGCTTGCAAAGGCTTCGGCTCGTCCAAGAATAATACAATTAACAACTATGAGAGGAATAAAGATTCCTAGAGATTTGTGAAGTGCTGGTGCAAAGGCTGCCATTGTGAGTTCTACTATTGTAACAAATGTAGCGATGATCGTTATGAATATTGGTATTCGAATCTTTTCTGGCACCAATTTTCTTATTATTGAAATCACAGAATTGGAACCAAGGAGGACAAAGGTTGCCGCGCTTCCCATTCCGATAGCGTTTTCAACAGAATTTGAAACTGCAAGTACAGGGCAAAGGCCCAGCATGAGCCTGAACACCGGGTTGCTCTTTGCTATTCCCTTTGAAAATTCCTTCCATACAGACATATCATCTCCTCATCAAATATATTATATTGTTAATTTCGTTTTCTTATTCTATTTAGAAAGTTTGTTACACTGTCTCTGACTGCATCAGTGATGGCTCTTGAAGTGATAGTTGCTCCTGTTATCGATTCGATGGTTCCGCCATCCTTATCGACAGCAATAGTTGCTGCATCCATTCCGGCAAATTGTGCCTGAAACCATGGTGTAGATTCGCCCTTACGAATTTCTTCGCACTTTGTTCCCAACCCTGGAGTCTCTTTCTGAGAGAGAACGTTTATCGCCAATATTCTACCGGTAGAATCAAAACCAACCACTGCTCTGATCTTACTGGAATATCCGGTTGCAACTACAGGAAGTGCATATCCGATAAACTCTTTTTTATCTTTATCTCTATATCCCTCATAGTAGACAGATTGATCTCGATTATCAACTGGAATAATAATGCCGTTCTCTGTTCCAGAAAGCACGATCGATAGTGAAAGATCTAGTGCTTTCTTTTCCTGCTCCAGAATTCTGGGTTTTGTGATGTTGTTCACCCATGATAGCGATCCAGCACCGATTAGTGTAACGAGCATTAAAATAAATCCGAATTTTATGATTTCTTTCATAGAATTATTTACCTCCAAATACTTTTGGCTTGGTATAACGATCGAGAAGGGGTGTGGTTAAATTCATCAGCAAAATAGAATATGATACTCCCTCAGGATATCCACCCCATAGTCGAATGATTACTGTCAATATTCCGCATCCAGTGCCAAAGATGAGTCTGCCTTTGAATGTAACAGGTGTTGTTACCATGTCTGTTGCCATAAAAAATGCACCCAAGATTAATCCGCCAGAAAGAATGTGAAAGAGTGGATTGCCAGTAAACATTCCTTCTGTTCCTCCAAATATCCATGTAAGCAGGGCTACGGTTCCAATATAGGAGAAAGGAATTTTCCATCCTATTATTCTTTTATACATGAGGATAAAGGCTCCTATAAGAAGAAGCAGAACAGATGTTTCTCCAATACATCCTCCAACTTTTCCAAGAAAAAGATTTCCACTAGAACCGTACAGCTGGGATATAGCCTGAGCAGCCTCTGTAACTTTTTCAGTTGAAAATTCAGATCCGTGGATCAGAATTTCTCTGCTGTGTTTAAAGACATTTAATGGGGTTGCAGTTGTGAGTGCATCGATTCCAGAAAGTGTTCCACCAGCTGGAATTGTTTTAAATACTGTCATATTTATTGGCCATGATGCCATTAGAAATGCCCTACCAATCAGGGCAGGATTCATTGGATTGTAACCGAGTCCGCCGAAAGCCATCTTGCCCACTGTTATACCTACGAAACTACCAATTGCAGGGAGCCAGAGCGGAACCTCTGGAGGAAGGTTGTAGGCAAGCAGGATTCCAGTAATTATTGCGCTTCCATCAAACACCCCAACAGGACGTTTCATAATGAGCTGGCAGACCAGTTCTGTTAACATTGCAGAAGCAACAGAGATTGAAATTACCCAGATGACTCTGACACCAAAGAGATATACTGCTCCGGCACCGGCTGGAAGTAATGATAAGACTACCCAGTACATAATTTTTGGAACAGAATCTCTGTCTTTGATGTGGGGAGAAGAAGATATAAAGAAACTTTTATCCATATGAACAGATCCTCCAATATGGTTTTTTATGAAGCCTCATTTGCAATTTTGTTGTATTGTGCCTTACCGAATTTTATCCAGTGGACAAGATTTCTCTTTGCAGGACAGATGAAGCTACACGTACCGCATTCAATACAATCGAGAAGGCCCATTGATCTTGCCTCATCATATCTGCCATATTCCACATAGGTTGCAATATGATTTGGCATGATTCTCATAGGGCAGACATCTACACATCGTGCACAGCAGATGCATACTCCCTCGGGTTTAAGATCACTATCTTTTTTCCCCAGTACTAATATTCCAGAAGTACCTTTGATTACTGGTACTTCATCTGTCACCTGAGATATGCCCATCATTGGGCCGCCGTTTATCAATTTTCCGGCAGTCTCGCTATACCCACCACAGAAGTCGATAAGATTTTTAAATGGTGTTCCGATTCGGACGAGTAGATTTTTAGGAGTCTTTATTCCAGGGCCTGTTACTGTCACGACCCGTTCTATAAGTGGCTTATTTGATGATACTGCATCATATATTGCTAAAGATGTGCCGACATTATGCACAAGACAGCCTACATCCATTGGAAGCTTTCCAGGAGGAACTTCGCGTCCGGTAAGAGCTTTTATCAACTGTTTCTCTGCACCCTGTGGATATTTCACGTTTAGAGAAACAACAGAGATAGATTTCGTTGAAGCGGTCTTGGCCCTCATTATTTTTATTGCATCCTGTTTGTTTTTTTCTATCCCGATGATTGCCCTTTTTAAATTGAGAATTTTCATTATGATTTTCAGCCCCTTTAATATTTCATCTGTCCTTTCCAGCATGAGACGGTGGTCACTGGTCAGATATGGTTCACATTCTGCACCATTCAATATAAATATATCGACTGGTTTATCTTTTGGAGGTGAGAGTTTTACATGGGTTGGAAATGCTGCTCCACCCATACCTGCAAGTCCAGCCTTCTGTATTCGGTTCTTCATATCATCGACCGATAATTTCATATAATCTTTATCGAACTTAATCGAGCTAACCCATTTGTCATTTCCGTCACTCTCGATAACAACAGAGAGAACATCTGTACCAAGCGGGTGAGGCCTTGGTTCTACAGCAGTAACTGTTCCAGAGATAGATGCGTGTGGTGGAACAGAAACAAATGAGTTACACTTTCCAACAGGTTGACCGGTTTTTACACTATCTCCCTTTTGTACGATTGGTTCTGCAGGAGAACCTATGTGTTGCTGCAGAGGAATAATAACCTTCTCAGGAAGGGGCATTGTTTCAATTTTTTTGTTCTCTGTAAGATCTTTTTCTTCAGGTGGATGCGCACCCCCTCGAAAAGTTTTCCTTCTCAACATGGAGACTCCTTCATTTTGAATTTAACTTTTTTGATTCTGAAAGTTCTTTCAATTCCTTGAGAAATTCTTCCTTGTCTTTAAATTTTCTATAAACAGATGCAAATCTTACATATGCTACTTCGTCGATTTCCTGAAGATGTCTTGATACAAGTTCGCCTATAGTGCGGCTGTCTATCTCCTTTACAAATTCGGAGTTTATTTCAGATTCTATCTTTTGTACTATCTCCTCTATTTTTTCAATCGATATTGGACGTTTATTACATGCTATTTCTATTCCTCGCATAAGTTTTTTCCGATCATATTTCTCACGCCTTCCATCCGACTTTATAACATAAATCGATTTATCTTCAACTTCTTCAATTGTGATAAATTTTTTTCCGCACTCAGTACACAGTCGTCTTCTTCGTATTACCCTTCCACTGAATCGTGATCTTGAATCCACAACCCTGTCGTTATCTTTTCCGCAGTATGGGCATCTCATTTTTCATCTATCTCTATTTTGATAATTTCAAGATCGCTCTGATCTACTATAGACTTTGCAAGCTTATCCGGATATCCTTCGAGATAGTATACCTTCTTTATTCCCGAATTGATAATCATTTTTATGCATATTGAACATGGATAATGAGTAGAATAGAGCACACTATTTTTTATTGATATACCGTGTGTTGCAGCCTGAATTATTGCATTCTGTTCGGCATGGATTCCTCTGCACAGTTCATGTCTTTCACCGGATGGAACATTGAATTTTTCTCTAAGACAGCCGGTCTCTGAACAGTGGGGGAGATTTCTTGGTGCACCATTATAACCAGTAGCAAGGATTCTTTTGTCCATTACAATGATTGCACCAACCTTACGGCGAAGGCATGTAGATCTTGTTGCCACAAGGCGTGTGATCTGCATGAAATAGGAATCCCAGGAGGGACGTGTCGAAGAACCTTTCTTTTTCATATCAAATTCTGGTATATAAGAAAATTCTCGCACAGAGAGCGAACTTCGTTTCTGACCGATTCGAGCTCTTTTTCATTATCAATGTTTGATAACACTCTGTGTATCAAATCTCCTATTCTCTTCATCTCCTCTTCTTTCATGCCTCTTGTGGTGAGCGCTGGAGTACCAATTCTTATTCCGCTTGTCACAAATGGACTCTTTGTATCGAAGGGGATCATATTTTTATTGACTGTTATCCCGGCCTTTTCTAATGCCTTTTCTGCGCTTTTACCTGTTATTCCCTTTGCAGATAGGTCGACGAGCATGAGATGATTGTCTGTTCCTCCTGATACAAGATTGTATCCATGTTCTATCAATCTTTCTGCAAGCGTTTTTGCATTTTTAATAATTTGTTTACAGTATTCTTTATATTGCGGCTGAAGATTTTCACCAAATCCCACTGCTTTTGCTGCTATTACATGCATCAGAGGGCCGCCCTGAATTCCTGGCATTACGACTCCATCGATGACTTCTGACAAAAGTTTTGTTCTTCCAGATTTTGGGGCAACTATTCCCATCGGATTTTCACGATCCTTGCCTATAAGGATCATTCCTCCTCTCGGCCCCCTCAATGTTTTGTGTGTTGTTGTTGTAACTATATCGCAGACTGGAAGTGGATCGGGATGAAGGCCTGTTGCAACAAGACCTGCCGGATGAGCAATATCTGCCATTAGATATGCTCCAATGCTGTCGGCAATTTCCCTGAATTTTGAAAAATCGATTGCTCTTGGATATGCACTTGCGCCAGTTACAATCAGTTTTGGTTTATGCTCTTTTGCCTGCTTCCATACCTGATCGAAATCTATAGTACCTGTTTCTTTTTTCACACCATAAGAGACGAAGTTGTACAGTTTTCCAGAAAAGTTTACAGGACTGCCGTGAGTTAAGTGGCCTCCGTGTGCAAGATCCATTCCAAGAACAGTATCTTTAGGATTAAGAAAAGCCATATATACAGCCATGTTTGCCTGAGAACCAGAATGAGGCTGAACATTTGCATATTCACATTTAAAAAGCTTTTTTGCCCTTTGTCTTGCTAGCTCTTCGGCACTGTCGACAAATTCACAACCACCATAGTATCTGTGTCCCGGATATCCTTCTGCATATTTGTTGGTCATGACACATCCGAGTGCTTCGAGAACTGCTTCGCTAACAAAATTCTCAGAGGCTATTAACTCGAGCTTGTAGTTTTCGCGATCGATTTCTCCTCTTATTGCATCATAGATTTCAGGATCTTTTTCTTTAATTTTATTCATAGCACAACCCCTTGTTAGTGATGGTTATAATCATTAAATGGGACTTATGTCCCATTTAATATTAGATATCATTGAAATATAGAAGTATCATCTATTGGTTAATCTATGAATTTTCTGGATTCTTCTCTCATGACGGTTGCCGGGTTGAAAGGATGTTGATAGAAATGTTAGTGCTATTTTTTCGGCCACAGAATGGTCGATGAATCGAGCACCCATTGTGAGAATATTTGCATTGTTGTGAATCCTGCTGAGACGCGCGATTTCTTCACTATAACAAAGTGCCGCTCTGATTCTCGGTATCTTGTTTGCTACTATAGACATCCCGATCCCGGTACCGCATATCAAAATACCATATTCAAATTTACCGCTAGAAACTGCATTTGAAACTTCTACCCCAATCTCTGGATAGTCTACTGGCTCGGAGGAATATGTACCAAAATCTTTGTATGATATATTGTTCAGTTTTAGAGTTGATACTATCCTTTTTTTTAAATCAAATCCCGCATGATCCGATCCGATAGCGACCATAAGAGTGACCCGTTATTTGATCCAGTTATAGCACGGTTTGTTTGGGGTTCTCTGGTGTTTATGCATAAAATAATCTTTATCCTGTGGGATTTGGGATTCCACGTTCTTTATTTTTATCTCTGCTTCAGGTCTCCATTCGAGATCTTTTAACGCCTTTTTATATTCATCGTAGGCCATTTTGTACACTAGTTTGTCATTGAAATCGATTTTTCCGCCGCAATCTTCTACGCACCTATCGGCAGATCTTTCATAGATCATACCTTTTGTTATGTGTGCAAGGCCATAGTCCGGATCAATCCTCAGTGCACGATTTACCTCCCTCATGGCCTGAGAGTATCTATTCATTAGACTATAGCTTATGGCAAGATTACAAATGTTCTTTTTGTCCTTTGGATCGAACGCAAGTATCTTCTTATATGTTGATGATGCATCGAGATATCGCTCAAGCTCCTCATAAGACTTTCCAAGCATCTCGAGTGCGATCTTATTTTCACTATCTTTCTGGGTTATAAAGATTAGCTGATCCACGGCTTTTTCGAATTCTCCAATGTCAAAGTAATTCTTTGCAAGATCGAGCCTGAGCCTCAAGTCATCTGGAAAGCGTTCAACCATTTTTTCACGCTGGGCAATAAGAGCATCTATGTTATCTGTATGTGCCAGAAGATTGTCCAGTGTCTCCTGAACTGCCTTGTTGGTCGGATCCATATCAACAGCCTTTTGATACACAGCTATTGCATCATCAATTTGTTCATTTTTGACATACAATTCTCCAAGATCTCTGTAATAGCTCAAAGAATCGGGCTGTAGCTGGATGAGTGTCTTATACTCATCGATGGCTTCTGATATTCTGCCCTCTGTTTTATATATCCAGGCAAGCATCTTATGGTTATATGGATCTTTCGGATTTCTCTTGACCCCAAGAGAGTATGCCCACTCTGCACTGTCCTTTAGGCCTAATTGGGTGTAGCATGTGCCCAGACGTTTGAAGACTATGTGCTGATATATACCGGTTGTGTCTTCTTCAGCAAGCTGTTTGTAGTACTTTTTTGCCCTTGCATAATCACCGTGCTTGTACGGTTCGTGTGCGAAACTTCTCAACAGCATAAGATGCCTTTTGTGTTCTTTGAATAGTGAATCCTGCAGGGCCTTTCTCTCCTCTGGTGTGAGTTCTCTGGGTTTTGAACCTGCGCATCCATTAAAGACTAAATTCAATGAAGATATGATGATTAGAAGTATGAGGGCTACGGCGAACAGCTGAATTTCTCTTTTCATCTTCAATTTTCTCCTCCTTAGAAGATACTTTACAGAAAATTATATTTTTAATTTTAATAAAATTATTAAATAAAATCAAGTGGAAAATAGAGGGGCTTTATGCCTAAAAATTTCGCATCTTAACGATTCTCATTAATATCTTCTTGTGAACCATTTTTCTCCACCTGAAATTCCTATCGACAACCTGAACAAATTCTCAGACAGTCCATTAGTCTTTAATGATCCTCTCCTTCCAAAACAGAATGCAATGTCGAGTCTATCTGTAAATTTAGATAAAGGAAACCCAAATCCAAAAGTTACCCAGTGCTCGGAAATAATTTTTTCATTTTGATCTTTAGAGAAGTACGGCTGGTAATAATACCCAATCCTGCATGAAATCTTTTTAAGATATGAATTTGCATCGTTGTTTCCCTTATATTCTGCTCCTATCGAATATCTATAGATACTGTTTGTACCAGAGATTTTTCTGTCGTTTATAGAAAGTTCTGTCCAGTCTCTTCTATATATCTCAAGACCAATTAATCCATATTTGCTTATATTAAACGTTGTGCCTACTCTCCATGAAGAGGGGAAATCAATCCTGCCTGTCCACGTACTATCTTTTGTGACTCTATTATTTATGATGTCAGTTATATACAGCCCCGTCCTGTTTTTTAATGAAGATTGCGTTGTGTAAGTTGCACCTATAGTAACAAAATTTACCGGTCTGATGATTATCCCTGATTGATATCGTATACCCCAGTTTTCTGTATGAAATTGGTTTGAAGAAGTCTTAAAGTCTTCTCCATGAAATTCTGTGGCCCATTCTTCAACAATTGTTCCAAAAATATAATTCAAGGAGATTCCTATTGAGAGAAAGGACTTCAAGGAAATGTATGTAGCAAATTTAAATGTGCTCAATCCTCCCGAGCCTGTAATATACTTTGAATAGGACATGCCATCTTTCGATTTATCGAGTCTTAAATTGTAATCGACTCGTGTGATGGGCTGCATGCCGATAGAAAAACCATGACCCTTTCCAAGTGGTACTACAAATGTAAAACCATCAAAGTTTGCATAGGTCGATCTGGCACTTCCATTGTGGTCTCTGTAGTCGTTGTTTTCACAAAAATATTGAACAGATATTGAGCTGAATTTCAGTCCGGAAAGTGCAGCATGATTTACTCTCGAGATGTGAAGAGAATCACAAAGTGCGGCCGAGATTCCACCCATGCCCATTGATCTTGAACTGGTAAAGAAGAATGGTATGCCCACTCCTTTTGATGAGAGTACGGTTCCAGCTTCTATATTTTGAAAAAAGAGCAGGAAGATTAAAATGAATAAAATTTTAGTGTTTCTTAACATATTAAATTCTCCAGAATAGATATTAAAAGCGACTCGATGGTGGTAATGTGTAATAGATATCGAGCCTTGGCATTAAGGCCGAGTCGGCAGATGTGGAGAAAAAGAAACGAGTGAACTGTTCTTTATTTTCACTTTTTACCTTCAAAACCAGGCCGTAATTTTCTTCTATGCCTTTGATCCATGTCTGAACCATGTGGGTTATATTTACACCTGCAGAGTCTTTATATACAGATCCAACATATGTAATATATTGATTGTATTTGACAGAAGGAAATGACCAATCTGGATCGTATATCGGATATGCCTTTAGCTCTAATGTGTCTTGATTATCAGGAAACGAAAGAGATGTATCTGTCGTAAGATGGACAACGGCACGATTTAATATAGCCTTCTCTGGAATAGAGTCGAGGTTGAAGGAGAGATAGATACAGTAGCCAGTTGTAGTACTCAGTACCAGTCTATCGGATGTTGGTTCTATGTATTCATATATCAAAGAGACATCTTCTGCAGTGCCTCTTTGAAGAGTATCTTTGGTTGTATCGACAGTCATATATATTGTGATGTTCGGTTCTGGTGTAGAATCTGAATTTGCTTCTTCGCTGAACAGTTTAACCATGAAGTTATCATCCTCAGAGGTTATCAGGAAACCATAGTCCTGGTTTTTATCAGAAAGCCATTGTTCTACAGTAGCAGGTGGAAGAAAAAAACATATTGAGTCGTCATCCGCATTTATTCTGACGGTGTCGATTGGCTGGCCGGTCATGCTTGTCATTATATACTGGAGAGTATTCCAATCCATTTCTGAATCTTCCCATGGAGTTTGCACTATATAGATATTAGCATCGACTGAGCCTGTTTTTGCACCTAAGATTTCGTCGATATATAATTTAACAAATGCGCTGTCAACAGAACCAGAATCCTGAAAGTTTGCAAATTTTATTAATGAATAGGCCTTTCTGCCCATGTACTTACCAAAGTAGAGACGAGAACTATTTCCTGTATTGAAAGAAATCTGAAAGAATGTATCAGAGGATGATGGATATATCAAAAGATGATTTTCTGATCCATAGCTGTCTCTTTCAAAGAAATCGCTTCCGATTGGGTTATTTGCATTTCGGGAGCAGTAGATAAGGAAGAGCAGAATCCATATAATCACGCCAGGTACAATTTGAAATTTTTTCATTCGACTCCCCATTTTTGTCTGCATTGAATAATTAGTTTACTATTTTTTTATGAATTTGTCAAGTATCACACCCATTGATTCAATTAAATCTTTCTTTCTTTATTTGGTTCCAGATTTTATCCATTTCTTCAAGCGATACATCTTTCAGGTCTTTTCCTTTATCTTCAAGAATCTTTTCTATAATCTTAAAGCGGTCAATGAACTTATCTACCGCCTTACGGAGGGCCGCTTCTGGATCTATTCTAATGAATCTCGATACATTTACTATTGAAAATAGAATGTCTCCCAGCTCTTCACTTATTTTGTCTCTGTCGTCTTCTTCGAGTGCCTTCTCGAATTCTTCAAACTCCTCTTTTACCTTATTTACAGCTGGTTTAAAATCTTTCCAATCAAAACCAACTGCAGATGCCTTCTGCTGAACTCGATATGCACGTTGAAGGGATGGAAGGGTTTTGGGAACTCCATCCAATACAGATGAGCCTTTTTCTTTTTTCTTTATACGCTCCCAGTGAACTCGCTGTTCCTCTGAGCTTTTTATATCTGCAATGCCAAATACATGTGGATGTCTCCTTATCAGTTTTTTGTTTATTGTATCGATGACATCCTCGATAGTGAAACTTTTCTCCTCTTTTGCAATCTGAGAGTGAAAGACTATCTGCAGGAGAAGATCACCGAGTTCCTCTTTAAGCTCATCAGAACCACCAGACTCAATACTTTCGATCACCTCATACGTCTCCTCAAGGAGAAATGTGGTCAGCGAACAATGTGTCTGCTCCCTGTCCCATGGACACCCATCTGGTCCCCTGAGTCGGGACATGATCTCTATTAGTTTTTCGAATTTTTTACCTGTCAAAATTTCTCCTTTTTAATAATAAATCACTTAAACTAATTTCTCTATTTTTATTTGAAATTGCAAGGGAAAAGTAGTCGGGAAAGGCCTTGATTATTAAAATGATGTTGGTTATATTTTCTCGATAGTAAATTAATTTGGAGAGATAATAATGCTGGGCAGAAGGCTTCCAAAAGTAAGGCGTTTTTCCTACCAGCCTTACTACTATGATCCTGAGAAAGAGGAGAGAGAGGGAAGGAAGATTAAATTCAGGCGGATGAGGTCTTCAAAGTCAGTGAAGCGACGTTCTCTAATATGGCTTTTTATAATACTTGCATTTATAATCTATTTCATAATCATGCTGAGAAGAATTGGATAGTAGAACTGTTCTATGGGATCAAAGATAAATGTACTTCCTGAAAGTGTAATGCGGCGAATTGCAGCCGGGGAGGTAGTTGAAAGGCCTGCCTCTGTTGTTAAGGAACTGATCGAAAATTCTATCGATGCTGGAGCCACAAGTATATCTCTATATATAAAGGGAAGCGGGATAGACCTAATATGCGTAACAGACAATGGAGAGGGAATGAGTCAGGAGGATGCTCTAATATGCTGTAAGAAGCATGCCACGAGTAAGATCTCAAATTATGAAGATCTTGAAAGAGTAACTACCATGGGATTCAGGGGAGAGGCACTATCAAGCATAGCTGCTGTATCGAGGATGGAGATAACAACGCGTACAGATGATGAGCAGGAGGCTACTCGTATCTATATTGAAGCTGGCAGGATTGGTGAGGTTTCGAAGGTGGCTGCAAACAGGGGAACCAAGATTGTTGTAAAGGATCTATTTGGTAATGTACCTGCGAGAAGAAAATTTTTAAAAAGTCCAGCTACAGAGTTGAGACACATTGTTTCAGTATTCAGAAGGATAAGTATTGCGTTTCCAGAGATCGATTTTTCTCTTTTTGTGGAAGATCAGAAGACCCTTGACCTGAGGAAAAGCTCACTTAAGGAAAGATTGAAGGAGCTTATAACAGAACATAATTTTAAAAGATTGATTCATTTCGATTCTCAGTTTTCGGGTATCAGGATTAAGGGCTATATAAGCCGCTTTGAACATTCTGGAAAAAGCAGGACCAATCAGATGATTTTCTTGAATAATAGATATATAGTAAGTAAGAGTCTAACTCACGGAATTTTATCAGCTTACGGTCCATCGGCTGAGAGAAGTATATATCCTCAATATTTCATATTTCTGGAGATGGATCCCAGCCAATTTGATGTCAATGTCCATCCAACAAAGATAGAGGTAAGGTTTCGTGATGAGAAGTATGTCCATGATGCATTGAAAAGGTCTGTACAAAATGTGCTAAAGGAGTCTGTATCGCTACCCGACTTCAGGGTTGTAAAGGGGAGTAGAAGTGGTTCGAGTAGTTTAAGATTTACCCGAAAAAGTCGAGGGAATTCTGCTCAACTTACACTGATAGCTCAGAGCCCCGGGCTAGAAGTAAATGAAAAGGAGTATTTATCAAAAGAGGTAGAAAAACCGCTTCTCTGGCAGATTCACAATAAATATATACTCTCACAGATAAAGAGCGGTCTCACAATCATAGATCAGCATGTTGCACATGAAAGAATTATATATGAAAGCGTGATTCAGTCGAGAAGCAGAGATTCCATTCCATCCCAGCAGCTTCTTTTTCCCCAGACAATTCAATTAGAACAGAACGATTACGAAGTATTGATTGAGATATTACCACATCTTGAAAGGATTGGGTTTGGACTCAAAGATTTTGGTGGAAATACAGTTGTCATAGAGTCTATTCCAATGGATGTTAAGGCTGGAAGAGAAAGAGAAATACTTACTGAAATAATAGAATCTTATAAGAACGATAGAAGTGGCATAGAGGATGTATGGGATACTGTTGCAAAGACTTTTGCCTGCAAGGCAGCAGTAAGGGCGGGAGATCCATTGAAGTATCATGAAATGGCCTCACTCGTTGATCGTCTGTTTGCAACAAAAGAACCATATTTCTGTCCTCATGGAAGACCCATTATTATAAATCTAACCCTTGATGAAATTGATAAGAGATTTGGTCGTTAAGAGGCGATGAACAGAAGAATTGCACTCTTGATTGTTGGTCCAACAGCATCGGGTAAATCTGAACTAGCCCTGAGAATATCTGAACTTTTAGAGTGTGAGATAGTTTCGGCCGACTCTCGCCAGATCTTTCGTTATATGGATATTGGAACAGCCAAACCATCTGTCGAGGAGAGAAAAAGAGTGGTTCATCATTGCATCGATATAGTAGATCCGGATGAATATTTTAGTGCTGGAGAGTATGGCAAGATTGCACGAAACATAATCGAAGATATATTAGATAGAAAAAAGATTCCAGTAGTAGTAGGGGGGTCGGGGCTCTATATAAGGGCATTGGTAGAGGGAATATTTGAGGGAGATTATAGGGATCCGCAGTTAAGAGAGGAGTTGAAAAAAAAGATATCGAGCTGTGGGATCGATGAGGTATACAATGAGCTGAAGAAAGTCGATCCAAAAACAGCATCAAGAATACATCCAAATGATAAGAAAAGGATCATAAGGGCACTGGAAGTATTCAGGCTTTCCGGACAACCCATGTCGAAAATGCAAGAAGAGAGAACAATTGCTGCCAATTTTAAGACACTATTTTTCGGACTGAAGTGGCCGAGAGAGCAGCTCAATAAAAGAATAGATTTAAGAGTAGAAAAAATGTTAAAATGGGGCCTTATTGATGAGGTGAGAAGATTAAGATCGATGGGTTATGATCTGAGATACAACAGCATGGATTCTGTAGGATATAAGGAGCTGTTTCGATATCTCAATGGAGAAATTAGCCTTGAGGAGGCGGTTAACAGTATAAAGAGAAATACAAGACGCTTTGCCAAAAGACAGATGACATGGTTTCGAAAGAATGGTAGAATTATATGGATTGAATTGAAAGAGCCTGTTGATTGGCATGATGTGGCAGTCCATGTAGTCGAATCTATTAAATAAATCTAAATAAATTTTTCACGTTTCTGTAGAAGAAATAGTGCCCACAGAACTGATATGATGGTTCCAATGGCAAGATATATCCTGTTTTCCAATATAATGCCTGACCATATTGCTTCATTTATATCGGATGGGAGGTAGAATGGATTTAAAAATACGTTCCACTTGCTGCGTATTAGTATTCCACTGCCAATCCAGAAACCGAGTCCGATTATAATCATCAATACAGCCGTGCCATACCCATTTCTAACCATTGATGAAAACATAAAGGCAAGAGCACCTATAAAGCATATAGGAAACATGAGATGAAAGACCATCTCTATGATGGGAAAGGTTACGATTGCAATGTAACTCATGATACTTAGTAATAAAAGTATTAGTGCTACGATTACATAGATCTGGATCAATCGAACAAGCCAGACCTTGTACCGATAGTTGGCAATCCCAAATATTATTTCAATCATCTGATAATCTACATCGTTTTGAATTCCAAATGTGGTTGGATAGAATATGATTAAAATACCTGGAAAGAGAAGCCAGTAATATACCATTCCTGATGATGGATTTGAATCGGAGAATAGATTAGCAATAACTATTATCATGAAAAATAGTACTGCTCCAGTCAGGAAAAAGATAAACTTATTTGAGAATATTATTTTAAGATTATAGCGAAATATCCTGAAACAAAGATCGATACTATTTTTTAGAAATTTTTGTGATTTCATTGTTCTTGACTCACCATAGATGATTTTTCCTTTAACAACCAGAGATATGCATCTTCGAGTGTTGGAAGAACACTCTTTGCATTCTTATATGGTTTTTTCTCTGATATGCATCTCACTCTTATTTTCTTGCCATCTCGCATGTGATGAACAACCAGCATACTCTTTCTTAGAGATTCAAACTCTTCTAAATTTACCACAAACTGCCAGACATGACCTCTTGCAATGTGGGTCATATCAACAGGATTGCCGAGATATTTTAACTCTCCCTTATTTAGAACGGCTACTTTGTTACAGGAACTCGAGATGTCCTCTATAATATGAGTAGAGAATATTACAACTCTGTCGCGGCTTAGCTCCACCAAAAGATTGCGGAATCTTATACGCTCCCTGGGATCGAGTCCTGCTGTGGGTTCATCCACCACTAAAATGCGCGGAAGATGAAGAAGGATTTGTGCAATTCCAATTCTCTGTTTCATTCCTCCTGAGAATGATCCTATTCTATCATGTTTGTGCTCATCCATATGAACCGCAGAGAGCACATAATCAACTCTTTTCTCTCTTTCTTTTCTATCTATTATGTTTTTTAGGATTGCCTGATAGTTAAGAAATTCCCAGGCAGTCATATTCTCATAGGCTCCAAACTCCTGTGGAAGGTATCCAATCAGTCCCTGAAGTTCCTCTCTATATTTATTTACATCCAGGCCATTAATCCATATTTTCCCATAACTCTGTTCCAAAATGCCGCATATTATTCTCATTAGAGTGGTCTTTCCTGCACCGTTTGGGCCAAGCAGTCCAAACATTCCGCTTCCAATTTCGACAGATATTCTGTTTAATGCTCTGAATGGCCGTTTTTTTCTTCCAATGAAGGGTATCAACTGAACAAATCTGTAGAATCCTTTTCTCAGCCCACTGAGTTTTCCATCTATTCTTGCGATGTTTATCTTTTTACTATGAATTCTGTTGGATGTAGTGTAGATTATCAGCAGGAACGACCATATGAATCCGATCAAAAGAACCACTCCGATATTGTGCCACTTCATTTGAAATATTATCAAATTAATTAGTGGGAATCCCCAGAAAAAAGATCTATCAATCGTATTTGCCAGTTTTTTATTCGAGCGGTTGGTAAGATAGAGTCGAATTGGATGGAGGAGAAAGAATATATAAGTGTAAAGCAGGTGAGAGAGTATGAAGATCCACAATCCACTGCGAATATAGAAATAGATAAAGTAGATAAGAAATCCGAGTAGAGGTATCTTCCAGAGATATGAATCAAAATCTCTCAAAGAGAGGTAGGCCTTTGCAGTACCAGAATGTTTTTCGATTCTTTCGCCTTTCTTCCATTCCCTGATAAACCTGCTCTCACGGTCATAGATCTTTACTAGATTCTGTATCTTTATGATGATCTTTTCGTCTCTTCCTATAAGCCTTGTCTTTGCCTGTCGGAGAGAAGTCATAATAAAATATGTCAGGGCAGGTATTGTTACAACAGATGAAACAGATGCAATGATTTTCCATATAAAATTGTGAATGTTGTTAAGTATGAACCAGAAGCATAATATGAGCAGAATGAGGTGAAAAATTTTAATCTTCCAGTTCAGGCTCTTTTCCCAGTTTATTGCATTCTCCATTCCAGAATAGAATGTTGGAATAATTATTAATGTAAGAAGCGTGGAGAGTGAAAGTCCGCCTATTACTGTAATAGCAAATGGTGCTCCTATCTGTGTGACATATTCAGCCTTTCCGAGTGCAAGTGGAATCATTGCAGTTATGGTGGTCACGGCAGTTATCGTTATTGGACGCAGCCTGGCCTGGCCTGCAGTAATCAACGCCCTGTTTCTTGTGAATCCTCTCTTCCTCAGTATTCTTGTGTAGTCGATCAGGATGATGGAGTTGTTTACAACTATTCCGAGCAGAATTATGAATCCCATGAGAGTGTTGGCATTAGATAGACCGTGACCGGTAAAAATAAGAAGCCAGAATGAGCCTGCAGCAGCAAATGGAATTGAAAACATTATTACAAGGGGAAGATAGAAAGATTCGAAAACCGCTGATAGAATCATGTAGATCAATATAAAGGCTGCACCTATTAGATAGTAGAACTCTGTTAGCTCAGTTTCATCATGCAGAACCTCAAGTGCAATGCCAGCAGGCACTCTCATCTCAGATATCAGGTTGTCGATCTTTTCTCTTGCCGCTTTGAGCAGTCCTTTGGATTGATTTATTTCATCAAGAAATTTGTATACAACCTCGATCTGTCTCTCCTGATTTACTCTTCTTATGCTGCCGAGTCCAGATGCAAATACGATATTTGAAATATGTTGTAGCTGACTGACGCTTCCACCAGCTCCTACTATGGTCAGATTCCTGAGATCGTCGATTGTCTTGTTCTTTTTCTCCTCCTGACTTGTGCTGATGATTATCTCATATTCTTCATTTCCCTGTTTGAAAACCATTCCAGATGGGAACTGATTCTGGAAGGTTGAGAGTTCTCTTGAAACAGAAATCGCATCGATTCCAAAATGACTCGTAATATACTTGTCAAAATAGATGTGGACCTCCGGTCTCTCTTTGGAGATATTCATCCTGACCCAGTCGATCTCGTCTATGTTTTCAAGAAAATATTCTATATCTTCTGCCGTCTTTTTCATTCTATTAAAATCTCTTCCCTTGATCACTATTCTTTCTCTTTGAGTGCCAATCCCAAGCATTCTCAGAAAACCTTCTCCAGGGTTGATTGTTCCGCCTCGTTTGGAGCCTGCAAAAGTGATCTGAGGCTGTTCGAATGTGATATCGCCAAGGTAAAAGTCATCTATTCTTTTTTTAATATCGTTTTTAATTTGTGCAACAGTTCGATTCTTAATTTTTTCAAAATTATCTTTAAGAGTAATTGTTATTGTTGCCTCACCAGCATCTATTTTACTGATCACTTCCTCTTTTTCCTCTAAACCCTCCAGCCTTTTTTCAATCTCGACCACTGCGAGATCGGTACTTTCCAGTGTTGTTCCTTCCGGCATTGTAAGTGACAGGTTGAATTCAGGGGTCTCGATCTCTCTTGATACATCAAAACTAAGTGCAAGGCAGATAAAAACACTCAGGATAGTAAATATTGAAGCGCCTATCAAGGTGCGAACAGGATACCTCATACACGATTTTAAGAGAAGAGTATATATTTGTATGATGCGGCTGTTCTGGGATATATGCCTGAAAACAGAGTTAGAAATATCAGACCTTCGGGTCAGATAGTAATGTACAACCATTGGAATTAGAAACAGAGCAACGATTAAGGATACAAACAAGGTGGAGATTATTGATATGGAAACATGACGGCCGAACAGCTTAATAAAAAAATTTGATGTAAATGCAAATGGAACAAATACAACTACTGTTGTAAGAGTTGCAGCAAAAATTGACCGCCACACCTCTCGTGTCCCCTGAATTACAGCTGTATCCCTTTCCTTTCCCCTGGATACTAATCTGTAAATGTTTTCAAGAACAACCACACTGTTGTCTAGGAGCATTCCTATTGCAAGGGCCATACCGACCATTGTCAATGTATTTATTGTGATACCAAAACCATAGAAAAGGTTAAATGTTGTGAATACTGAAATGGGTATTGCAAGTGCTATGACAAACACGAGTTTTAAATTTTTTAAAAAGATCCACAGTATTGCTACAGCCAGAATACCACCCACTATTGCAAGCTGTATGATTAGTTTTATGTTTTTCTCCATTATTTCGGCAGTGTTTGACTGGATGATTATCTCTATATCCTTATATTTCAGTCTTTCATTGAGTTTCTTGATGAGCTCTTTTGTTGTATGTGAGAGGTCGATTAAGTTAACTCTCTGATCACGAATGAGTCTTACAGTAACCGCTTCCTTTCCATTGACTCTACTTATAGATGTTTCCTCTTTTACCCCAAAATTTATATCAGAAACATCTTTTAAAAAGATAGGTCCGGTGTTGGATATAACAATATTTTCGAGATCGCTAATCTTTTCATATTCGGCAATAACATTTACATAATATTTTTTATTACTGTTGTAGAGGCTTCCTACAAAGCTTCTATTTTGTCCATTCTGAAGAATAGCAGACCTTATTTGATATGGCGTTATCCCTAATGCATGGCATACATCTTCGTCTATCACTATTTCAACAGATTTTTCTCTGCCTCCATATACACTAACGCCAGCAATCCCGTCTACAGTTTCGAGTTCACCAACTATCTCTTGGTCAGTGATGTTCCTGACCCTGTCTACGCCTCCACTGCCTCGTACCTGAAGCTCCATAAAGAGATTTGACAGTTGTTCTGTGTCGATTTTTATGACATTTACAACAAATTCATCAGGCAATGATGATTTTATTTCATTGACCTTTTCCTGAAGCTTTAGATAGGCATATTTTATATCAACATTCTGCCTGAAGTAGAGAGTTATCGTGCCCCTCCGACTATCTATAAATGTTTGTATCTCCTCGATTCCCTCAAGAGTGCTGATTGCACCTTCTAATGGAATAACTGCCTGTGTTTCGACATAGGATGGTGTAACTTCGAGTAGTGTATTGATCTGAACAATCAGTAAAGGGAGTTCGGCATCTGGATAGAGTTCAACAGCAAGATTTCTATATGATATATAACCAAGCATGGTCAGACCTACAAACACCATGCTGATAAATGTCTTTCTTGTCAGGATCAATCGAGATAGGAGGCTTTTTGTTATCTTTTCCATAACCTGCCGATCGATTTTCTGGTAAGGATCAGAAATCTATTTTTTCCTTATCGATGTTCTGGCGATTTCCAGCACATTGTAGACACATGGAATCACCAGTAATGTAAGTAGGGTAGAGGTGACAAGTCCACCGATTACCGCCAGAGCCATGGGAGCCCTCAAGGCTGCTCCCTCCCCAAAGCCAAGTGTTAAAGGAAGGAGTGCGAGTATTGTTGTAAGGCTAGTCATTATTATGGGTCGTATTCTTCTCTGGCCAGCTTCTGTGATTGCTTCCTCTATTGAAATTCCTTTTTCCCTTAGTCTGGTTATTGCATCTACAAGAATTATTGAATCATTAACAGCAATACCAACGAGCATTATGATTCCAATTACAGCAATGATATTAAGTGGTTTCCCAATTATAAAGAACATCAGTATGGCACCAACAACTGCTAATGGGATAGTTAAAATTATTGTAAAGGGATGAACAAGAGATTCGAATGTTGATGCAAGAACCATATAGACTAAAATTACAGAGAGTATCAGTGCAAAGCCAAGGTTTCTCATGGCAACTTTTCGCTTCTGTTCTGCCCCTGTGATCTCATACCGGTAGTCGGGAGGAAAATCGATAGAACCAAGCTTCGATTCTATCTCGTGGATTATGTGATTAAATGGACGAGAGCTCTGGATATGTGCGCTCACCTGTCCGATCCTTGTCTGGTTTCTTCTGAGTATTTTTTTAGGCGCTCTTGTAATTCTTATTGATGCAACATCATCGAGGAGTATTTTTCTATTACCGCTTGTAAGTTCGATATCCCTGAGTTGATCTATACTAACATCGGGGAGGCGTATTGTGATGTCTTTTAATTCACCTTCCGATTCCCATTGACCTGCACTCTTGCCCATCAGCCGATCTCTGAGCTGAGATGTTATCTGATTTACTGTTATATTATACACTCCTGCTCGCATTCTATCGACAACTACTTCTATCTCAGGAGCACCCTCTTCGAAACTTGTCTCAACATTAAACAGCTCTTTTATCTCGATCATTTTGTTTTTTACCTGCTCTGTAAGCTCTTCTATGACAGAGAGCTCTTTTCCCTTTACCTCTACAACAACAGGAGCAGACTCTGTTCCTGTTACAGTCTGAAGGGCTGTCTGATCCTGAATGAATTTGACCTCAAGATCTGGAATATTTTGAGCGATTGTACTGAGGTTTTCTATTATTTCTTCTGAGGATTTTTCTCTATCTGGTCTTAATACTATTTTTATTAATGCACTGTTTTCACCCTCAAGGATAGAGTTCTCTGTGCTACCAAAACTCTCCGAAGGTCCTATCCTTGCATATAGAGTCTCAAGGTCTTTTCCGATTGCCCTGCGGAATAGATTTTCAACATTATCTACAACTTGTTCCGTACGACGCAGCTCTGTTCCCTCTGGGAGGATCAGTTCCACAGAAAACTGTCCCGAATCTATATATGGAATAAATTCGCTTCCCACTATTGGGAAAAGAAGTACTCCTGTTGCTATCAGTGCAGCAGCCGCTGCTATAACATACCACTTTATTTTAAGGACTCTTTCAAGAAATTTTTTATACCATTCGAAGCGAATTGATTTCCCTACAGTAGAGACATTTTTGCGGAGAAATTTTGAGGTGAGCATTGGAATTACAAGAATGGCAACAATTAGTGAAGAGAGAAGGGAAAAGGCAACAGTCAATGCCTGATCTTTAAACAACTCTCCTGCAGCATGGTGAATGTAAACAATTGGAAGAAACACAACGATTGTTGTTATTGTGGAAGCTGTTATTGCACCACCGACCTGTGCTGTTCCTGTAACTGATGCCTCGCGGATCGAGAGACCGGACTCAATGTTTCGAAATATGTTTTCCATTACAACTATTGCATTATCAACAAGCATACCGGCTCCGAGTGCAAGTCCACCGAGTGTCATTATGTTTATGGTCAATCCTGTGAAGTACATAAGGTTGAATGTTGCAACAATCGACATGGGAATGGCAAGGCTTATGATTGCAGTTGTACCGATCCTTCTGAGAAATACATATAGTATGACTACTGCAAGTATGACTCCAATGAGGCCAGTTTCTTTTACCTCGTTTACTGCCTTCTGGATAAAGTCACCCTGATTTTGAATTATTGTGAATTCATAGCCAGGCAGTGCCTTTTTAATAGATTCTAATACCTTTTTTAACTGATTTACAGCGTTTATTGTATTGAATTTGGTTTCTTTATATATGGAGAGTCCAAGACAGCGTTTTCCATTTACACGAACAATATTTATCGGTTCTTTATTTGACAGATTCACTTCTGCTACGTCTTTTAAAAATATTGGGACCCTTTGTGCTGAACTATCCTGCAATGAAATTTCTTGGTAATTTTGTTGACTTCTGTAGTCTATTATCAGATTTTTTATATCATCAAGTGATTGAAATTCTCCAATTCCCTTTATTATGTATTGAGTACCCATTTCAACAATTGTTCCGCCAGATATGTTTCTATTTATGCTCTGGATTCTGTTTGTTATAGTTTCTGGATAGATTCCATAGGCCCTGAGCAGATATGGATCGGTCCTGATTACTACCTCTTTTTCTTCTTTACCTGAGATTTCTACCTCTGCTATTCCTTCGAGTCTTATCAGTTCGTTTCTAATATAGTTTTCGGCAATCTTACGAAGGTCATCCATATCGTCGATGTCTGGATTGTACATGCCTACTATCATTACAGGTTCTTCGTTTGGATTGTGCTGGGTTATGTTGAGTAGATCTATATTTGAGTTTTGGCTGTACCCGGTAAGCGCCTTCTGAAGGTCAAGGAAGGCTTCTTCCATGTCTGCATCGTTTTGATACTCTACTGTTATCTGTGCAGAGCCCACTTTGGATATAGAAGAGACCTGAATCACCTTTTTCTGTCTTATTGCTATAGACTCTATGTTTCTTACAAACTGATACTCTATTTCTTCGGGTGGCCTTTCGCCTGCCTTTAGTTCTATAAAGATTCTTGGATTATTGAGATCAGGAAAGAGATCTATTCCGAGTTTTTTAAAGGAGATATATCCGAGTAGAAATATACCAAGGACGACCATTAAGATTGTAATCGGATAGTTTACAGAAAATTGTGTGATTTTTTTCATGTTATTAAAAAATCCCCATTCCAAATGAACGATTGGCTGCAATCATCTTATTATCTTGACTCTTGAACGATTCTTAAGTGCTTCGAATCCCTTTATTATGAGTCTCTCATTTTCCTCCAGTCCCTTTATGACTTCAACTTCTTCGGGATTTTCAAGGCCTGTGGTTATGGTCCTTTCTACAGCAACTCCCTTTCTAACTATAAATACTGTTTTTCCTCTTCGCCTCGACAGTATTATATCTTTTGGAATTACTATTGCACTATCCTTTCTTGCAACAATTATCTCTGCTTTGACAAACATGCCTGGTTTTATGATTAAATTTTTATTGTCTATGATCATTGCTACTTTGAATGTCCTTGTCTCTGCATTTATCGCTGGTGAGACTTTCGTGATTTTACCAAGGAGGGTATCTTCCTGTAGTGAGTAGTTGGTTATTCTAACGCTCTGTGATAAAGAAACTCTTCCCATCTCCTTTGCTGGAAGATTTACCTCCAGATAAAGCTGGTTGTAGTTCATAAGCCTTACCATTAACTGATTTGCCTGAACCCTGACCATTGGAGTGTAATATGGAAGATCTACGATAATTCCATCGAATGGTGCAGTTATGCTCATTTTTGCTATTTGCAGAATTGCGTTATCGTAGTTATATTTTGCATTTATGTAGGCAAGTTCGGAATTTTTAAGCTCTCTGAGAGTCACTCCGCCTTTTTCATAGAGGGATTTTTGTTTTTCATATTCTCTTTTTGATATGTCAAGATTTAATCTTTTCGCCTCGATTGCTATGTTATTCTCATACTCCTCATCTTCAAGCCTGATCATGACCTTTCCTTTGGCTACCCAGTCACCAGGACCATACGGTCTCCCCGTATTTGGATTCATAAGGAGATTATAACGCCCAGAAATTTCAGATTTGAGCGATACCTCCTTTATTGCCCTCACTGTTCCTGTCGATGTGATGAATTCTTCGATAGATTTTGGTTTTATCTCAACTACCGAAACCGGCACTGCTATCTCGGTTTCGATGTTTGGCTCCTGTTTTCCACAGTTCAGCAGAAGAATAAAGACAGCCAGTAATAATGCTCTTTTCTTCACCTGTTTACTCCTTATTTTATTATTGATGGAACCACAGATTCATCCTTTTCAAAATCATATAGTGACTGGATCTTCATGTTCAGGAGTTCGAGTTTGTAGCTGATAAGTGAATTTATAAGGCTTTGCTTTTTTTGGGAAAGTTGTGTCTGATATAGCTGAAGGTCCATTCCTGTGAGGTCACCATTATTGTAGCGTTCAAGATTGATATCATAAGTCCGCTGCGCGTTTTCGACATTTTTCCTTGCAAGTTCGATCTGGGTTTCGAGGTTCTTGAGGTTGCGGTAAACATTTCTGATTGCAATAATAATGTTTTTCTTCTCATCATCTAAGTCGAGTTTGCTGACCTCTATTGTTGCCTCAGAGGCCTTTATTCTCGATCTTTTCTCGCCCCAGTCAAAGAGTGGAATATTAAAAGAGAGGGCCACTCTTTGATTTTTTGTTGGAACATTGTAAATGTCTTGAAATTTTTCATCTGTGCCGATGATTCCATACGAAAGATTGACCGTTCCCTTGAACTCATTAATTGCCGATGTTCGTATTAGATTGAAATATGCATTTTCAATATCGATCTTTTGTTGTCTCAACTCCATTCTGTATTTCAGCCCGTGATCTATTGCCTTTTGCAGGTCGATCTTTATCGGTTGATAATTGACGTCCGCTACTACATCGATCTGCTCAAAGAGGGATATTCCGATTAATTTTTTTAAATTATCCTTTGCATTCTCAAGAGATACTTCACTGTTCTGTACTTGCGATTTGCTTGAAGCAACATTCAATTCTGCCTGATAGAGCTCCTCCAATGGGGCAAGACCAGCATTTACTTTATTTTGTGTTATCTCATAATTTTTTTCATAGTTTTTGAGTTCTTCTTTTGCTATTTCAAGGCTCATTCTTGCCTGGTATACTGTAAAAAAACTCTGTGCAACAAGCCGTTCAAGGTTTAGCATCTGTATGGCATAGTTCAGCGATGTGTTTTCCAGATCGAGTTCGAGCTCTCGAAGTGTCATCTTGGTTCTGTTGTATGTAAAAATGGGTTGATTGTAACTCAAATATAGATTGTTACTGAAGGTTTTACTCCTCAGATTCTGATATTCACTATATGCATCCCTCCAGGTGAACTGGTTGATCAGTGCAAGTGTTCCATCTGTATATTTTATGGGCTGTGAAATAGTAAATGTACTATAAGATTGTTTGATCTCGTTTGTGTACCATGTGGAAAAGAAATTGTTAAACGATCTGTCCTGCGAGTAGTCGAAAGGAGTTATCGAAAGAGAGAATTGTGATTTAAGAGCCGCATTTTGTGCATTTAAAAGCTGTCTGCTTCTTTCAACATTAAGCTCCAGCTTCTTGATATTGGGACTGTTTTTTCTGGCAATTTCAAGGGAACTCTCAAGTGTCAGTATTGTTTGACCGTTCAATTTAATAGTTGTAAATACAAAGAAAATAAAAAAGAACCATAAATAGGCCGATCGGTTGTTCATTTTCTTCTCCTATTTAATTGGATCTTATTTATATCATCGTTTGATCCATTTGATTGCATCTGCAAATATGATACGTTTCTCGCTCTTGTTTGTTAACTCTACTACTGCAGTATCGGGTGAAAGGTAAAAACTTCCAAGAAAGTTCCAGCCTGGTTCTGAGTTGTCGGGATCAAATAAAATCTCCTCTACGCCCTCATCATGATGTACAAAGAATTGATATGTACCCTTCTCCTGGTTTTTTCTTCTTATTCGCTTGAAAGGCATGTTTACATTATTGTTAAAATAGTAGTAAAGATCATAGTAGCCGCTTCTCTCTATGGGAGCCTTCCATATTGCCTTCCTGTCGCCATTTCCAGAACGTGTAAAATAGGCTGAGCGGATGAATTTGCCATAAAAGTCTGCAAAAATAGTGGATTCCCATCTTGTAGGAGGCCTCCACCATCTCATCGGCATATATTTTTCTTTTCGTTTTTTCCTAATACCAATCCATCCCTTTAATAGGCTTTTAGATTCGGGATTAATTACAGAGAAGGTCAAATCTTCGTTGTCAACGACAATTGAACCTTGCTCGTGGAGAAGAATCATCTCATCCAACACTTTCTCTCCATCAAAAATGGAAGCCTTTTCATTTAATTTGAATTCATCGAAACCGTGAGTAATAACAGATGGAATATTTTGTGAAACATATGTGTCTATTGTCATCATACGCGGAGCCTGATCTAAAACAATACCGATCTCTTTTGTTTCTCCTTTATCGAGTTTTACTATTTTTTCTGTCGCAGGCTCCATGCCCGATCTTCTCATAAATACTCTCTTGAGGTCTGAAAAGACAGAAATCTTTATGATACCGGAAACTTGTTCTGGATTTGAAACCGAAAATTTTATCTGATATCTTGTCCTCTCGTTGTCTATTACCTTATAACCAGTAGGAGTGCTGAACAGAAATCCTGGAAGTTTATTCATCTCATACCAATTTTTAATCATCTTTTCAAAGTCGATTCCAAATTTATTTTTTATTCTTCTAGTAAAAAAGCTAGCATCGACCTTTTTAAAACGGTTTTCTTTTAAAATTTCATTAAGAAAAGATTTGAAGGTATCGATGCCTATCGTGCATTCAAGCGATGAAAAAAGACTGTTTCCTTTGAATTTAATAAGATCTCTTAACAGACCTTTATATTCTGGATCGGACAAGAGCTCTATCATGCTGTGGCCATTCAAGGCAATGTTTACCTTCTCATTGTCTGTAAGTCCTGAAAAAAACCGTGAGCGAATGGTCTGACTTAGCTGGTTCTCTATTCGTTGCTTTATGTATGTCTCGAGTATGATGTTAAAGATTGGCCATTTTTGAGATTCAAAATAGTTTACGAATGTATAATAGTTAGGATAGATCTGATAACTGCCCTGTTCTGAGGATAAACCTCGTCTAAATCCAGAACTGCTATTCAATAATGTTGATGTAACAAAGGAGCGGAATAACCCTGACTGAAATTCGGCAGGTGTTGTGACCTCTCGCTTTAACCTTGACCATCGTTTATTATATTTTGTATACAGCTTAAAATCAGCTATCTTGCCGAGGAGTATACCCTTTTCTGGCAGAAGTACCATTTCGGGCTGGACATATTCAAGAGCCGTTGTCCACATTCTATCATAGCTAAAGAATTGTATTGGAACTTCAATTAGCAGGAGCTTTTTATATGGATAGGAGAGTTCTATGTTGCCCTCGAAATTGGTCTTAATATCCCTAATAACGCTTGATAGTGTGTCTTTTATTTCTTTGAAATAGTCTTTAAAGTAATCATGGCCAGGCCTAACGAAAAGAGTGTATTCAATAGAATCTACTGTTATTGTGCTTTTATTATATCTTCCAATTATTAATGTAACTCCAGGAAGGGGAGCAGGGGAGGAGATCCTGTAAACCTGGTCATCTAATTTGACGATTTTTCCCTGTGAAATTGGGTTTAAATTTTCTCTTGTATGAACGATCATATCAAAGTCAATAAAATCCTGTCTGTGGTTTGCTGGATTTTTTGTATTGTATCCATAACACGATACAGGATACCACTGCGATTCTGGAGTGAGCAGCAAATAATCTCTGGAAATAAATGCAATACGCTTATCTATGTTAAATATCCATGGACGATATAAAATTTTGCGATCTTGTTCAGAAACATCCACAAAACACGCCTCTTCGTCAATAGTGCCTGAATAGTATATTGTCAACGAATCTTCAGAGCTCTTTTCGAGTGGAGATTCTGGTTTAACTGTCAGGATATGAAGTTCTCTCCTGAAAGGTATTTTTTTACCATTTTTCTCAACTCTTGAGACAGAAAGTCCTGGATTTAATTGAAAGATATATTCATGGATCGGCTCTGTGTTTTCATTTATAAATACAACACTTGTTCTGCTCTCAATTGTTTTTCCAAGATGTTTTATATCAATTTTGCATTTTTTTATTGATACTCTCTTCTTTTCTGAAATCTGATTATTAATCTCGATCATCCTGCTACGCAGAGATTCGCCCCTTCCCTGATTAGAAATGTAGAAGATCCCAAGATATACTCCAGTGCAGAACAATATGATCGAGAATATCAATGAGAAACGAATCATGTGTCTTGACTGCGGAAGTCTTTTTATCAAAAGTATTGTAGCAAAGATAAAACTTAATCCGAGTGACAGATATATTGCCCTGTGAATAAAAATTTCTCCCAAATTTCCAAATCCAACGAAATCTGAATGCATCATTGGAAGATAAAAGGTCATGTAATCCATCAAGAAATAGATCTTGCTGCCAAAGAATATTAGAGATGTTGCTGCATATCCGAGCAGAATTATAAAAGTAGCAGGCTGATTTTTGATAATTACCATCATAAGAAATGAGAGTCCAAAAATAAATATAAGAGAAGGAAGAGTTATCAATAGAGGATAATAGATATATGCCTTGAAGTTAATATCTACATCTGAGAAGAATATGTTGAACACCGCTGCTGTGAAGAGTACTATGAGGTTAAGTATCATGAATACGATTAAAATACCGAGTGTTTTGCCCAGCACATAGTCGCCGTTTGTCATTGAGCGCATATATATTACTTCTGTTGTATCCAGTTTTTTGTCCCGTTTCAGAAAATCTGAAGCTAAAAATATCGCAATAACTGCCTGAGTTACATTTAATAGTATCATGTTGACATAGGGAATGGAGGAGGATATCCCTCTATACATCCATGGAGTATTAAAAATGCCTGACATGATAAGATCAAATATGCCAAGAATTATAATTGCACATACAGAGAATATTCTAAAAAACCAGCTTCTGAGCAGTGTCTTCATCTCATAGATTGATACTGTCCATATATTGTGGAATGACAACATCACTTTTTACCTTCTAAATATTATTTACTTTAATAGCTCTTCATCATCCAAATGTTGATGAAGTTCATATTCCATTAAATAGACATATGCATGTTCCAGATTTGGATCGATTGGCTTGGCCTTGTAGCCGTCGATTCTGTCGGCAACTACCTGAACTTCCCAACCGCCTTCGGATGGAATTGTTGAGATGACCGAATATCTCTCTTTAATTCTTTCCAGCTCACTATCCATTGCATCGATTTGAAATACATGTCCACTTGCCTTTTCGATTAATTTGTGTGGGGGGCCATTGAATGCAACTTCTCCTTTATTGAGAAGAGCCATACTTCTGCATGTACTCGAGATATCACCCACAATATGAGTAGAAAGAATTATGATTATATCTTTCTGGCTTAAATCGGATAGAAGGTTTCTGAACCGGATTCGCTCCTCAGGGTCAAGGCCCGTTGTAGGCTCATCTACAATGATGATTTTTGGATCTCCTATTACAGCCTGGGCAATGCCGAGCCTTCTCTTCATTCCACCAGAGAGTTTGTTTGCTGGTCGATCTCTTACTTCATAAAGACCTACCCTCTCCAGCATCTCATCTACTGAATTTGCACGTTCTTTTTTAGATTTTATTCCTGCAAGTGATGCCACATAGTCTAAAAATTCCCATGTCTTTAGTTTTGAAAAGAAATGGAATTCCTGAGGCAGATAGCCCAGCATGGCTCTTATTTCACGACGATTTTTCTGAAGATCTAAATCATTTACTCTTACCGACCCCTTTGTTGGTTTCATTAGAGTGGCAAGTATGCGCATCAGAGTCGTCTTTCCTGCACCGTTCGGCCCAAGCAGTCCAAACATTCCATTGTCAATTTGAAGATTTACATCTTTTAAAGCCTGATTCCCATTTTTGTAAATCTTTGTAAGGTCTTCAATAGTAATCTGCATTTCTATACTCGATTGGAAGAAATTTGTCTCTATCCTTTGGGAGGTTCAAAAATAGAAGGATCGAGCTCAGGATTGATTTCGATTTTCTCTATCACTATCTGAAACGATCCTCCAAATCTTCCTCCTCTTGCTCTCTGCATTCCGCCCCTTTTAATTTCGATCGAATGAGGGATCAGTAGCCCATCTACCTCTTTATAATCACTGTAATATGTCTCATTAACAAATTCTCTATCCTGAAACCTTCTGAGTGATTCTTCTTTGAGCACTAAGTAGTATTCAGTATCGATATAGTAGTATTTTGTATTACCGTCTTTAAGATTCACTTTAAGTTTAAAGACCTCGGTTCCCTGCATGTTTTCCCTGCCAACAAGTTCTACTGTATGCCCCTTTTCCTTATAGTCAACAAGAGGACCTTCCAGCTCTGGTATACCTGCCATAAAACCCCTTCTTCTTGACTGTCCCATTGACCTTACCATTCTGCCGCTTCTATTGGGCATATTTGACCATGTAGTGTCGCCATTTGAGCCTGTTATCATGACTCGATCACCAAAATAACTTTCACTTCTATAGCAGTCGGGCTTTTTGATATATCTCTTAAATGAAAATTCCATGTTCCCGAACAGACTCTTTCCAACAACCTTAAAACTCTTTATCGATTTAATAGCATCATATCCGCCTCTGGCTTCAATGTTTTTTTGGATGATCTCATCTGCACTCTGGCCATATAAAGAAAGAGTAAAGATGACCAGCAGGAGTAGAACATAGTGTCTCTTACTCAACATTTTTACCTCCAAATTTTTCATTAAATTCATTCAGTATTTTAACACTTCAATATACCAATTTCTTTCTAACTTTGAAAGCAGTAGAGGATATGATGCTTAATCAACATAATATTCTTTATACTATTTTTTCTGTGGTTTGTAGATGTGAACACATTCTCCTGAGAAAACCTCTGCAGCTTCCATAAGAGTTTCAGACAGAGTTGGATGAGGATGTATTGTTTTCTTCAAATCGGATACTCTCAGTCCAGCCTCGATTGCAAGAGCCCCTTCTGCTATAAGCTCACCTGCATTAGGGCCTACTATTCCCAATCCCAATATCTTTTCTGTTTCAGGATCTACTATTACTTTTGTCATGCCATCGCTTCTACCAAGAGACACAGATCTACCAGAAGCCGCCCATGGGAATCTGCCAACACCTATATTAATATTTTTCAATTTTGCCTCTGTTTCTGTCAGGCCGCACCAGCTTATCTCAGGATCTGTAAATAGCACAGCAGGTATGGCCTTTGGCTTAAACTCAACATCCTTACCAGAGATTACTTCTACAGCAGTTCTTCCTTCATGAGTCGCCTTGTGTGCAAGCATTGCACCACCAACCACATCACCAATAGCGTATATTTTAGGATCATCGGTTTGAAGTTTATCATTTACCTTAATGAATCCATTTTTATCGGTCACCACTGCTGTATTTTCAAGGCCAAGGTTGTCTGAATTTGGTTTTCTTCCTATTGTAATTAAGACCTTATCGAATTTTGCCTCATGAATTTTTCCATCATTTAATTTCATTTTTACGCTGACTTCTTCATTTGTATTATCTATTTTTTCTACAGTTGTGTTTGTTAAAATTGCACTGAAGATTTTTCTGGCAGACTGTGAATAGATCCTTATCAAATCCGAATCTGCTCCTGGAAGTATGTCCGGCATCATTTCAACTATTGTCACCTCTGACCCAAGAGTAGAATAAATTGTTCCTATCTCGAGTCCGATATAGCCGCCTCCAATAATGAGAAGTTTTTCTGGAATATCTTTTAATTCCAGAGCCTCTGATGAATCCATTATACGAGGAGTCTCAAAAAAAAGATCCGGAAATGGGGCAGGATGTGAACCTGTAGCAATGATTGCATTTTTAAACACAACATTTTCAACTGTTCCGTCATTTTTTATTATTTCAACACTATTTGAATCAATAAATTTTGCCCTGCCATTGATCATACGAATGTTTCTCTGTTTAGTTAGACGTCCCAGACCTCCGGTGAGCTTCTCAACAATCCCATCCTTCCATTTTCTGATCATGTCGATGTCTATATCAGGTGGCTGAAATGTGACTCCGGTTTTTTTTGCATTCATTGCCTCTCTAATTACTTCGGAAACATGAAGAAGCGTCTTTGTGGGTATGCATCCCCTGTACAGACATACTCCACCAGGATTTGGCTCTGTATCTATCAGTGTGACGCTCATTCCAATATCTGCTGCGTGAAAGGCTGCAGGATATCCGCCAGGACCTGCTCCTATTACAACAAGATCTTCAGTGGTTTTATTATGTTGCATATTATAACTCCCATACAAATTATCTACGATTTTTAAAATGATACAATTTTTAAAAAGACTTGGGAATTTAATATAACTCATATAGAAAATCAAGCTCTATGTAGCCTATTTTTACTTGCATTGAAACTTTTCTTTTATTAATTTTATTACTAATAAAATTAAGTCTTAATCCTGCTTGGATAATTCCGCGATATTATTTTCTTTTATTATTCTTGACAATTCGCTTATTTATGTTAATTAAACATTTGGAATTTACCGACTAATAAACAGGAGGAGTTATGCCCATGAAAGCACTGATAGTCGCGGCTGGAATTGGCAGGAGATTGGGAAACATGACTAAGGATAGACCCAAACCGCTGACTAAACTTTTAGGTCTCTCATTAATAGAAAGAATAATACTTACTGCAAAGCAGGCTGGAATCAAGGAGTTTATTATTGTTGTCGGCTATCTTGGCAACAGGATAAAATCTGAATTGGGCGATGGAAAAGAACTTGGTGTAAAAATAGAGTATGTTGAAAACAAAGAGTATGAAAAAGAGAATGGGATTTCAGTGCTGAAAGCCAAAAATTTTCTAAATGAAAAATTTATTTTATTAATGTCGGATCATGTTTTTGATGTTAGAATCCTGAATAGCCTGATTTATTTTAATTCAAATAAATCCATTGTAATTGCTGTGGATAGAAGACCTCCATCTGCAGAAGACACGAGGGTCTTAGAAAAAAATGGTGATGTGGCTGCAATAGGTAAGAATTTAAAGGATTCGAATTGTGTGGATACAGGAATCTTTCTCTGCTTTCCAAAAATTTTTTCATACATTGAACAGGCTGTAAATGATGGAAACACAACTCTTTCCGACGGAATTTCAATGGCAATAAAAGAGAAAGATGTTTCTGTTTTTGATATTACAACGATACAAAGTTATGAATCAAAAATGAGAAAGCATGTAAAACCCTGGTGGATAGACATAGATACGGTAGATGATCTTAGAGAAGCAAGAAAGATAATAATAGAAAATGCCAGTAAAAACCCCTCTGATGCTCTTGCTGCTTATGTACATAAACCTATAGAAAATAAACTGGTTGGGATAATTTCAAATTTTAAAATCACACCAAATCAGTTGACTGTTCTTGTAAACATACTGGCATACAGTGTAACTGCTCTCTATTTCTCTGGCCATTTGCTAACAGGAATAATACTGGCATTCATTGTTGGAATAGCAGACGGCCTTGATGGAAAATTGGCAAGAGTGAAACTAAAAACAAGCAAGGTAGGTACCCTTGAACACTCTTTTGATATGCTGTTTGAATTTTCATGGCTCATTGCTCTTGCATGGTATCTTTTCAGGGCCACACACAGCACCCTGCCTCTATTCTGCTCCTTATTCAGCATTGTTTTTATTACATTTTACAGACATGTTTACGATCAGTTTAGAAAGGCAGCAGGCAGGAGTCTCGATGACAGTGGAGATTTTGAAAGAAAATTTAGAAGGATTGCAGGAAGGAGGAACCTGTATAATATACCGATATTAATTGGTATATTGCTGATTCCTCTCTATTCACTGAATGGTCCGATATATTCTCTGGTATTCATTTTGTTTCATTCAATGGTTACTGCAGTTGTATATGCTGCAAGGGCAATTAAGCATTTGAGGGAGGGGGATAGTGAAAAGGAAAAAGGGAATAGAGAATAGTGACCCGTGTCCCGTCCTGAAAAAAGTTGTCATATTTAAGCGAACAAATGAACTTTATTCATTATTTCACGAATATCATAACATCGGTTACACTTTTTAGTTGCACTAAGTTATCATAACATCGGTTACACTTTCATCATTCAATACAAAATGAATTCGTAATCCGTTATATA
>CAZYVD010000007.1:0-79479 GCA_964651045.1 uncultured bacterium
CCCTCGTGGGTCACCAACTGGATAAGGTAAGCTTTGCTCGGCGCACTCATATTCTCCCCTCCTCTTAATAGATTTTAGCCTAATATACCAGAAACAAGCTTTAATGTCAATGGTTTATTATCTCTAATTCTACCAACCCTCACTGTTTCATATCGAACTCAAAAGATAGCATAAATATCTCTATATTATTAAAAAAAAATGGCGAAGATATGATTACCTTCGCCATTAAAGCTTGTAATTATACAAATACTATTTTTTTACCTTTGCCTTTTCCTTCAAAAGTTCGGCAATTCCTGCAACACTTCCAAGAACTCCAGATGCCTCATAAGGCAAAAACACTTTTGTTGCTTTTCCATCTGCTATCTTTTCAAGAGCCTCGAGATATTTTATTGCAATCAAATCGTTGGTTGGTTTGCCATTGTGAATTGCCCTATAAACATTCTCAATTGCCTCTGCCTCACCTTTTGCCACGGTCAATTTTTCATACTTATGGGCATCTGCAACCTTCTTAATTGCCTCTGCCTCACCTTCAGCCTTAAGGATTGCCGATTTCTTGGCCCCCTCTGCCTCAAGAATCATGGCACGCCTGTCACGCTCGGCCTTCATCTGACGATGCATGGCTTCTGTCACATCCTGTGGCGGATCGATCTTCTGAAGCTCCACACGGCTAACCTTAACACCCCACTTATCAGTTGCATCGTCTAAAATCTGACGCAGCTTGCTGTTTATCAACTCACGCGATGTTAGAGATTCATCGAGGGCCAGATCACCTACAAGATTCCTCAAATTTGTCTGTGCGAGTTTGGTAGCAGCAGTATAAAAGTTTGCAACATTGTATGTAACCTTAACAGGATCGGTAACTTCATAATAAACAACTGCATCAACTTCTACAACTACATTGTCCTTTGTTATCACTCCCTGAGGGGGAATATCAACTACCTGTTCTCTCATATCGACCTTCTTTAAGATTTCCAGAAAGGGAATTATAATAGTAAGACCGCTATCCACAGTCCGTCTGTATTTGCCGAGTCGCTCGATCAATCCTTTCTCCCACGGCCTTACTATTTTTATTCCCTTTAACACAATAATAAATAGCACTACAGCAACGATAATATACAATGCTAACATATCATCCTCCTTTCTCTGATACTCTTACTATCAATCTGGTCCCCTCAACTCTGATAACCGTAACTCTTGCTCCTTGAGGAATGATCTCCCCAACATCGCTCTCTGCCCTCCACTCTTCACCCTCCAGTCGAACACGTCCCGTATTCTTATTGTTATTCAATTCCTCGACAACGACACCCTCCTTTCCAATACATCTGTCTGCACCCACACCTTTCGGCTGATCGCCCGTGATCCTCTCCGAAAATCTTCTTGAAAGAAGAAAAAGGAGACACGATATAACAATAAAGCCTATCCACTGAAATGCAGCACCCAATCCAATGAGGGCAAAGATGCCTGCAACTGCCGCACCGATGCCAAACCACAGAAGAAAAAAACCTGCAGTAAACACTTCCCCTACAATGCATATCGCGGCAAGAATCATCCATGCCATCCAGACCTTAAATTCCATAGAACCACCCCCTTTTAAAAATTATTCTCTTTTTAATAACAAATAATCAGAGGAAAAAATTCAAACTATTAAGCTTCTTTTATGCCAATCCTGCAGGGGAAACTTAGAGGAGGGATTTCTTCCATAGAACAGATTATCACCAATGAGTGCAATGCGTCGTGCAAATTTATTACGAGAAATAATCCAGCGTATTCCATTGTGAATAATTGTTCCTGGATGTGAAAAGGGGCAGACCCTTATGCAGATTGAACAGTCTGTTCCCTGTATTCTCCAGAACTTGTAACAAGAATTTTGCTCACTCTTCCACTTCTCCACTCCACGATAAATCTTTTTTTCACCTGAATCCACAGAGCCAGAAGGACAGTTCTCAGCACACTTTTTACAAATTTCACAGAAATCCTGCACTCCGAATTTGATCGGTTTATCATAAATCAGTGGCAGATTCGTTGTTACCACAGAGAGACGTACCCGTGGGCCAAACTGAGGAGTCACCAGGAGTCCCAGCCTGCCGAGCTCTCCAAGCCCGGCGTCTACGGCTATTGGTATGCACATTACCCTGTAGTTGCCGTCTATATGGGCAAGAGCTTCATACCCGAGCAGCTGAATAAATCTTGCCAGAATAGATGCAACCTTACCTGCATCGAAATATCTGTCTGCAGTTTCAGTAATAGCAGGAACATCTGGTGCATGCTGCACCATCTCATACCTCATCTCAACAGCAATAACGATTGCATTGGAATGGTTTAGTTCAACAGCCTCTCCCCATCTTCCTGGAAGACGTGCTATGTGGCTGTATACATAGGCTCTGTTTAATCTTGTTACTCCTACAAGATCGGCACCAAGATAACGGGCAAACCCCTTTATTCGAGAGGTAAATTCCTCTGGCGAGAGGTGAACAACCCTTCCATCGACAGGTTCTGGTGAAGATTTAAGATCTGTATTAATCTTTTTGATGACATCGAAAATTGACATCTGATATAGTGATGTAACAGGATCATGAGATCTGCTGCCCTGATGGCCGAGTTTTGGAAGCTTTCTTACGGTCTCGTCAAATTTCATATTTTCAGGATGATCCCTGTAGTAGGCCTCAAATGACTCAGAACCAGGAACGAGGCTATAGAATCGATGGAAAAGAGCATCTCTTTCATCAACCCGTTCCTGCTTTCCACATATTTTAATATAAGAGGTTGAACCTAAAGGTAAGATCAGAAAAAAACAGAATGCAGTGAAGAGAATAACAACTCCTGAAAGAATGAGATTTTTTGCAGGAAACTCAATGAGCAGAAGAAAAAGCACACCAGCCAAAACCGGCATGAATATTAAGATACCTCTCAAGGCTGCCCTGAATTTTCTCTCAACAAAAGAATTAATAATAAATAGTGTAGAGAGAGATAGGATAATAAAAAACCACAGCCATCCCGATACATAGAGTAATTTTAACATTAAGAAGAAAATACTCCGATAATATCAAATTTAAGACTATATAAAATATCAACTAAAAATAAATAATGCAACAAGAAAAAATATTTATCTTGAAAAATTTCAGGTGGTTAAATTCACTCGACCGAAGATGCGGAAGGCAGATAAACAACCATCTTTGCCCCTTTCGACTGTGACTTCTTGATCTCAACTACCCCATCAAGACTCTTTACCACACTATCTATTGAGTAGAGATTAAGACCCGCGTTTGCTCTGTCGACCTTGTCTGAAAAAACTTTATCGTCTATGATAAGGGCTTCTCCATCTTTCGATCCATTATAAACCATAAACTCCAATGCTAAATATGTTTTTCTATCCCTCTTTTTCGAATCCTTTATAAGATTTGATGAGAGCTTCCCACTCTTTGCATTTATCTTGATCTTACTCACATTCTTAATCCTGCTCAATTCATATATTATACTCAGCACAGAATAAAAAATGGAAACATAATCACCCTTAAGCTGTTCCACATCCTCAGATGGAGAAAATTCCACTTCTGGCAGATTATCAGAACCCTCGGTTATTAGATCAAAAACATCATCCATCACGATCTTAATATCTACCTCCTCCTTCCTGATTCTTGGCTTCTGCACTGCCTCCCTGATTTTACCTGTGATGAACCTGAGCCCTTCAACAGATTTTAAAAGATCTGAAACCTCCTTTTCTATATCACCATCCTTATTGGAATTATTCTTAATGACCTTGAGTTTCTTCTCAAATATATCCATCATCCGATTGAAATGGTCCACAAGCTCCTTGCTTAATGTACCGAGGTTTGCCAGATGGATCAGGGTGCCAAGAACAGACTGATATCGAGCATTCTGTTTTTTAACATGGATAAATTCGAGTTGATTTTCGACTCTGGTTGCAATCTCTATCAGATTGAAAGGTTTGGTAATATAATCAACTGCCCCAAGCTCAAACCCCTTTACCTTATCCTCCACCTCAGTCTTGGCAGTCAAAAAGACTATCGGAATATCCTTTGTCTCCTCCTCTGCCTTGAGCAGTTCACACACTTCATAACCATCCGTACCAGGCATCATTACATCGAGTAAAATCAGATCGGGATGGTATTTTATCGCGGCCTTGAATCCCTCAAATCCATCCTCGGCAGTAATAACATTGTATCCCTCTTTTTGAAGATAGTGTGTGAGCAGCCTTATATTCGCAGGAGTATCATCGACAGTAAGTATTGTCTTATTTTTATGCCTCATGCGACTCTCCGAGGTTCTTATATTCCCTTATGATTGCATTTCTTAAACTTGAAATTTTCCTCCATTCGCCCTTCTTACCTGCCTCCTCGATCTCCATTCCTATCTTTGAGAACTTGGGAAAACCGTAGGAACCTGCCGTTCCTTTTAACGAATGCCCAAAACGAACAACCTCCTCAAGATTTTTGCTCTCCACATCGGCCTTGAATTGTTCAATCCTCTGTCCGAGATCCGAAACAAAGAACTCTGTAAGCTCCTCCATCAGTTCATCTTCACCATCGACCTCGCCTGCTTCGACTCTCTCTTTGTCTCTTTTTATATAGTGTTCCAATATATCTTTAAGTTTTTCTCTATTTACTGGTTTTGATATATAATCTGTACATCCGGCATCTAATGTCTTTTTTCTGTGCTCCTTCATGGCATGTGCAGTCAGAGCGATTATTGGTAGATCCTCAAACTTCTCATTCTTCCTTATCTCTCTCGTAGCAGTAAAACCATCCATAATGGGCATCTCCATATCCATCAGTACCAGATCATAATTGCCCTTGTTGAGTTTAGCAATTACATCTTTGCCATTTGTTGCAAGATCGACAAAATAGCCCATCTGCTTCAATAGATGATTCATCAATTTCTGTCCCGAAGGATCATCATCTGCAAGCAATATCCTGGCAATGGGTTTATCGCCCTTCTTCTCTACCTTTTCCTTTATTTTTACCTTCTTTGGTACAAGTTTATTAATCTGTTTGAGCAGGGTTTCGGGTGTCTCATGAGTCTTCTCAAGTAAGAGCTCATAGTTGTGGCTCAATCGCGACCGATCCTTTGGTGTCAGCTTCTTTCCAGTATAGATTACAACAGGAATGTCTCTGGTTTTCTTTGAGGCCTTCATCTTCTTTAAAACCTCAAATCCATCCACGCCCGGCATGAGCAGATCAAGAATCATGAAAGCAATCTCTCTGTCCTTTTCAAGATACTCTATTGCATCCTTTCCATTATCAAATGTCTTTATTGGCATTCCCTGCTTCTTAAAAAGCTTCTCGAACAAAATCAGCACAGTCTTATCATCGTCAACAACAATCACTTCCTTCTCTTTCTCGGAAGGAACTCCAACATACCGATGAAGAATATCTAAAAGCACCTTCTCGTGGGCAGGTTTCTCGATATATTCAACCGCTCCCATACTGAATGCTTTTTTCTGATTCGAGAGCACCGAACAAACTATTACAGGAATATTCTTTGTCAGATTGCTCGATTTGAGAGTTCTAAGAACCTCCCAGCCATCCATCTTACCTGGCAAAAGAATCTCAAGGATTATCGCATCCGGTCTGTAAAACTTTGCCTTTAATATACCATCTTCTCCATTTGTACTGCACTGAACCTGATATCCATCCCTCTCTAAATACCGCTGCAGCAGATCGAGTGCACTTCCATTGTCCTCGATTATCAGAATATTTGGCTGTTTCTCGTTTCTACTCTCAAGAGTGCTTCTGATGCTCCTCTTTGTCCTGTTAATTACACTCTCAAGATATCTTCCTGTACCAAAATCTTTCTTCTCCTTCTCCTGCACTGCTGCTGGTTTCGATTTCCTTGCAAGCACTTTTACCGGTATGGAGAATGAAAAGGTGCTTCCAACTCCCTCCTCAGATTCGAACCATATTTTGCCTCCCATAAGCTCAACTATCTGTTTACTAAGCGTCAATCCGAGTCCCGTTCCACCGAACCTCCTTGTCATCGAGGCATCGGCCTGTGTAAATGCCTCAAATATCAGATTCTTCTTATCATCAGGAATTCCTATTCCAGTATCTGTAACATGAACGGTAAGGAGTCCCTTTGTGCCGCTTCTTCTCTTGACAATTACCTCCAGCTTCACCTTCCCCTCCTCTGTAAACTTAACAGCATTACCGAGAAGATTTACCATTACCTGACGTATTTTTACACTGTCAGAATCGATGTGAGGAAGGTGTTCAGGCTTTGTTACCACCTCAAAGCCGAGACCTTTATCAAGAACTCTCGGCCTCAGCAGCTGTGAAACCGTATCCACAAGTTCCTGAAGATCAAATTCTACCTGATCAAGCTCCATTCTGCCTGTTTCTACCTTGGCAAGATCGAGAATTTCATTTATGATTTCAAGCAACCCTTCACCATTTAGTTTTATTGTTCTGGCAAAATCTGCAAGTTCGTCTGGAAGATTCTCCTGAAGCAGAAGATCTGAGAATCCAATAATACTGTTCATCGGTGTTCTTATCTCGTGACTCATGTTGGCAAGAAATTCGCTCTTTGCCCTGTTTGCTCTCTGTGCAAGCTCCTTGCTTCTCTTCTCACTCTCATAGAGTCTTGCATTCTCCAGAGCCATTGCTATCTGATCTGCAAGCATTGTCATCATTGCCATATCTTTTTTATCAAATGCATGTCGATTAGGACTGATGAGATTCAGGGCACCAAGAAGTTTCTCTCCTTTTTTAATTGGAATGGCAAGTTCAGAATTTGACCCAGTAACAAGTTTGTTATCTTCAGAATCCTTACCATCATCAGCAATTATTGCCTCGCCCAATGCTGCACATTTTCCTATAATACCTTCATTGAACTTCCTTCTGCACGACTCTGGAATCTTGTCTTTATAGGGACCGCACTGAGCCTGCATGAAGAGCTCATTCTTCTCCTCATCCATAAGCATGAGAAGAACATGACAATTTTCAAACCCCTGAGCTATAGAGTCAACAACGATTTTACTCAACTCTTTAATATCGAGTGTCGAGACGGCCTTTCTTGAAATTTCATTAATTAATGAAAGCTGTTGAGTTCTGCGCCTCTCCTCCTGGAGTAGTCTTGCATTCTCTATTGCAACTGCAGCCTGACCTGCAAGAATGGTCAACGTTCTTAGATGTCCATCGGAGAACTGGTTGAGACCCGATTTCAACAGAACTATAACGCCAAGTATCTTGTCCTCATACTGCATTGGAACGGCCAGTAAAGACTCCTTATTGATTTTGCCGTCTGGAGAACTTGTTGCCTTTGGATGCTTAGATATGTCTCCTACAATCTCAGACCTGCCTGTTGCAAAGACAAAACCGGTGATTCCCTCTCCCACCTTTAATTTTTTTACACCACTCTTTTTCTCGCCCTTATTACTGGTTCTTGAGAATACAGGTATGAGATATCTAGCATTCTCATCTATCTGATATACAATACAGTCATCATAATCGATCAACTTCTTCACACCATCTGCAATCGCCTTGGCAACATCCTCCGGCATCAGCATCCTGTTGAGTTTTTCAGAAACCTCATTTATTGTTTCAATCGTCTCCAAAGCCTTGCGCAGCTCTCTATTTGCCTCTTCAAGTTCCTGATTTCTCTGGACCGCATTCTCAAACGTTGAAAACAATAGATCGAGAATCTGCATTCTATCAGAGGTTATGAAATGCTTTTGACCTGCAAAGATTATCTCAATGCCCATCTCTGTGATGGAGTTCCTTCGCAGCTCCTGATTTGCCAGAATATATTGAATCCTCGAAATCAAAAACTGTTCACTATAGGGTTTTGTAACAAAATTATCTGCACCGCTTAAAAGTCCCCGAATGACATCTCTAGGATCGAAGAGTTGTGTTAATAATATAACCGGTATATATTTCAGGTTTTCATCGGCTCTAATCTGTCTGCAGAGTTCGTATCCATCCATCTCTGGCATTAAAATATCGCTAATGACAATAGTAGGCTTATGCTCTTTCATATATGATAGAGCATCCTTGCCATTCCGTGTAATTGTCGCATGATAGTTATGCTTCTCGAGAATGTGTTTGAGATGCATTGCCTGAGTAGGACTATCCTCAACAATTAGTATTTCAATCCCTGCATAAATAGAATCATTCGATCTCATAACTTCTCTTTCCTCATATTATTTGGCGATTAAATCTTCCAATTTCTTTCCAATAGCATCGGCAGGAAGAATATACTGAGCCGCTCCGATCCTTTCTGCCTCTCCCGGCATTCCATAGACCACAGAGCTTTTCCTGTCCTGAATAATCGTAATGCTGCCTCTATCTCTCAGCATCTTAAGCTCATGTGCTCCATCCTTACCCATTCCAGTCAGAAGAATACCAATGCTTCTGTCTCTAAAAACCTCTGCCACAGAACGAAACAAATGTGAGACAGATGGGCATAATCCACCTTTGCATACCTCATCTTTCTCTAAAATTATTCTCGACCTCTTGTCTACACCCATCTGAACCCCAACCGGTGAGATATAGGCGTGAGCAGGCTTCATTTCAGCACGATCTTCTGCTATGTTTACCGGAAATCCAGTGGTTCTGGTTAACCACTCTGCGAGTCCTTCTAAAAACCCCTCTGCTATGTGCTGGACAATCAGTATGGGAACAGGAAAATCTCTGGATATCTTTGAGAATATGTTTTGAAGAACAATTGGTCCGCCTGTTGATCCACCTATAGCAACCACTTTAACCTCTTTAGTACTCTTTTGAGGTTCTGCTCTCCTCACAACAGCCTTTCTCTTCTTTAATCGATCTCTTGACCACCTTCTAACAACCTTTACCTCAGACATGAGCTTTACTGTTTGAACAAGCTGTTTTACAGACTTCTCAGAATCGGGATGACCCAGACCTCTCGGCTTCTCAAGTGCGGCCACTGCTCCTGCTTCCATAGTTCGGAAAGTCTTGTCCACCTCTTCTGGATTCCAGCTTGCGCTACAAATAACAATAGGAACAGGATTTGTTTCCATTATCTTTCTTGTGGCCTCGAATCCATCCAGCTTGGGCATGTGGATATCCATTGTGATAACATCGGGCTTCTTCTGCGATGCCATCTTTATGGCCTCTTCACCATTACTGGCTATCCCGACCACTTCAATATCAGGATCTGAATTCAGGATATGTTTTAAAAAACCGCTTACTACAGGTGAATCTTCTGTCACGAGCACCTTGATCATCTCTATTTACCATCCTTCTATATTAGTTTCTTTACAACGTCCAGCAAATTACTCTGATCAAAACTCCTCTTTACAATATAAGCATTAGCACCAACATCGATACCCCTCTCACGATCCTCACGAGACTCCAAAGCAGTGACAAGTACTACTGGAAGATCGGATGTCTTCTTGTTCTCTCTTATCTTTCTAACCAGTTCGAAACCGTTCATCCTCGGCATCTCAATGTCTGAAACAACAAGGTCAAAATCGTCTGTCCTGAGTTCTGTATAGGCATCCATACCATCCACGGCTGTTTTAACTCGATATCCTGCAGACTCCAGTATGTTCTTCAGAAGAGTTCTCGACGTAATTGAGTCTTCAGCAATCAATATGGATTTCTTCAAATGCTTTCCTCCTATCTCTTTAACCTCTTTTACTGCAGTTACTTCAATCTTAACTGCTGTCTTCATTAAATCTGAAACATTGAGAATCGGTACTACCCTACCGGTGCCAAAAATCATCGCACCCTCAATGTTCCTTACCCTTGCCAACTGTTTCCCGAGCTTCTTTACCAATACCTCCTGTTCATTCATCACCTCATCCACACCAAATGCAATTCTTCTCTCGCCTGAATTCAATACTATTATTTGAACATAGGATGAGCCCTGTTTTTTGTTCTTTACTCTCGGAATATCCAGACAATCGGCAAGCCATACAAAAGAAACCGGAATACCATTAAATGAAATTGTCTCTCTATTTTCAACAGGCTTTATATCCTCCCTGTTCACTCTTGTAACACGCTCTACATTGTTTGTGGGTACAACAAATAATCGATCATATACACGAACCAGTATTCCCCTAAAGGTAGCAAGTGTTACTGGCAGAACGATTCTGAATTGTGTTCCCTTACCCGGTTCTGTATTTAATGAAACGGTCCCTCCAAGCTTTTCAACCTTATCCCTTACGATAGCAAGTCCCAGACCGCGGCCTGATATGTCTGTTATAATCGGACTCGTCGAAATCCCTGACTGGAAAATGAAAGAAAGTATCTCTGCATCAGAAAGCCTATCGGCCTCAGTCCTGCTAACCACACCATTCTTGATCGCCTTCTCTTTTACTTTTTCAAGATCAATACCAGCACCGTCGTCCTTAATTAAAATCTCAACCTTGTTCGCTCCAAGCTGAACTACTTCTATCGATATTTTGCCTTCAACCATCTTATTATGTTTCTTTCTTACTTCGGGTTTTTCAATTCCATGGTCAATACAATTTCTAATGAGATGAATCAAAGGATCCTTCATCTCCTCAAGAATCCGCCTGCTGACCTCGATTGTGCTTCCTTTAACATTCAGGTCAACCTCTTTTCCAAGCTCTCTTGAGATGTCGCGAACAACCTTTGGAATAATCTTAAATAGAGTGGAAAATGGAAGCATTAGGACCTCTTTCATATCCTCAAGCAGAGTGTCGACCATACCACCGAGAAGGCGTACATTGTTTTCAGAGACAGATTGAACAATCGAAAATCGCTCTTTTAGTGTGTGTACAGACTCGATGTTTTTACTGCTGTTTTCTAAAAGATTTTTTGCTGCTGCCACCACACTTCTATCAAATTCTCCATTTTGACTGAACATTCTCTTGAGTTTACCTATCTCGTGATTGAGATTCTCCATCTGTTTCTCGAGTGCATCAACAAGACCAACCATTTCGCCAATCTCTGAACTCTGCTCGCTCAGTGTCAACTTAACTGTTAGCATCTCTTCTACCTGTAGAAGAAGAGAGTCCAGTTTCTTTGTCGAAATTCTTACCGTGTCTGTCAATAAAGCATCTCTTGCTTCACTCCTTTGTGAGGGTGAGGCTGTATCAGGTGGTTGAGACTCTTTTTTCTCTTCAGACTTTTCTTTTCCCTTCTCAGCATCCGATCTTTTAGTTCTAACCTTTTTCTCTTCATCTTTCTTCTCTACCGACATACCCTGTTGAAGCCGTTCCAGATCGTTGATTATATCCCTTGCATCTCTCTGTTCCGGAGATTCTATCAATTCGGGAAGAGTGTCCACAGCCTGATGGAGAAGGTCAAACTTCTCTTTGGTTAATTCTATTTCACCCCTCTTTATTAATAAAAACACTCCTTCCAGGGTCTGGCACAGTCTTTCGACCTCAAGCATGTTAACGGCTCTGGATGCACCCTTTAGACTGTGTGCCTCACGATAAATCGACTCAACTATCTCCATTCGCGACTCATGGTCGGAACACTTCTCAAGATCTATCAGCCCGGAGGATAGTGCCTTGATGTGTTCATCGGCTTCTATTTTATACATTCCTAAAAGTTCTTTTAGAAACCCATCTTCCTTGCTCATATAGGCTCCAATAAATTAATTATTTATCATGATTTCACAGAAACGATACTCTCTTTGACCCTTTCCACACTCTGGACAAGTTCGGATCCATCTTTTGTGACCTTTCCCTGATCATTGATTGAATCAATCATCTCACCGAGGCCATCTACAATGTATCGAATCTCTTTGTAGGTATCGCCGTTCAGCTCTGCATCACCATGTTTCAGATTAGAAAAAATCTGTTCAAGCGACTGTCCAATTTCCTCTATCTCAACAATCCCGACTGTTCTGGCTGCGCCCTTAAGACTGTGGGCGGCCCTGAAGACCTCTTCCATAGTTTCAGAACACTGCCCTGGATATTCTTTTGATTCAATCTTATTCATCCCTTTTGATATCATCTCAAGATGTTCCTTTGATTCCATCTTAAACATCGAGATGAGTTCCTTAAAAAATTCTTCATTTTGGAAATCCATAATAAATCCCCTTCAGATATTATTATATTCTTAATGGAGAATCAAATCCTGTATTGATCTATTAGTTCCTTCAATCTCTGTCCAAGTTCGTTTAATGAGTGTGATGCCGATTCGACCTCTTTTGTTGCCTTCACATTCTGTGTTGACGCCTGCTTTATGCTCTCCATGGCAGAGGCAACCTGATCCATTCCTACAAGCTGCTCCTGACTCGATACCGATATTTGAGTTGTTGCCTGACTTGCCTGGGCAATGCTTTCTGCAAGTCTCTTGATCGACTCGCCAGATTCTGCAGATTGTTTGACACCTGCATCCACGGCCTTGCTCCCCTGTTCAGTTTTCATCACTGCCTCACTCGTGGATTTCTGTATGTCTTCAAGTATACTCTTCACCTTGGTTGTTGCCTCTTTTGACTGTTCTGCAAGACTTCTTACTTCTTCTGCAACAACAACAAAACCCTTACCATACTCACCCGCCTTAACAGCCTCTATCGAGGCGTTTACAGCAAGCAGCCTGGACTGCTCGGCAATATCCTCAACCGTTGACATAATTTCACCGATCGCCTGACTCTGCTCACTTAAATTCATTATGCTCTCTGCAATCGAACTCATCTGTTCTTCGATTCTCTGCATCTCCTCTATAGTCTTTGTTACTGCCATCTCACCAGTCTGTGATATCTGAACAGCCTTCTCTGCACTCTCAGACACCTCTTTTGCCTTTCTGTTGGATTCTGTTGCTGTCTGCCGCACCTCCTCTACAGTTGTGCTCGTTTCTGTGGCTGCAGTTGCCGTCTCTGTTGCTGCAGCAGCAATCTCTGTTATAGATGCAGAAATCTGTCCAGCAGCAGCAGCCAAGGAATTTGCAGATTCTTTAATCTGAATCGTTAATTCGCGCTGATTCTTTACCATCTTATCTACTGCCTTTAGCAGAAGGCCTGTTTCATCGCTGCTTCCCATATCAGGAACCTCTATGGATAAATCCCCATCTGCCACCTTTTCTACAACATCGATGGCTATTTTAAGAGGCTTTGTTATCTTCTTCATCAATACAGTTGAAAAGAGAACAAACAGAAGTGCAAGAATAACTATTACAGACAGATTCACAATAAGAACAGTGCCATTTCTCGATCTTGCCAGTGAATAGTATTTCTGCATATTGTTTCTCTCAGCATCCAAACTGGATTCCAGGATGTTCTTTAAATTCTTAAACTTATCCTCCACAATCTGCTGTGAATATCTATCCTTTTTCCCTGAGACTATTTCAGATGCCGTCTGTTTTGCATATGTATAATAATCGACGAAACTCGTTTCTATCTGGCCGAGAAACTCTCTCTCTTTTGGGACAGCATCCTTTTTGATCCTTTGAATAAAGTTTAACAATTCTGACTTCTTCCCTTCAGCAGTTGCCAACTTACTTGTGTCCAGATTCTCGACTACATCCTGAAAATGATGGTTTATCCATTCTGCCTGCCAGAGAATCCATCTGTGATTTTCAAGATTGGGCGCATGAACAGATATAATCCGATTCATCAGCTTGCTACTGCTCACAGCAGAAAATATTGAGATAGTCAAATCACCTATCAATAAAAGCACACCTATCACAGGTACAAGCATTAACTTATGGGTTAATTTCATTTTCTCAAACATTGTTCTCTCCTTGAACTTGGGTTTACCTAAATATCTACCTCTTCATTTATGATGATTTCAGGGTCACTCATTATCTTTTTGACATCGAGAACTACTACCCTGTCATCCGTGACCCCCTTCAAATACTTTGCTCTAATATCTGTAAGAGTCGGCAAACTCGATTGAAGTGCTTCTGGATCTATCAATCTTATGCTTACAATCTCATCTGCCAAGATACCAATCTCTATATCTTCAGACTCCACTATTATTACACGATTTAGATTTGACAGCCCTCTATCTGGAAGGTTGAAAAACTTCTTCATGTCTATTAGCGAAACTATCCGACCTCTTATGTTTGTGATTCCCATTACAAAATCTGGAGTACATGGAAGAGGTGTAAAATCATTCAATGGATATACTTCCTTTATAAAAATCGACTCAATTGCATACCTTTCGTATGAGAGTATAAATTCCACCACCTCTATATGACCTTCGGCTCCCTTATCCTCTTCCACTCCTTCTGCAAGGGATTTTGCTCTCTGTTTGAGAATCTTTTTCTTTTCCCTTCCACTCATAACAGTTGTAAATGGATATTTGAATTCATCAACCTTCTTCTTCATGCAGGAATCTCCTTATTCCTCATTAATTGGATTATCTCGACCAGCCTGCCGGCAGTCATCCCCTCGGCATGGGGCAACAGATCCTCCTTCTGATATCTGCTTAACAGCGAATGTGCATTTTCAAGATACTTATTCGCCTCCTTAATTCTCCCCTGCCTTCGCACAAGATTGGCTAACTGAAAATAGGCAAGCGAGAAATCCGGATCAAGATATAGAGTCTTTTTAAGAGAATCCATTGCCTCTTCTATCCTGCCCTGCTCCTGAAGTATAAGCGCCTGAAAGTAGTATAATTGAGGTTCAAGTTTATCATGAGCTATCGCGGTTTTGCACCAATTGAGTGCGTCGGCAGCTCTGCCCTGATTTGCATATGCCTTTGCCAGAAGTATCGAGGCCTCTTTATTCGACTTTTTATCTGAAATTGATTCTCTTAATATGTCCACAGTCTCCTCATACAGCCCCCTCTCATAACACTCTTTTGCCCTCTCATATAAGTCTTTCACTTCAGGCCCATCTTTAACCTTTACATCTTTTACTTTTATTGGTACAGACTCTTTTATTTTTTGGACATTAAAATCGACTCTCTGTTTTTCCTGGATATTGACAGCTTTTTTAGTGGTCTCAACACCATGTTTCTTCTTTTGATATAGAATGGCATTATCATAGATAACAGATCGGAATTGAGGGAAATAGGCCTGGCAGGTCTCACTCGAACCGACAATCAGCCATCCCCCATCAAGAAGAGAATTATAACATCTCTCACTCACCCTTCTTATCTGTTTTGTATTAAAATATAGCAATACATTTCTGCAAAAGATTATATCGAGCGCATATATATCATTCATGAATGATGGATAAACATCCTCAACAAGATTGAGATAAGAGAATTTAACCATTTTCTTTATTACTGGATGTAGCTGGTAAGTACCATCTTTTCTTCTAGAAAAATATTTCTCCTTTATCCACGGTGGAGAACTCCTGAACGACCATTCTCTGTAGACTCCAGACGCGGCCCTGTCTAAAAATTTTGGATTTATATCTGTGGCGATAATTGTTATATTCCATTCACTAATATTTGGTATTATTGAATGAAGCAGCATTGCTATTGAATAGGGCTCCTCACCCGTACAGCATCCTGCACTCCATATCCTCAGCCGCCGATCCTTTGCTCCCCGCTCTTTGAGAAGAGGAGGCAGAATCTTGTTCCTGAGTGTATCAAACACCTTTAATTCCCTGAAAAAATAAGTTTCACCGATAGTCAAATGTGAAGCCAGCGTCTCTATCTGTCTTCTTGTCAGGGGTGTCGAAAGCAGCCAGTTAATACATTCGGCAACATCCCCAAACCCAAACTCCCTTGCTGCCGAACGAATACCTTTTAAAAGATCATATTTTCTCTCTTTTGGGAAATAGAGTCCCATATTTTCACTTAAATATTTGCTCAATTGAAAATAAAGTAAATCGGGAATAGGCCTTCTCATTTTTTCACTTTCTTTTTACCCTTATCCTTTGTTAGACTGCTCATCGCGTTATCTAACTTTTTCTCTTCATCGAGAGAAAGAAACTCCTCAAGATTTTGAATCAGCACTATATCGCCTTCCAATTTCACAACTCCCTCAATATACTCGACCCCGGGAAGTATGTTTTTCTTTTCAACTATTTTCTGCTTCTGAATCTCTACTATATTTTCTATATCGTCCACCAGTATTGCAACAAGACGTTTTGAAGTGCGGCCAACAATAAAATAATTGTCCAATTCTATATCGCGTTCAGGCAGGTTAAAGCGCTTTCTTATATTAACTACAGGAATAACCTCGCCGTGAATATTTATTATGCCCATCACAATATCTGGCGCGCTTGGCAGAGGGGTTATCTCTGCAACCCGTGCCACTCTCTTTACATCAACCAGTTTTAATGCAAATTTCTGATTGTCCAATTTAAATATGATTAGATTGCTATCTTTTGTCATATATTAATCGTCCTCCGAATCGATTAATCGCCTGGCAGCAGCTCTTCAACAACCTCTATTACTTTGTGCACATCGAATGGCTTGGTGATATAGACCTCTGCACGAGCCTCCTTTGCCAGATTTATCTCTTTTTCCGCATCTTTTGCAGTAAGAAAGACAATAGGAACATCTGTTAACGGTTTATAAAACTTTATTAACCTTGCCGCCTTCAGTCCATCCATTCGAGGCATTACAACATCCAGAATTATCAAATTTGGATGTGTCTTTTTTGCAATCTCAACACACTCCAGACCATCCTCGGCAAGAATAGTTTCGTATCCCCGTTTCTGCAAAAACTTTGACAGAAGCATTCTTATACCTATATCATCATCAACAATGAGTATCTTCTTGGCCAACGCTCGATCCTCCATTATTTAGATAGCAGAATATTTCAATATGAACAATCGATCTTTCAAAAGGAAAAAGAAATATATAATTTTCCTTTAGAAATCGACTATTTATTTTATTGGCAAACGTCGTGCCATTCTATTGATTTTATATAAGATAAATAAAAATATGAATGTGCAGATATTGAGAAATGATATACTAATGGGGAAATTTTTTCCTCTTTTTTCTATTCTGGATTTATCTGACATGATGTTTCAATCTCAACGCTCTTTCTCAGCATGGCAGTAACAGGACAATACTTTGTCTGTGAAAGTTCTATTGCCCTCTCTACTTTTTCCTTCGCAATCTCCTTTCCAAAGAAAATATACTTCATGCCTATTTTCGTAAAAACTTTAGGGTGGTCCTCGGCCTGTTCTGCCACAACTTCAATCTCAAACCCATCCAGCTCGACCTGCATCTTTTTCAGGATAGAGGCAACATCCATTCCTGTACATCCCGCAAGGCCTATTAGAATAAATTCCATTGGTCTTGAGGCTCCATCAAAGCCACCCAACCTTGGAACCGTGTCGAGCACTGACCAGTGTCCCGACTCGCTCAGGCCTGCAAAGGCAAGACCATCCATCTGTTTTACCTTAATCTTCATATCCATCACCTCCTTGTTAAACTTTTAAAGGCCAGGGACCCGATCCATAGATCAAATCCCTGGCCATAATAATATTGTACAATTTATAAATGTTTCGATCAATTGAAAACAGGTATGCTTCATTTTACAAGCCGCACATTCCGGACGAACATGGAGAAGGCGGAAGTCCACAGGTTCCATCACTACAGCTTCCTGTATTACTCGCCTCTCCTCCAGAGACTGCAAAAGTCGACATGACTCTCTCAAGGTCACTGCTTCCACATTCACAAACAACTCTTTCATTTGACGAACGTATCAAAGCCTCAAATTTTTTTCCGCACTTTTTGCAAACATACTCATAGATGGGCATGGCAACCTCCTGAAAATCACCTTATTGATAATGAAATGAGCAATCCGATCACTGCACCATAAAGGGTGCTTGTGTAAGGGTTACGGGTAATTGGACAACTGCCAGTTGGACATCCAACTAATCTATAATAGATATATCCTAATACTGCACCAATACCGCTCCCGACTATTAATTTCAACATTTGCTATCCCCCGATTTTCATTGAGATAAGACTTTATCAAGTTTACTCTTCACCACCTCTTTTGGCACTGCCCCTATGATTTGATCCACGGGTTTTCCGTCTTTAAAAATTATCATGGTGGGAATGCTTATTATACCATACTCCCCTGTTGTCGATGGATTCTCTTCTGTATTCAGTTTACCTACCTTTGCCTTTCCTTCATATTCTGATGCAACCTCTTCTATGATTGGACCCATAATCATGCATGGACCGCACCAGGAAGCCCAGAAATCAACCAGTACAACCTTGTCAGAGTTTAACACTTCTTCTTTAAAATTTGCATCAGTAAATTCTACTTCTTTTCCCATGAGTTATTCCTCCAAATTTTAATCTTTTAATGCATCAAGCAGTTTAAGAACCTTATTGTTTTTTATTCTATAGCATACTGTATTTCCCCTTCTCTCCGCAGTTACAATGCCAATGTTTCTCAAAAGAGAAAGGTGCTGTGATATATTGGACTGCGTCAATCCAAGGATTTCTTCCATTACTCTTACACAAGGACTCTCCCTTCTAATAAGATCTACTATCTTCAGACGAGTTGGATGAGCCAGCGACTTTAAGATGCGCGCATCCTCCTCATAATCCCTAATCTTCATTTACTCTGCTCACTCTCTTCTAACCTCTTTACAACCGATTGAGCTGCTATTGTACCATCTCCAACAGCAGTTGAGATCTGCCGCACACCCTTGGAACGAACATCACCAACCGCAAATACACCCTTTACAGAACTCTCCATCTCATCGTTTGTAATAACATAACCCCAGCGATCCAGTTCCACCTTTCCCTTTAAGAAATCTGTATTCGGATCGAGCCCAACCCAGATGAACACTCCTGAAGCAGCGAGTATCTTCTCTTCACCAGTCGACCTCTCTTTTATTGTTACAGACTCGACACTCTTTTCACCATTTATAGAAAGTACTTCATGATTCAAATAAAAGGTGAACTTAGGATCATTATGAGCCCTCTGCTGGAGTATCTTCTCGGCATTGAGATGATCAAGAAATTCCACGAGTTTAATTGATCGAACAAATCTACTTAAATAGAGACTCTCCTGAATACCAGAATTTCCTCCACCAACAACCACAACATCCTTATCCTTAAAGAAAGGTCCGTCACATGTGGCACAGTAAGAGACTCCCCTGCCCTTGAATTCTTTTTCACCCGGGATGTTGAGAAGCTTATGATCAGTACCGGTTGCGATTACAATATTTTTTGCTGTATATTCCTTTCCTCCCGCAACAACCCTCTTAGGAGTCTTTCCAAAATCTACCTCTTCTGCTATTCCAAAAATTACCTCCAGTCCAAAACGTTTTGCCTGCTTCTCCATCCTCTGCATCAGTTCTGCACCGCTTATTCCATCTTCAAATCCCGGATAATTTTCAACCCAATCGGTTGTAGCCACCTGACCTCCCAACATCATCTTTTCGATCATTGCTACTTTCAGCTCAGCACGTCCGGCATATATGGCCGTCGTCATGCCAGCAGGTCCTCCTCCAATTATTATCAGATCATATTCGGTCATATCAAATCCTCTCAAGGCTATTAGCTAATTAGCATATTCGGATATTTGAATATACTAATTAGCTTTTTAAATGTCAAGTATTTTTTAATCTAAAACAGAATAAATCTCTGAAGGGATAGAAAAAATTTCTTATCTTATAACTTTCAAAATCGTAAGAGATGAAAATGATACAAAGAGAATTTAATTTAAAATTTTGCAAGACAACAAAATAATAAATAAAACACTTTAAATGGTCACTGCAATGGATTTTCGGATCAATAAATTTCAGGTAAATAAACCTCCCTATTCTTCACTATTTACTATATCCTTATTCCTGGTATGATCCCTCCTTAACCACTTTTTTATAATACTTCTTATCTTTACTGCCAGGCATAAATCTTTCGATCTCAATAGCATATTTCTGTGCATTTTCTCTGGTTATTATTCCCTTCTGCAAAAGCTGCATTAGGTGATCATCCATAGTCTGCATTCCTCTGACCGTGCTCGACTGCATCACGGATCGTATCTGATGTATCTTTCTCTCCCTTATCAAGTTTCTTATTGCAGAATTGGCTATCATGACCTCTACAGCAGCAACACGACCCACACCTGCTGTCCTCGGCAGAAGTCTCTGGGAAATTACACCTAAAAGTGAACTTGAAACCTGTGTTAAAATCTGTTTTTGCTGTTCTGCAGGAAACACATCGATGATTCTGTTAATAGTATCTGGTGCTGTCCTTGTATGCAGCGTTGAGATTACAAGATGCCCTGTTTCGGCAGCAGTAAGAGCCAGTGAAATCGTCTCCAGATCTCTCATCTCTCCAACAAGTATTACATCTGGATCCTCCCTGAGAGCACTGCGCAGGGCGGTCGAAAAAGAGTTTGTATGGTGACCAAGCTCCCTCTGCTGTATGAGGCAGTTTTTAGGTTTATGTGTGTATTCTATGGGATCTTCTATTGTTATTATGTGCCAGTTTCTCTCATTGTTCATTAAATCGATCATGGCCGCCATTGTTGTCGATTTACCGTGCCCTGTTGGCCCAGTGACAAGTATCAATCCTTCCACCTGCCTACTGAGAATGGTCACACCCTCTGGCATCCCAAGTTCCTCTAAAGTCCTTACCTTATCGGGAATGATACGAAAGGCAAATCCCATTCCTCCAAGTTTTGTAAATGCATTCACACGAAAATGGGCAACATTTGGAACAAAATATCCAAAATCCAGCTCAAGGTTCTTTTTGAAACGCTCGAATTGATAATCGTCAAGAATCTGAACCGCTATGTCTTCAAGGTCCTGTTTTGTCAGCACTCTTCCCTTTACGGGCTGCAGCTTGCCGTCTATTCTCAATATGGGTGGATATCCTTCACTAATATGAATATCCGAAGCATTGTTCTTTACTGCATGCAGTAGAAGCTGATGAATCTGTTCCCTTCCAATCATATATCACCCCATCATATGATCGTTGGTGTTATGAATATAATAAGATCTGTCTGTTTCTCTTCATACTTTTCATGTTGAAAAAGCTTGCCGATGAGCGGCAGACTTCCAAGAAACCAAACCTTCTTTATTGTCTTTACCTTCTGAGTCTTTATTAAGCCACCTATTGCAAGCGTCTCGCCATTGTTTATTGTGACTATGCTGTTGACGCTACGCTTTGATGTAACCGGTGCTCGATGCTCTTTATATATGACCCAGTCCGTTATCTCCTCAATAACAGGATTAACATACATGGTTATCCTTCCATCCTTTGTAATATGCGGTGTGACATTTAATTGTATGTTTATCTCCTTGTAATCAAAGGTAACCATGTCGCCCTGGCCACCGAGACCCCTCTGGATCTTTGGTACAGGAACTGTTGTTCCAACGCTTATTGAAGACTCCTCATTATCCATTGCCACTATGTTGGGATTTGATTTTAACGTTGCATCTGTCTTCTCCCTTAGAAAATCCAGCACTGCCTGAAACTTACTCGTCGTTAGTGAGGCAAGTGTAAATTTACCACCCTTACTTGGTTTATCGTTTACTCCAGAGTAGTCTATATATGTACCTCCCTCCAAGGGGTATTTATCCCACAGCATTGTTGTTATTGTCTTGTCCCAGTCTATTCCAAGTTTATTTGTTGTGATCGGCGAGGCCTCCACTAACTGAGATTTAATCATGATCTGAGTAGGCATTTTGTCGAGCTCTGCTATTACACGATCTATTTGTTTGATCTTTTCAGGACTCGTGGTAACGACCAGTGTACTTGATCTCCTTATACCCTGAACCGCATTCTTATTGCTCGACTGTCTGTTCTTTCCCGATTCCTCAAACATTAAAAATTCTGGATGAAAAACCTGTACCATTGAATCATTATCAACAATCTGGCGCACCACATTGGCAATATTGTTTGCATCTGCATATTCGAGCCTGTAGACCTTTGTTACCTGCCCACCTGCATAAACCACACCTGCTGGCTTTACTGTTATTATCCCACTATCCTCATAATATTCACAGTTATTTGTATAAATTATCTTATCAAGAGTCTGTTTTAATGTAACATCCTTTAAATTCATCGTAACCGATCCCTCAACACCATCTGTTATTACCATGTTTAAATCGTATGAGGATGCCACTATTCTCAATGCATCATGAATCGGGGTCGATCGAAAATTGAAAGATACCTTCTTGTCCCACGGAATTTTGCTCGGCTCAGCCTCAATTTTTTTAACCTCCTTCATGGCAAGAGCCTTCTTCCTCTCAGGAGCTCCCCCCTTTTGTTCCTTCTTCTGGACAGATTCTACTGTAGCTTTTGGCTTCTCTTCTTTTTTCTTGCTCCTGTCAAGTTCAATCTGCCTTTTTTCCTCAGGCACAACCTGCTGTTTTTTCTCCTCGATCGTCTTGGACAAAGGAGTCGCCTCTGCCAGCTTCTTGCCGACAATCTTTTCAGGTTCCTTCTTTGACTCTTCCTTCAGGGCAGTCTCTTTTCCAACACTACCTGTTTCCTCTCTGACCAACTTTTCCTGAACAGGAGGCGGAGTGATCACATCTGTCTGAACTATTAAATCTGGATATCTCTGCGCAATAGAAAAGGATGCCTCTGGCTGAAAAAACATTACTGCCTTTACAAAACCCTTCTTATCATCAAAAATTCTTATCCGCCTTAAGGGACTCGAAGGATATGTAAGATCATCCTCAACGCTTTCCAATTTTGCGCCTCGGAAAAACAAAGCCGCCACACTCTTTGATGGACGCATATATCCAACCAGGTCATATTTTCCATCAAATTGAAAATATGTTCTAACATACTTCTCCTGTATCACATTGGATATGTTCTTTAAAGAACCTGGCTTGGTCATACCCTCCGTCCTCTCTGGCAGGACATCAATGCCCATCAGACGTTCATTGTTAAATGCCACAACAAGATGACTGCTCTTTTTCAATATTGCCAGGGGAATATCCTCGTCATACAATATGTCTGCTTTAAAAATGGAAGGAACACTGCTTACCTGTTTTATGGAAATCCGCTGATTAGAAGCATAGTTAACAAATATATCGGAATTATTCAGGTCACCTGCAGTTCCCTCAAAGTAGAGCGATACTCTGCCCCTCTCTGACTGCGATATTCCGACCCATGAGACCATCTCGCTGAAATTAAAGACAGCCCATGACCTGTTACCTGACTCTCCTCTTTTTATGGACAGAAGATTTGCTCCCTTTCTTCCATACAACGGTAAGCATACAAACATAAGGAGTAGTAGAGTCCCGAATGTTGGTAATTTTCTACGTATCATGGCTACCTTCCCTCTAATTTCAAATTTATTGTTTTACCACCCGCCATACAAACCACACTGTTATCTGTTATCCTTGTTACTTTTAGACCCTTCTTCTCCTCTCCTTCGGCAATGATCATATCATTTATTAATGCGAGTGATCTTCCTTCCCTTTTGATAATTGCCTTTAATTTATATTTTCTGTTTGCTCTTTTACTGCTACCCTTACTGGCAGAAGCCGTAACTGCAAATGGATCTCTACCCCATGTATCGAAACGAACGACATTTTCATTTTTTTGAGTCTTCACCGCTGTCGCCTTTTCTCCAGCCGAAACAGTAGTACTCTTTACCTCAGTCGGAGTAACAGCTGCCTGTGGAGGTTGCTCTTTCCCTGATTTTAGAATGAACTTATCAAGTACAAAAACAAATACTGCAATGCCCAGAATTATGAGAAGTCTTTTTTCACTCTTTTTAAGTGCCATAATACATCACCAACCTAATCTTCCTGTTTGACAAATTCCAATCATTATGTGATAATTGTTCATATTGAAAAAAAGACATTCCAAAGTTATGGCATATCTCTTGGGCAGAACCAGCTCTATACCGGCAATCCCACCTGTCCATACATCACTGAGATACTCTCCCTCATACTCTCCAAGAAAACTCATCTCACTGCCGTACTCTCTGTACTCTCTTTTTTTCTCCAGCCGCCACAAATACCATACTGCACCAGCAACATAGAATCTAAACGATCCGTAAGGAACCACTATTCCAGCCTGACCCCTAAACTCTCTCCAGTCATATTTCATTTTGTAGTGATTTAAAAACATCTGACCTTCGATTTCAAAATCATCAATAAAAGAACCCTGAGAGACAAACCTCAATGCCTGAATGTCTGAATAGAGGCTGACAGATCCAAGAGAGCCGAGTCGATGTGCCATGTGAAATCCAAAACCACAGGCGAATCTGAACTTATCCCTGAAATCTGAAACCATATCCTTCTGGCTCTGAAGTTCGAGCTGGACTGCTCCTCCCATGAGATAAAAGTCGAGCCATGGAGTTATGCCCCAACTGCTCTTTAGAATGTATCGCCTCGATATCTCGATCTCAGATCCCACCTGCTGATTTATATATGCACCTCCAGCACTCATGCTCCATATCCCCTTTCCACTCGACCATGTCGGATTCCCAGAAAGCTGTGAAAACAGTTCTGAGGAAAATGGTGCTGAAATCAAGAGTGCTGCTATTAAATATTTCCTGATATTCATTTCTTTCCCCTTTAAATTATAATGACAGATGGATAGTAACCGAGCCCTCGGCCAGTCCATTAACACTGCTGATAGAAACAGTAATCGTAATATCGCCTTCTATTGCATTTGGATCCGTTGGATCTATAGTATTATAACAGTACAGATAGTAGTAGCAAGATCCTGGATCTGCCGTTGTCTTCTTCTGCCATGATAATTCTGCAGATACGGAAGAAGGTGCATAACTAGCACTCAAAGTAGATCCTGAAACAACAGGATTACCATTCACATCCCAAACCTCTATTGTGATCAGTGCTGCTTCTCCAGGTGCAATTATGGCCTTGTCTGAGTATACATTGTAATGACTGATATTGTGCGATATTACCACGCTGCAGATATTCCAGACCTTAATATCGCTTTTGTTGTCGTCTACTCCATTTGTATATGCCAGAATTCGTGCAATACCGTGATTTGGATGACCATCATTATCAAAATCGGGTGGATCGCCATATATCGGCCGACCCGGAATATTGGGATTCTCAAAAGTATTTCTCCATCTTGTCGTGTCAGGATATGGATCTTGAGCCTGAAGTATAAATGTTGCAATGCCGTCCTCATTTGTAGTAGAACTTGTGCTCGGATCATCCATTATGACCTTCCCACCTGTCGTAGATACATATACTGCCGTTCCTTCCTGAACTTCGTTCATATATTTATCGCTTATAGAAACACTTAACAGTGTTGTATCGAGACCGGCATATATGTTCAGCCGTCGAGGAACTATTGTAAGATGTGTTGTGCTGGAGTCTGCAATATCTTCCATATATGGAGGACCAGAATGAATAACGATCTCTGTGGCGATCGAGCGTACATCTGTCACAGGATTACCGTCTGAATCCTCTGTCACTTCTGCCTGTATCTTTGCAGTACCGGAAACAGTATCGCTCTTGAATGATGCCTGAGCAGTACCACCTACTGTAGATATTTCGGTGCCCTCTGACGGACTCATTGTCTCGTTTCCAGAAGGAGATTGTATAATATGGAATACTACCTTAGTACCATCCTCTACTGGATTGTTTTTACTGTCTTTTACATCTGCATATACAGTAACTGTCTGGTTCTTTCCTGAATCCTTAACCCCCATTGAATTTGGAGAGAACCGCAAGAGTACAGATTGCGGAGGTCCAGGAGTAAGGGTAATGTTAATAATGTCGTAAATGTTCCCCCCTCCGCTCAGATCAACACGTGCCGTTATCTGAGCAATTCCAACTTCACTGCTTGAGAACTGCACCTCAGCAACCCCATCTCCATCAGTCTGTGCACTTGGAGTTATATCGCCAACAGTGGTAGAGAATTTTACCGTTTCTCCACTAACATTCATTCCCTTTTCATCTTTAACAACAGCTCTTATGGTAGCCGTTGTAACACCATCTGCAGGAAGCTCTGTTATAACGTTCTGTGGATCTCCACCAGTATATGCAGTAACAGTTATATTTGCAGGCTCTCCAACGGTCTCAGTAAATTTCACATCTATTGGATATGGAGAAGATTTTACATCACCGTATGTAACCAGAACATGGGCAGTATCAGGAGAAGTACTGCTTTTAAGTGAGACCTGAGCAACACCCGACTGATTTGTCTCTGCATATGCTGGTATTGTTCCAGCATCTGTAGCAAAATTAATATTCTCTCCTGCAATAGCAATGCTTGTGGACGACCTCTTCAAAACAGCCGAAATCGTTGATGTAGAATTCCCATCTGCAGGAATCTCATCCGGAAAGGCTGTGACTGTCAAAGAGACCTTGACTATATCTATATCAACATCTACAGAGTTTGATGGATCACTCAGATAGGCACTCACCGTTGCATCTATGTCAGAGGAAACTGTGTCCGGAATCAAATCAAAAGTTGCTATGCCGCTGGAATTAGTAACAGCAGAAACAGGCGTGCTGACTCCCGGTACAGACGGCGTTACTGCAAAGTGTACAGTACGACCAGAAACAGGATTACCATCTCCATCACGTACAACCGCGCTTATCCTCGAATAGTTCTCTCCATTGGCATATATCATACTGCTCGTAGCACTAAGTTCTGTTATCGTATCTCCTGCCGCAGCCTCAGAAACAAAACTAACCTGAAGAGGCCACGGATCAGCATGCTTGTTACCATAACTAACCTCAACATTGGCCGTCTGAGGCGTGCTGCTGCTGGTAAGCAAAACCTGCGCTACACCAGATGCGTTCGTCTCTGCCTCGCCTGGTATCGTACCATGATTCGTTCCAAAGTAAAGCTTCTCCCCTGCTATCGCTATGTTGGTCGACTTGCGCTTGAGTATTGCCGTAACCGTAGAGGTGCTACTACCATCGGCTATTATTGATGAAGGTACAGCCGAAACCGTCAGCGTTACCTCTATTATCTCAACATCAACACTCACCGTTGAAGATGGATCGTCAAGATAGGCACTCACCGTTGCATCTATGTCAGAGGAAACTGTGTCCGGAATCAAATCAAAAGTTGCTATGCCGCTGGAATTAGTAACAGCAGAAACAGGCGTGCTGACTCCCGGTACAGACGGCGTTACTGCAAAGTGTACAGTACGACCAGAAACAGGATTACCATCTCCATCACGTACAACCGCGCTTATCCTCGAATAGTTCTCTCCATTGGCATATATCATACTGCTCGTAGCACTAAGTTCTGTTATCGTATCTCCTGCCGCAGCCTCAGAAACAAAACTAACCTGAAGAGGCCACGGATCAGCATGCTTGTTACCATAACTAACCTCAACATTGGCCGTCTGAGGCGTGCTGCTGCTGGTAAGCAAAACCTGCGCTACACCAGATGCGTTCGTCTCTGCCTCGCCTGGTATCGTACCATGATTCGTTCCAAAGTAAAGCTTCTCCCCTGCTATCGCTATGTTGGTCGACTTGCGCTTGAGTATTGCCGTAACCGTAGAGGTGCTACTACCATCGGCTATTATTGATGAAGGTACAGCCGAAACCGTCAGCGTTACCTCTATTATCTCAACATCAACACTCACCGTTGAAGATGGATCGTCAAGATAGGCACTCACCGTTGCATCTATGTCAGAGGAAACTGTGTCCGGAATCATTTTAAAAGTTGCAATTCCATTTACATCTGTAACAACAACTGCAGTACTATCGACCCCAGGTACATTGGGTGTAACAGAAAAATTAACCTGCTGGCCAAACACAGGAGAGCCCTTGTCATCAACAACCGTTACAGATATATCTACAAAGTTCTCCCCATTTGCAAAAACATATCTCGAGCTTGTCGTTATTTCGTAAATTGTGTTCATTCCTGCAGCTTCTGATGCAAAAATAACAGTATCACTTGCAGTTATTCCCTCTCCATAGTGTGCAACAACGACCGCAGTATCCGGACTGCTTGTACTGGTCAATTCTACTTCTGCCAATCCTCTTGAATCGGTATCCTTTTTATTTGGTATCAATCCCTTTGTAGTGGCAAACCTAATCTCTGCATCAGAGATTGCAACCTGACTTGTGGTCTCTTTCAATACTGCAGATATCTTTGAAGTACTCTCTCCATCTGCTATGATTATATCCGGATATGCAGAAACACCAAGCTGTACACCAACAAATTTTACATAATCGGCAATTACATTAGTATCCGACACTGCCTGTACAGTAACGTTGACATCCTGCGAGCTTGCACAACTCGTCAATATTGCCGATGCAATGCCCTCCGAGTTCGTAACGGCCTGTACAGGCGATATTGTACCTGCACTCGTTGAAAATGTAACCTCTGCACCCTGTACTCCCCTTGAGGAATCGTCAAGAACCGTTACCTGAACAACTGCAGTGTCAACACCATTAGCATATAAAACCTTGGGATTAATATCTATCTGAAAATTTGATTTAGAGGAAGAAATGAAATAGATTTTTATTGAAGAAGAAATTGCTCCATATTTTGCGGTGACCTTTACCTCACCCGTTGCCAAACCACTCGTGAGAACCACGCTGGCCCATCCATCTTCATCTGTAGTGTCTGCCGACTCGATTGTTCCAGATGTTGTAGTAAAAGATATGACTCTGTCAGCGACTGGTTCTCCATCCTGATTTATTAGCCTGACCCGAATGTTGGAATAAAAACCGCCAACAGGAACCTGCTCAGGATTTGCTGACATGTTAACAAGTAAGTATGTTTCTCTCTGTTCAGAGCTGGTAGCATCGATTGGATTTTTCTGAGTACACGTTATCCCGCTCATAATAAGAAGTAAGGCAAGCACTCCTAACAGGACTATTAACCTAAAATACCGGTTCCAATCAATCATGAGTAAGCTCCTCCTCAGGCCTGAACATAGTATGATTCGAATCAGGCCTGTATTTTATGTTTTAACTGTCTTCTCTTTTTCCAATTGGCCTCCTTTCCTTAAAATTACTACCCCTTTTATAGTTATCTTAAGTTCCGTTGCTTCCAGTTCTCTCTCGATTTGCACCTCGTCCACTCTAATGAATTGATACTTATCAATATCATCAAGAAACTTTGCAAACTGAAGAAAGAGTCCCCTGTACTCTATTGTAATTGGAAGAACCGATATCTCGGTATTCGGCTCTTTAAGTTCAGAGAGAGAACCATAATCAGGTTTAATCTCAAAAAGCTTTAAGTTATATCTCCTTGCAATCTTTTCGATCTCATCTCCTATATAGATCAGCCTGTTTCTTAAAAATAGTTCATCTATCTTCTTATTAACCAGATCGGAAAGACTGTCCCTTTTAGCCTTCAAAAATTCAATTTTATTCTGAGTAACACTCATCTGTTCTTTATTCTGGTATATCTTCAACCTTTCATTATATTGAGAAATCTTACTCTTTACATTGATATAATAAATCAGTATCCATCCAACAATTATGATTACGATCAGTGCTGAAATTATTATTATCTTTTTGTTTATCATCTCTAACCTACTTCTTTAAATTTGCCGTTATCTCGAATCTATATGAGTCGTGCTCTTCGTTCCATTCATCCTTTTCCAGCTTCACGTCCGAAAAGTATCCAGATCTTTCCATGTCTACTATGAGTTTTGCCAGATAAATACCAACATCATTATTTGGTTTTGTGCTCATACCCTTTATCACGACAATCCAGGGCGTAGCCTTGGGCTGCTCTTCACCCTTTTTTGGAGCCGGCTTCTTTCTGTTATTCTCTTCCCTCTTTTTTCCATATTCCACGTATACAAGCTGTAAATCCTTCGGCACAGAGTGAGAAAACATCTTCAATATCTGTATCGGAGTCTCGTCCTGTTTTGTCAGTGCCAAGAGATTCGAGTATTTTTTGTTCAGAGTAATTATCTCATTCTGCAGCGATTTATTTAGCTTAATGTTCTTCTCTATTTGCGGAAGGAGTACCTCTTTTTGTGCAACCTCACTGGAAATCCGACTTAGTTTAGACTGAAAATTAAATGTCATGAATGCAAGAAACATTACAACAGCAGCAAGAGAATAGGCCAGACTCTTCTCTACAACTGCTAATTTGTGGACCCGTTTATACTGCTGAGGCAAAAGGTTTGCCTCTGAAGAAGAGTACTCCATCGCAAGGGAAAGACTCAATGCCTGTTCAGGAAATCTCTTCTTAAACATCATTATTTTATCACTACCCCCACTGATCCTGATGCTCTGTGGTAATGAGAACCTTTTAACCGGTATCCGCAGCTTTTCTTCGATCGCCTCAGGCAGATTTTTCAGCATTGCACCGCCGCCAACAAAATAGATGGAGTTTATTGCCTCACCACTCGAATTTTCCTTATAGAATCCAATCGATCTTTGAATCTCGCTTATTAAACGTTCTACAACGGGTCTCATCACGGTCTTTACTTCTGAGAGCGGGGCACCCTTAAATGTCATACCTCTTGTAAAACCAGTAGGATATCCATATTTCAACTTAAATTCAAGAGCCTCTTTTATTGTAAATTGTACGGCTCTTCCCTCATGGAAGATTGTTCCGATTATTGAATTCGTAAAATCGTCTCCCCCCACAGAAATCTCTCTGTAAAAATCCAACCTTCCATCCTTAACAAGTATGAGCATGCTGCTCCTGCTGCCAATATCCAGAATGCCTACTACCCTCTTTCTTTCAGATGCAGGAAGAAAATGCACAAGATTTGTCAGTGATATAACAGAGGGCATGACCTTGGCAGGGACTATACCTTCATTTACTAAAAATTTTATGCTTCCATCTATGAGTTCCTCCTGCATGCCTATCAGCATGTATTCTTCGTTTCCATCTTTTTCAGATTTAATACCAAGCGGCTGACAGTCACACACTATACCTGAAACATCGCCCTCTATTCCAAGCTCTCTCTGAACACTGAACAATGCACTCTGAACGAGCTCCTTCTTTGATAGGGGCGGAAAACTCTCCCTTTTGATTACAACATTGGAACCACCCACTCCAACAACCACTTTCGCCTTTTTCAGGTTTGAGACTTTGTTAATAATATTCCGCACGGCATCCTGCATGGCCTCATAGCGCTGTTCCTCTCCACCCTTGATAGAATATCTTCCAAACCCTTCGACTCTTAAAACGTTTCCCGTCCTTCTCAGAAGAAGATACTTGACGCTCTCCCTGCCAATATCGATCCCTAGAACAAGGGGCCACATCTTACTCTTCTGTATTTGAAAGCTCTTTGTCTTCATCTCTATTGATCAGATCCTATATATTGCCAGCTCGATATCTGCACACTCCCACCAGCATCCGGATACATCCTGAAATTACTGAATGCTTCCATTCTATCTGAGTTATACTGGATAATCCCATCACTAAACAAGCCGCCACTCACATCCCCGTTTGAAAGCACACCTCCATTAATTCTTGTATAACTGTCCATTTCCAGATCTTGATCGTTCGGTAAATAAACAACTCCCTCAATACGCCCAGCTCCACCAAAAAAACTCGACTTTATCCTCACCTCACCAGTCACTACAAAAATTCCATAGACTCTTCTTCCCGCACTTATCTCAAGATCACCATTTACATAGGTTACATTCGGAACACCAGGACTGTGATAGAAACTTCCATTGGGATAGTCGTTTAAAGGTTTGTAAGTGCCTGAATATACATGTCCCTGGCTCGAGGCAGTCGAATAAAGAGCAGAAATATCCATCTGTGGAATCGAATCGGCCTGCTCTATCTTCAGGCTCTCATCCTCCTGTCCTCCCTCGTCACGAACAGTTATATCCGAACAGCTACCAGTGGTCCAGAGGCCAAGACTCTCAAGAGATATGCTATTCATTACCACTTGAAGATTCGATTTTATTCCACTGACAGTTGAACGAACCGTGACCGTCACGTTTCCAGTACCAGGATCCCTTGCTGCATATATTGTAACTCCTCCATCACCTATCGAGATTGTCTCAGATAGTGGAAGAGTAGCACTCTGAACCCTCTTAATTGCATAGTACATCGCACCTTCGGCAGCATAGTCAGCCTTGACTCTATTTATCTGACTTCCTATTGTAACAACTTCGGTTCGAATCAATACATACGCACCAAGACCCATCAGAGAAAGTGTAACAAGAAAAATCAACACCATGGCCGATAAGAATCCATCCTCTTTTTTATATCTACCTATTTTCATTTCCTCTCACTCTTTCCTTAGTAATAAAAGCTCCTTGGCGCCACCTGGTCCCTCAGTACAAACTCATGGTTGTCGTTTCCGACTACCATTGTTACTCTTATTCTTCTAATGTTATTAACGCTGCTAAAAATAATGGGTGTTGAGAGTTTATTCCCATGCTCATCAAAATATTCGATCAGGAAAGACTTGACTCCGATCACCAACTTCTCATTCTCCCTTGAAAGCTGCTGGGCATTGGAAGAATAACTGTATGTTATATTGTTGCCATAGCTTATATCAAACTGAATCTCATCTGAATATCCGTAATCGATATCACCAGGACTCTGGATCAGTCTCATCTCTGCCATCATCCTGGACATTCCTATTCTTGCTGCCTGAAGAAAATCCTTTCCGTTCCTTGCATTAATATAAGCCTTTATCTGAGTACGAATAAAAGGTGTAACCGAGACGGTTAACACTCCCATGGCAATCATGACCACAATCAACTCTATTAGTGTAAAGCCTCTGGAGTGTTTAAAAAATCTTGTATATTTTTTTATGCTCTTTGCCTTCATTGTTATCCGACTATTTAACAATCCAAGACGTAAGTTCGACCTTGTTATCAAGGGATTGAAGACTCACGCTTACCTTGACAACCACATATGTTACACCATTCAGCTGAAGCTCATCCGAGATATATACAGTACCACTCAGCCCCTGTGGGGGAGTGCCGGGTGGAGTTCCAGGCCATCTTGTCCTTACATTCTCGTAACCACCGATCGTAGGATCTGGAGAGTTGTAATCTGCCATAATATTCTCCATTATCTCCTGAGCATATAGAAGCGCCCTTGTAATGTCCTGACCTGCTGATGCACTCTTAAAGTTTGTTACAGAAAGCCTGCTCAATGGAAAAACCGCAATGCCAAGAATGATCATGATAATAATGACTTCAATTATAGCCATTCCTGACTCATTATCTATCTTAAATAGAGCTTTTATCTTCTTAATTAACATCCGCAGCCACCTCCGCCAACTGTCTCTGACAGATAGCTGTATCCGGAAGAGACAATAATAAGATGAACCTTTGAGTTGAAATAGATAACAGATATCTCATCATGAGGAAGCGAAGAACCGCCCAACAGAGGCCTTCCGGTCTGATCAAAAGAAAGCGTGCTTCCCCCAAGGCCTGATGAGGTAAATGTTACACCCTTGTATTCTCCCTGATTAAAGACAACATAAAGATTCTCACTCGGATCAAGTGGAGACGGAAGAACCGAGCCACCCTTATACTGGGCCTTATACCAGTTGCCTGCAACGTTTACTATAAATTCAACTTCCCTCCTGTTCAATATGGCCATCTCCTGCGCATACCTGAGGTCTGAAAGCGACCTGTATGCAGCATTTGAAAGCCTTGTATTGCTGTTCACATTGCTTACCGATACTGTGACAGCACCCGTAACCAATGCGAGTATGCCGAGAACAACCACCATCTCAACTAAGGTAAAACCTCGAACTGGCCTAAATAGTTTTTTAAAAAACCATCTGTACAATTTAATAACCTCTCTAATCTTACACCTTCAACAGGTTTATGATATGAGGGGAAAGGCCATCTCTCCCCCCATATCACGGCCTATTGAAACAGCAGCAAAACCAGACCATTATCTCTGATGTGCTGCTATACTGCAGGTTACAGTACCATTAGTGGTATTGAGAGTATAAGTTCCACTGCTCGGGCAGGTCGGAAGCTCTGCAAGATAACTAGGTACGAGATCAGAAAGAGCAGATGGATATGAAGCTGTGCCCGATATAGCAGCATTTGCATAATAGAGAGCACATGCTGTCTCTATGGCTGCCTGGTTCTGCTTGCAGGCTGCAGTCTTTGCATTGTCACTTAGATCTAAGAATTTAGGCACTGCAACCGCTGCCAAAATACCTATGATCACGATTACAACGATCAGTTCAACGAGTGTAAATCCTTTCTCAAACATGGCTTTTCTCCTTTTTTTATGATACCTGTAATAGAGTAGTTAAGATCTTACTTTTAAAAATCAATTCTTAGCCCATCACCTCCTTATCCTGTTTTTTATAAAACTTCTATATTATTATTTTATTGCTCCTGTCATATTCCACATCGGCAGAAATATTCCAAAGGCCATAACAACAACTGCTGCACCAAGCACAAGCGTCAGAATAGGCTCGATCATTGCCGTAATTCCCTTGATTGCATAATCAACTTCCATCTCATAATGATTCGAGATACTTGCCAGCATATTGTCTAGTGAACCCGACTGCTCACCTATTGCAATCATCCTGATCACTATTGGCGGGAAGAGACCGCATTTTTTCATTGCACCAGAAATTCCTTCTCCTCTCTCAACACCGGCCGCAACCTCTCTTACTTTCTTTTCTATTACTGAATTGCCCACAGCCGAAGATACTGTTGCAAGCGTTTGAATAATGGGAAGACCACTCCTGTTCAGAGTCTCAAACATCTTTGTGAATCTTGCCATGCTGCTCTTGACCACCAGATTTCCAATAAGAGGCATCTTCATCTTTACTCCATCCCACCAGAACTGTCCCTTCTCTGTCTTTATAGCAATCTTCAATCCGATGAAACTTCCACCAAAAATTCCTATTATAATCAATATATTCTTCTGAACAAAATTGCTTACTCCAAGAAGAATCTTTGTGAAAATTGGAAGCTCCATATTAAGTCCAGCAAACACAGCTCCAAATTTTGGCACAACCATTACCATTAAAATTACAAATGCAGCCACCATTGCCAGAACCACAAAAGTTGGATACCTCATTGCAGATTTGACCTTTTTTCTCGTCTCATCATCTTTCTTGAGAACTACAGCAAGCCTTTCGAGTACTTCATCGAGCGAACCGCTCAACTCGCCAGCCCGCACAGAATTTACATAGAGTTTAGAAAAGATCTTCGGATGCTGATCTAAAGCCTGGGAGAAACTCTTTCCAGACATAACATCAACATAAATCTTGTTTATCACCTCACCCATTAGGTTTTTACTCTGAGACCCGAGTGCCTCAAGAGCAGTCAACATAGGAACACCAGCCCTGAGCAGGGTTACGAGTTCTTTGGTAAAGAGGATAATCTCATCGGTCTTTATCTTTTTGCCAAAAAGACTTCCACCACCTCCACCACCAGAACCCGATGCCTCCTTCACCTCTTTCCTCTTTTTTATTTGTACGGGTCTGTAACCTCTCTTAAACAGCTCTTTTGAGACAACCTGTTCATTAGGTGCTTCAAGTATCTCTGTTGTTACCTTACCCGTAGCAGTGACCACTTTACATTCAAATGAAGGCATATCCTCATCAACTCCTCATTGATTAATCCATGTTTGTAACCCGTAATACCTCTTCGACAGTGGTGATCCCCTTTAGAACCTTAATCCATCCATCCTCCACTAGTGGCCGCATACCCTCCTCTATTGCAGCTCTCTTTATATCGACAGATGTTGCAGACTTCAGAATCAACTTCCTTATTCTGTCAGTAACCGGAAGCACCTCCTGAATCGAGATCCTTCCTCTATATCCTGTATCCTTACACCTCTTACATCCTCTTCCCCTGTAAAATTTCAATTCCCCCTTGTCGCCATCTTCTATCCCAAACTTTTTTAATACCTCTTTTGGTATATCGATATCTGGATGATACTCCTCCTTACAATCTGGACATATCTTTCTCACAAGCCGCTGGGCCTGTACACCGAGTACTGCAGTTGCAATGAGAAACGGTTCGATTTCCATCTCTTCGAGTCTTGTTATTGCTCCTGCTGCATCGTTTGTATGCAGAGTCGAAAGTACGAGATGACCTGTCAGGGCTGCCTGAATAGCAATATTCGCCGTCTCTGTATCTCGAATCTCACCTACCATTACTATATCGGGATCCTGCCTAAGAATCGCCCTTAATCCTTTAGCAAATGTCATCCCTGCTTTAATGTTAACCTGAGACTGACGGATAAGAGGAAGTCGATACTCAATAGGATCCTCGAGTGTTATTACATTCTTTTCTATTGTCGATAATCTGTTGAGTGCAGCATAAAGAGTGGTCGTCTTACCGCTTCCTGTAGGACCCGTTACTAGTAAAATTCCATATGCATTCGATAGAAGATCTGTGAGAACCTTGTATGCATCCTCCTCAAACCCCAGATTTTCAAGCTTAAGTAATGCAGCACTCTTATCGAGCACACGAAGCACAACATTCTCACCATATGCAGACGGCAGAGTCGAAACACGTATGTCTATGGCTCTTCCATCCTTTAATTTCAACCTAAGCTGACCATCCTGGGGGACCCGATGTTCTGCAATGTCGAGATTCGAGAGAATCTTTATCCTTGATATGATAGCATCCTGTAAATTTTTCGGAAGATTGAAACTGTTTCGCAGTACCCCGTCTACTCTATATCTGACCCGCAGCTGATCTTCTTCTGGATTTAAATGTATATCAGAGGCTCCCTCAACTATGGCATTTATCAATATCTTGTTTGCCATCTTTACTACTGGTGCCTCTTCGGCAAGACGCTCTAAATCCTGAGCAGTCTTTTCCTCTTCACTCTCCTCATCCAGTGCCTCTGCTTCTATAGATTCCAGGATGTCCTGAATCTCCTCATCTGCTGCTTCGGCTATTACAACATCAGACTTATCACCATAATAACGATTGATAGCATCCTCGATCGAACTCCTTGTCGAGAGAGTGGGAGAGACCTCAAGCTGTGTTATGTGCGAAACCTTGTCGATCGCCTTGACATCTTTTGGGTCGGTCATTGCAATGAGTAGTGTCTCGTCGATTCTGAATAGAGGAAATAGCATATACTCTCTTGCCACCTTCGCAGGAACCATGTCCACCACCTCAGGATCGACCTCATAATTTTTAAGATCAACAAATGGCACATTCCACAGAGAGGCCTTGGTCTCTAAGATTGCCTCTTCACTCAGGATTTTAGAATCGATTAAATATTGTTCAAGGGTCTTGGAAGACTGCCCATTCCTCAGTTTTGCCAGAGCCTCCTTTGCCTGCTGAATCGTTAATAACTTTCGCTCAACCAGGGCTTTTGCAAGAACCTTATCCTCTCTTCTATCCAATACCTGATTTGAGGCATATGTGGTTTCGCTCTTAGGCATTCAGATACCTCTGAACAATATTTAACACCTGTGGAACCCTAAATGGCTTATATAAAAATTCATTTGCTCCAACCTGCTTTCCAATTTTTCTCTCACCCTCTGTTGCCCTTGATGTGAGAACAATGATCGGTATATCCTTGTACCGCTTATCAAACTTTAGAAACCTGGCAACCTTAAACCCATCGAGGAGCGGCATCAGGATATCCAGAATTATTAGATCGGGCCTCTCTTCCTTAACCCTCTGAAGCGCCTCAAGACCATGTTTGGCAATCCTGACATCATAACCTGCATTTACCAGGGGCTTATATAGAACCTTCACTACCAATGGGTCATCATCCACGACAAGTACTCGCTTTTTGCCGTTCTTTTTCTCTTCTTCAAAAAGCAAACACTCATCATTCCTGGTCTCTTGTTCTCTTTCCTGTTCATGTTTCCTTACGATTTTCATATTTTCCACCTCACTTGCCCCACCAGAGTATCTCTTTGAAGATTATAACAGACCCACATACCAGCCCAGCATCAAATCTCCAAAAATGAGATACACCAGTGTGCCTATTGCAATAAATGGGCCAAAAGAAATAGTATCTCCTAACTTAATCTTTTTCAATAACATTCCAGAAAATATATAAATACCGGATACGATTATCCCAAAAAATAGACAGAGTAACACTCCTGGAAATCCGACGTAAATACCTGTTATAACAAGTAGTTTCATGTCCCCCATTCCCATGCTTTCTTTCTTGAAAGCGATCCGCCCCAAAACACTGATTATTAAAATAATCGCCCCTCCTGCAACTCCTCCTATCAGTGAATTTACTATACGTTCATTTTGCAACACAGTTATTAGTAATATTCCCAAAATGAAACATGGTATTGTCAGCTTATTCAATATTAATTTTCTTTCTAAATCAATAAAACTTATAGGAATTAGAAATAGTATCAAAATTGTGTATATAAGCGAATCACTGGAGAGTCGATATTTAAACACAATGAGAAATAATGAAAGGGCAGTGATTAACTCTACAGCAGGATACTTCCATGAGATTGGACTCTTGCAGTGCCGGCATCTTCCTCTTAGAATTATATAACTTATTAAGGGAATGTTATCGTACCACTTTATCGGCTCTTTACAATTCTGACAGTGAGAACCAGGACGAATTATCGATATACCCCTTGGTACTCTATATATGATTACATTTAAAAAACTTCCAATTATCAAACCAAAAATTATGACCAGTACAAAAATCATGATAACTCCTATCTCAAGAGAAGCATCCTTCTGCTTCTGGCAAAATCCTTTGATCGTATTCTGTAAAAATAGATACCGCTTGCCACTGGATATCCATTTCTATCCTTTCCATCCCATGTTATCTCATAAGTGCCGGGCTCTTTATATTCATTAACCAGCACCTTAATGGTCTGACCAAGAATGTTGTAGACAGTAATGTTTATGTCTCCAGCCTTTAAGATTTCATAACTAATTGTAGTTGTCGGATTAAAAGGATTTGGATAGTTTTGATTCAGCACAAAGTAGCCAGGAACGTTAGAATTGCCATTTGGAAGATTCCCTCCTTCCAGTGGTTCTATGAGTATGAAATACATATTGTCATCAGAGGTTCCGCAGTTTCCGCCCATTACCAATTCTCCGCCATCACACTCCTTAGAGAGGATATCAAACTTGTTGCCCCTCGAGTCCACGATCTGCTTCTTTTCCATCTTCCAGCTCAATAGCCACTTGGGGAGAGTTGCGATTCTCGAGTCATAGGCTATATAAACGCGTGATTTCCATTTCAGATTCACTCTTAAAAAGTCAGGATCACGATTAGTCTTATCATCATTGGCCGTCTTTATCCAGAGCAATCCTTCAAGCACCTCTGGAATAGAGGCAACAGTATAATCTCTATCAATGTAATACCTGTCTCCTACTGTTACATATTCACACCGGTAGGACTCTCTGCTGATACTCGATACAACAGCATCATTACTGAGCCTCGGGATAATAAAAACTAGATACATGTTGTCATCTATCGTACCATTATTAGCCCCAAGGTTTATCCTTCCACTCTTTACATCCTTTGAATAGACCCAGTAGACTCCGGAACGAGAATTTACAATCTGGTCACCAGTAACCTTCCATCCAGAAAGCCATGAAGGAACCTTTTCGATTCTCATATCATATGCAACATAAATAGTTGCATTGCCACGCAGTTCGAAAGATATGAACTGATCGCCGGTAGAACTCTTATCGTCATTTGCTGTTAATATCTGAATTGCACCTTCAAGGAATTCTGGAATCTGCTTTATTGTGTAGTCTCTGTCGACATAGGCGCTGTCACCAACATGAAACTCTCTCCAGCGATAATCGGCCCTGCTTAAGTTGCTAAGCGTTGCACCATCACCAAGAATATATTTTACTGGTGTGGCTGATGTTAAAACATTAGGATATGGTGCACAGTCCTTGATTCCTGATACATTTATTGAATACGACTTCCCCTTCTGGTGCTGAGAAGTAGTCAGGTGAACCCTTACTCTGCTTGAATCCAGGACCGCAGATTTTATTTCCACATTCCCGCTTATCGAATAATTTTTAAGATCCACTGCAGAAGCGCTGTCAACAGGTTCTGAATAGACAATATCTACTTTGGTTGGGGAAATCACATCCACATAAGCGACCTGTGGTGATGTGTTGTCTGACATTCCACCAGAACTCGGCATCGTATATGAGATCCATGTATTTGGCAAAATAGTGTTGGGAATCGGAGCCCTGTCTTTTACATTTTTAATGTTGATCTGGTATTCAAACCCAGGCAGATGATCGGTAGTCTGGAGATAGACCTTGTTGAGTTTTGAAGTATCTAAGGATGCATTAAGAATTTCTACAGAATTGTCTATTTTATAATTCTGCCTGTTTTCTGCTGAGAGCTGTTCGACTGCCTCGCTGAAATAGATTTCAAGAAGGTTGGAACTCTGAAGCTTTACAGAAATCACTTCGGGTCTGATCGTATCGGGCTGTGTGTATGTATACTCTATCTCGATCGCCTCAGAAATAGTATTCGGCACAGGAGCCCTGTCCTCTATTCCACTGATTCTTATTTTATAGTTAACTCCTGGCTGATGCGGCGTTGTTTCGAGTCGCACTTCATTTAGTGAAGCCAGAAGGGATGCGTCTGTTACTTTAATATTTGGAGTAATAACATAGTTTGATATATTTTCTGCACTCTCTCTGGATATCTCCTCGTTAAACACTATAGCAAGACTCATAGCAGTTCTAAGATTGGCAGACACGATTTGAGGTGGTGAGGTATCTGGAGGTGTATAAGTGTATTCCGCCTGATTGTTAGAAATCGTGTTTGGATTGAATGCTCTGTCTTTTATATTTTTAACTGTAATTATATAACTGCCAGGCCTGTGCGATTTTGTCACTAGTCCAACCTCCATAAGATTGGCATCGAGTCTGGCATTCAAAATCTCGACGTATGGAGTAATAGTATAATTTTCAACCTTATTTGCCTCGACCTCATCGATGGGTTCACTGAATGTGAGATTTAAATAATTTTCTGAAATCAAATTCGCAGAAACAAGAGATGGCGATGTGGTATCTACAGGACTCCATGAGTACTCGATCTGGCTGTAAGGTTCAATCGTGTTCTTAAAGGTAGAAGCGTCACGAATCCCATTCACAGTCAGGATATAATCACCAGCAGCATGTGGTGTGGTCTCAAGGGTCACCTTTCCCTCAGATGGTATTGGATATACATCAAGAATGCGAATATTTTTATTGATTGCATAATTGGAGATCGTCTGAACACTCGTTGGGTCGAGAGGCTCACTGAAAGTAACTACCAATTTCTTCTCGCTGCTGAGAACTGCAGACAAAATTGTTGGAGGTGTCCTGTCTTCCACCTCATATATATAAGTTGCCACAGTATTTTCCGCTATGGTGTTTCTCGCTGCAGAGCCATCCTGGATATTGTTAATTGTTATTGTGTATTCTCCCGGCTCATGTGTAGTGGTTTGCAGTATTATGTTTGTCATATCAACATTCAATATGGCACGCTCAACTCGCACACCCCCACTTATCGAATAGTTGTTTGTATCCTCTACTGACTGTCTATAGAGCGGCTCATTAAAACATAGTTCGAGCATAGTCGAATTTAGCAGTTTAACACTGATAAGTATCGGTGCCAGCGTATCCTTTGGTGTATATGAATATGTCTTCTTTGTTTCAGGAGCTATTATATTTGGAATCTCTGCAAGATCCTTGATATTGTTCACTGTAATCGTATATGTTCCAGGTTTATGTGTCGTTGTTTCGAGAAAAACATCCTGCTGGGAATTACTTATCGACAGTCCCAGTATCTCGATTCCGTTATCTATTGAGTAGTTATCCTTATTCAATGCAGTACTCTTATCGAGTGGCTCACTGAAAGTGAGCTCAAGAATAGTGCTGCCGTGAAGTTCAGCTCTCAAAAGCTTGGGAGGCACAACATCCTGCGATTCGCAGACATAGTGCTTGCTGTTCTCACTGCCGATCACATTTGCAGGCTGAGCCACATCCGTGACTCCCTGTACTGTCACAACATATTCAACGCTCGGCTGATGTGGAGTAGTCTTCAAGAACACCTTACACATAGATGCATCTAATGTTGCCTCCTCTATCTCTATACCATTATCAATTGTATAGTTGGATTTATTCTCTGCAGAAGATTTATCGAGCGATTCACTAAAAACGAGCTTCAGGAAGCTGTTACCCTGAAGTTCAACAGAAACCAGTCTTGGAGGTATGGTATCGACTATTGCATATTCATATGTTATTTTTTCTGGTTGACTTATTACATTTGGCACTGTCGCCCTGTCTGATATTCCACTGACCGATAATGTGTAAGTAACACCTGGCTGATGATCATCTGTTTCAAGATAAACACGATTGAGTGAGTCTCCAACAAGTGAAGCAGTGCTTATGCTTACAAATGGATCAATAGTATAATTAGAAACATTCTCACTGCTGGCCCTGTCGAGTGACTCATCGAACTGAATAACGACCATGTCTGAACCATGAAGTTCTGCCTTAACCACATGAGGAGGAGTATTGTCAGGAGGAGTATAAGAATACTCTAAATAGCTGCCAGATTGTATTATATTAGGAGGATCTGCCTGATCCTTTATTCCACTTACAGTTATCCTGTAATTGCCTTCAGAGTGTGACTCTGTCTCAATGAGTACTTTTTTCTGCGACACATCCAGATGCGCCTTTTTTATAGATACATACGGATCGATGGAATAGTTGCCTTTATCTTCAGCACTGGTCGGATCAATTGGTTCATCGAATATCAACTCCAAGAGATCATCACTTGTAAGATTTGCCCCAATGAGTTTGGGTGGAGTATTATCTGGAGGTACATATGTGTACTGCAGTTGAGCCAGATCGATCAGATTGGGCGATGCATTGTCATCTCCAACTCCACTTACACTTATTGTGTATGTTCCGGCTTGATGTTCCTCGGTCTGGAGTATCACTGACATCTTGTCTTGTTGAAGCACTGCCGATGTAATACTAACAGACGGTGTTATTGTGTAATTAGAGACATTCTCTGCACTGGCTTCATTCAGGCTCTCACTGAACTCCAACTTTATCTCTGTTGAACTCAGCACCCGAACTGCCATAAGAGTGGGAGGAAATGTATCCTGAGATGCACAGTAGTAGTTAATCTTTGAATTCTTATCTATTGAATTGCCAAATCCATCCTTGACATTCTTCACAGAAAGCGTATATGAGACGCCCTGTACATGCTTGCCAGTTGTAAGAAACACAGTATTGAAATCTCTGTTTATTCCAGTACTGACTATCGATATGAATGGAGAAATCGAGTAGTTCGTATCTGCAAGCGCAGAACCCTGATCGAGTGGTTCGTTGAATTGCACAACCACAAAATCGTTAGGATCGTTCTGATACAATCTCACCTGAGTTATTACAGGAGCAGTGGTATCGCCTCCGCTCCATGAATAGGAGACCTGTGTATTTGGCTCGATCGTATTTGGCACGCTTGCCCTGTCCCTTACATTGTTTATCGTTATTGTATATGTATCTATTGCAGGGTGCTGAGTAGTATAAAGATAGACACTCCTGTTGTCCTGCTGAAGTTCTGCGCTCTGGACAACAACTCCTTTGTCGATCGAGTAGTTGGTAACAATCTCTGCAGAATTCTTTTCCACAGGTTCACTGAATACAACCTTTACGCGATCTATGAGCTGACAGGATGCCGAAATCACAGTTGGAGGCTGAAGATCCCTTACAAGACACGATACTTCTTCAGAATAGCTGCTCTCATTTCCACTAATATCATAGGCTGTGACGGCAAAATAGTATGTTGTTCCATCCGCCAGATTCGAGATCTCATAACTCGTTACATTACCAACATCTATAATGTTTGAATATATCCCGCTCTGGGTGCCGTAGTATATCTTATAACCTGCCAGATCTTGCTCGCCATTGGGCAGCCAGCTTATAGTAACACTTGCCGCATCCAGTATTACCGGCGGTGCAACAATCAATATAATACAGAATAAGATTCTTGTTGTTGTTTTAGATATATTTTTCATTGGCTTTTTATATTAATAAGAATCACTGCCATAGAATTAGCAAAGCACATACCACAAATTAGCTAAAAATTTATCATATTGTTTTGAAAAGACTTAGGCCATTATTTTCATGACTCCATGCACCCAATTTTTGATAATTCAGGCAAATCTTGCCTATCCAACTTTAGAACTATTTTCCCTGATAAAAAATACCAAATATCTTGGTGATAATAATAGAAATATCCCATCTTGACATTCACCAAAAAATGATTTAGATTATCAACACCAAAAGAGAAATAGCATAAGGAAAAAATTTCGTGAAAATTTCACTCGCACAGCTAAATCCAACCATCGGTGACTTTGATGGAAATCTCGAAAAGATAAGACAAACACTAAAGAGTGTTAAAAATGAAAATCCCGATGTTGTAGTATTTCCTGAACTCTTCCTCTCCGGATACCCACCACTCGACCTTTTAGAGCGAGACGATTTTATAAACAAATATTTAGAATCGATCAACGATCTGTTAAGGATATCGGAAAATTATCCGGGAATTGGAATCATCTGCGGCGTGGTTCAACCAAATCAGAACAGGTTTGGAAAGAAACTTTACAACTCTGCCCTTCTGGTAAGAGGTGGTAAAATATGTTTTATACAGCACAAGTCGCTACTCCCAACATACGACGTATTCGATGAGGCTCGCTACTTCGAACCTGCAAGTAGTATAGATACATATAATTACTGTGGAGAGATCCTTGGCATAACAATATGTGAAGACATCTGGAACGATCCCGACATATTCCCAGACAGAATATATGCCAGAGATCCATTGAAAATGCTAAACAATAAGGGAGCAACTCTTTTCATAAATATCTCAGCCTCTCCATTTGGCATTGGAAAGGAGTTGGTTCGCTACAGACTGCTGGCAAACCATGTTCGCCGCTACAACAGGCCCTTTGTAATGCTCAACCAGGTAGGAGCAAACGACGAACTTATCTCGGACGGCAGAAGCCTTGCAATGGATGGAAAAGCAAACCTCATTGCACTGCTCCCCTCATTCGAGGAAAAGATAGTGACCATCGATCTAGATAATAGTATTTCAATCGGAGATTTCAGGCCTCAGGAGGTAGTTGAATCTGTCCACAACGCGCTTATACTCGGAATCAATGATTATATGAAAAAGTGTGGATTCAAGAAGGCCGTCGTAGGGCTTTCAGGCGGAATAGACTCTGCAGTTGTCTGCTCTCTGGCCGTAGAGGCGCTTGGAGCAGAAAACGTACTCGGAGTAAACATGCCGTCGCTTTATTCATCAAAAAGCAGTATAGAGGATTCTAAAAAACTATCGAAAAATCTTGGTATAAAACTATTGGCAGTTCCGATAACACCCATTTTTAACTCCTATATTAAAACCATGAGATCACACTTCTCAGGCAGATCGGAGGATGAGACAGAAGAAAATATCCAGGCTCGTATCCGCGGAAACATTCTCATGGCACTGTCAAATAAATTTGGATATCTCACTCTCTCAACAGGCAACAAGAGTGAGCTCTCTGTTGGATACTGCACTCTCTACGGCGACATGAGCGGCGGCCTGAGTGTTCTTGCAGATGTGCCCAAGACACTGGTCTATAAGCTGGCCCGATACATAAACAGAAAAAAAGAAATCATTCCGAAAAGCATAATCGAGAAACCTCCATCTGCCGAACTCAAGCCAGATCAGAAGGATCAGGACACGCTTCCTCCATATCATGTTCTTGACAGAATATTAGAACTGTATCTCGATCAGGGAATGAGCGCAGAAAAGATAATCGAATCGGGTCTGGATCAAACAACGGTTAAATGGGTCATTAATGCGATCAATAAGAATGAACACAAGAGAAGGCAGGCAGCACCAGGATTGAAGATTACCAGCAAGGCATTTGGTATAGGAAGAAGAATGCCTGTTGCTGCAAAATATGACTGGTAAAATTAAGATTCAGATTTAATAGTTCTGTTTCTCCTGCAAACTGAAGCAATAAAACATAAATCATAAATGATACGGCCGAGAGGATGGATCACATCCAGCAAGCGATCCATATACAACGGGATTTGCATAACAGTAGAGACACCCTCCCGGACAGAGATTATACCACCCAATGTCCCAGCTTTTTGTACATTGGCAGAGCTCTCTCTGACCCGAGGCCTTTTCAGAGGGTGCCGCAAGACCCTCAGGATGCAGACGGCTCAGCATCGCACCATCAATACATCTTGAACTCGAAAGCCCCGGCACGCAGCATCCAACAACTCTTACTCCATGATTTCTTGCATATTCTATAATCCAATCCATTTCTCTTTTAAAAAGCTCTTCCGAGATCTGAATCGACTCAATGCCAAATCGACTCAACCTCTTTACAACCTTGGGATAGGGCTCCATCCAGCTTATTATAATCTCTTTTAGTGAATATTTAGTAGCTGCCCTGATAATCTCGGGGAATAGTCCAAGATTTGTAAACTCTCTTCCATCTGGAAGACGGAGATGAACGATCGGATCAAATCTCAATCTCAGACGCATAGGGGATCCAAGAAACTCGATGATCTCAGGAATCATTGAGATCGATTCGGCAGTATCCGGAATTCTGGGCTCTAAATATGTTGCACCCATGCCAGATATCGTGAAGTGTAGAACGATCTGACCATACTGCCTGAGCTTTCTGTTAAGACCCTTATGAATTAAAATGTTTTTTGGATTCTTGCTCCATAGCACTATCGAATGGACACTATCTGGAGCACATCTATTTTCGAGAATTTCTAAAAGCCTGTCAGGGAAAAAACCAACAAGCTCGATTCTTCTGCTCGCAGAGATTACCCTTAACCTTTTCTCCTTTTCCATATCGATCCCTAGTTTGAGATCTTCAAGTCGAGCCACCTCTCAAGTGTCTGGATAATCTTTTGCTGCTGCTTATCAGAGAAACTCCTTATAAAGGTATAGTGATTGCCTCCACGAAGAATCATCTTCAAACAATTTTTGTTACCATTCAATCTTACCTGAGGTGCAGACCAGGGATCTCTTGATCCATATATGAACAACATTCTCTCCCCATGGTTTTGAATCCATCGTTCTATATCCTGCATCTTTTCAGGATGATATGTAAGATCCGTATTCTGCGGAGCAAAAATCCAGTTTGGATAGTAGTCACAACTAAGAAGATCCCTAACATACCTCTTTACATAACCATAATAACCAAGCTCTGTTGCGAATTGATACATGGATGGAGAATCCATGGCCCTGTCGGAATATGAGGGCAGATGGACAACTCTCTTCAAGTGGTTAAAAAGCTCCTCTGAGGTTGCCTCGGTTCCAGGCACCGTCATAGGATCGATCTTGTGATACTGCCAGAAACTGAAGGTATATTCGAGCACGCAGTATTCAAGGGCCTTCTCCAGACCAATCGAAAACTCCAGACCACTGTTCCATGCATAGTCTCTAAACAGTGGGATCACTCGATCCTTCCTCTGAAGTATGAGTCTCTGAAATCTTATTAGACGGCTCCTCTGATCCTTTGTGGCAACTGTATCGAAAAATGCATCGATCCTCTTATCTTCAAGAGAAAGATTCAGAGGCGAATCGTATGCAACAGTCACATCCACATCCTCGGGATAGAAGCGCCTATGATACATGGCAGTCTGACCGCCCTTACTCCATCCCGAACTTATCCACTTTCCAGGATATATAGATTTAAAGAGCATCACTATTCTGTGATGATCTGCTGCTGCCTGCTCGATATTAAGATATTTCCAATCCATTGAATCTGGAACAGAGGTGCCAAAAAACCTGTGTTCTACTATTATCTGATTGCACTTTAAAATAGAACTCAACTCCTTTGTTGTATTCTTCTCTACCGAGTAGCCCTCTGTCTCAAAAACTACGGGACTGGAAAAATCCACGTGTGAGATAAAAATTCGCTGCTGAAACTTCTTACCCTCAGGCCGATTGTGATCCAATGGTTGCAAGAGCCTTATCTCGTATGCTTCCTTGAAATGATCCTGAGCTCGAATGGTTCTTATCCATACATCAGGAAGTTGAATCAGCTTCTCGACAAGAGATACTTCCTCAGATGATGGCGATCCATTCGAGCCTAAGAATACTAAAAAAAATAGAGTCAGATAGGAAATGGCAAATCTATAAAATTTTTGTGGCGAGTTCATTCCATGTCCCTTCCCGATTCTACGAATTTAACACTCTCACGCCCTCTTTCTATACCTCCACACTGCCATTATAATAGAAAAAATCCCAAATATGAAAAGAGAAATAAATTCCCATTTAATGTCCAAAAAACCGCTTCCCTTCAGGAGAACCATCCTCATTATCTTAATAAAGTAGGCGACTGGATTTAACCTGTTTATATATTGAGCCCATACTGGCATGCTCTCCACAGGAGTAAAAAGACCACTCATTAAAACAAATATAATGGTAAAGAAGAAGGAAACAAAAATCGCCTGCTGCTGTGTGTGTGTTATTGTTGATATAAAGAGTCCAAGACCAAGAACAACCAACAGATAGACAGATGAGACACAAAATATCAATCCTATAGACCCCACAATCGGAATATCGAAAAAGATCTTACCCATTGTCAATCCAAATGCGAGATCAAACAGGGCAATTATCCAGAAGGGCACCAGTTTGCCGACAATAAAGTGGTGCTTCTTCAATGGAGTAACATTTATCTGCTCTATGGTTCCAATCTCTTTTTCACGAACTATGTTCATACTGGAAAGAAACAAACCTATCAAAGTCACAAGAATCACGAGTATTCCGGGCACCATAAAAGTCTGATACTCCAATTTGGGATTGTACCAGTATGAGGCAATTGTCTTGATAATCTTGACCCTCTGGGGTTTGATGTTTCCGAATCTTACTCTCAGGTCTTGATTAAATTCACTTATTATGCTAAGAATGTAGCCGTATGCTAAGCCTGCAGAATTCTGATTTACAGCGTCTATAGAGATCTGAACCTCAGGGTTGTTTTTTAAATAGATATCTCTCTCAAGACCAGAAGGGATTGTCAATATTACATTCACCCTTCCCTGTTTCATATAGAGAGCCGCTTCTTTATCAGATAGAGAAAATTTGGTAACTTTGAAGAATCTAGATCCATCAAACTTGCTCATCAGTCTTCTTGAAGTTGATGATATATCATGATCCACAATTGCCATTTTGATATTCTTCATCTCAAAAGTAGCAGCATTTGCCAGAATCAGCATCTGTATGATTGGAACAAAGAAGATTATCGGTGCCATCTGACGGTTTCGAAAAATTTGAAGAAACTCTTTCTGCAGTATGAATCCAATTGTTCTCATTGGAGTCTTATCCTGAACTTTTTAATACTCAACGCAGTAAATAGAAAAGTCATTAACATAAGGATAAGGGTCTCCTTCCAGATAAATGTGAGACCCGCACCCCTGAACATTATTGCCCTTATTATTAGAATAAACCATTTTGCTGCCACAAGGTTTGCCAACAACTGAAGTATAAATGGCATATTTTCAATCGGATAAATAAAACCCGAAAGTACAATTGTTGGCATCATCAGGCCGACCATTGCAATCATCATTGCTATCAATTGACTGTCTGTAGATGTCGAAATGAGTATCCCAAGGGAGAGTACTGTTATTATAAAAAGCAGCCCTTCAGCAAGAAGCAGAACGATGCTGCCGCGAACTGGAAGACCAAAAACCAAATTACTGATGAGTAAGATGACAACAGTGTTTATGAATGATATCGATATATATGGAATCACCTTTCCGAGTACGATGTGGAACGGTCTGAAAGGTGAAACTAAAAGCATCTCCATTGTGCCAAACTCCTTCTCTCGTGTGATCGACAGAGCTGTCATCACGGCCGAGATGAGAGTAAGAAGCAAGGCCATTACCCCAGGAACAAATGTAAACACACCCTTCATTTGAGGATTATAGACCATCCTCACTTCAGGTACTATCGGACCTGTGCGGCCAATTCTGACTGTAGGATTAATCTCGTCTATGAAATCCGATACGATTGCACGGGTGTAGTTCGAAAGAAGTCTTGCCGCATTTGGATCGGATGCATCTTCTATTATCTGCATGAAAGCAGTGCCCTCTCCCTCCAGCTTTTTAGCAAAACCCGATTGAAATACTACTACTTCCTTGATTTTACCTTCCCTGAACCTCACCTCTATCTCTCTATCGCTGTTGATGATATCCACGAGCTTGAAGTAGTCGGATGAGAGCATCTTGTTTGTCATTTTCATTGTAATGTTGTCTTTCGACTTATCGTATATTGCGATCTTAGCATCCTTTATCTCATTTGTTATCACATATCCAAAGAGAATAATCTGTACTATGGGAATCCCGAAGATTATAATAAGGGTTCTCCTGTCACGCAGAATATGGAAAAATTCCTTTTTAATTAATTCTCTCAGAAGTTTCATATATACTCTCTTCTATCTCTTCCTGGCTATTTTCAAAAAGACCTCATTCATGTTTTTTGCCTTAAAGGTTTCTTTTAATCTATCAGGAGAATCCAGAGCCTCTATCCTGCCGTCCACCATTATCGAGACCCTCGAACAATACTCTGCCTCATCCATATAGTGTGTAGTGACAAAGACCGTCATCCCCTCATCTGCTGTTCTATAAATCATATCCCAGAATTGTCTCCTTGTGATTGGATCTACTCCACTAGTAGGTTCATCCAGAAAAACTACTGCGGGTCTGTGGAGTATTGCTACAGAAAATGCCAGCTTCTGCTTCCAACCAAGCGGAAGCTGACCAACCAGTTTATCCTTTGAGTGTGCTAAATTCAATCTATTCAAGACCAAATCGGCCTGGGCCCCTATCTCCTCAGAACTCATCCCGTATATTCCGCCATAAAACCTGATGTTCTCATAAATAGTTAAATCCTCATAAAGGGAAAATCTCTGACTCATGTATCCGATGTTTTTCTTAATCTTATTCGATTCTCTATAGACATCAAATCCAGCAACCTTTATCTCCCCTGAAGTAGGCAGAAGAAGCCCTGTTAGTATTCTCACTGCCGTTGTCTTTCCGGCACCATTGGGGCCGAGAAACCCAAATATCTCACCCTCATTTACATCGAAAGTAAGATGGTCATTTGCAACAAAGCTGCCGAACTTTTTTACCAAATCCCTTACTTCTATTATGTGATTTTTTCCAACTTCCATATCAATCTCAACTCTTCTGCCGCATCAGACTAATAAAACAGTCCTCAATGTTGGGCTTTATCCTGTGGATCTCAATCCTTTTGTGTCCCTTACTCGCAAGATGTTTAAAAAGAACCTCTTCTATCTTTTCTTCTTTTTTGGGGATAAAATGAACACTCTGACCGAAAAGATATACACTATCTGTCCTCTCATGCTTTTTAAGATCTTCACTCAATCTATATATCCTATCACTTCGAATTGAGTATATTGGCCTGTTAAACTCCTCTATTATTCCTTCCGGAGTATTTACGCTCATTATCCTTCCCTTCTGTATAAGGGCCACCCGATCACAGGCCTCGGCCTCATCCATATATGGTGTTGAAATAAAAATCGTGATTCCCTGACCCTGAAGCTCATGCAGAATTTCCCACAACTCCATTCGAGAAACCGCATCTATTCCTGTATTCGGCTCATCGAGTATCAGCACCCTCGGTCTGTGTATCAGTGCGCATGAGAGTGCAAGTTTCTGCTTCATTCCGCCCGACAGATCGCCAGCCTTTCTTCTCTTGAAGGTTTCGATATGGGAATAGATCGATTCTATCAGATCATAGTTATTCTCTATTCTGGAATTAAATACTGCAGCAAAAAATTTCAGATTCTCTTCAACAGACAGATCATGATAGAGAGAAAATCTTCCTGGCATGTATCCTATAATCTTCCGTACCTTCTTAAAGTCTTTCACAACATTCATTCCCTCAATCATCACAACACCCTCGTCCGGTAGAATCAGGCTTGCCAGTATACGCATCAGAGTTGTCTTACCAGCACCGTCTGGCCCAATCAATCCGAAAATTTCTCCTCTCTTTACCTCGAGGGATACATCATCTACAGCAACTACATCTTTGTAACGCTTTGTTACATTTGAAAACAGTATTGCAGAGCCTTCACTCATCCTTGCCTCTTTTGAATCTGACCTCCGCAGGCATACCTATCTTCAATCTTCCGTCATTTCTTATCCTGACCTTAACCGCATATACAAGATTTACCCTCTCCTCCTTTGTCTGTATTACCTTTGGGGTAAACTCTGCATGATCCGATATCCATACCACACTGCCTTCGAAAGATTGATTTTTTCTCTTATCTTTATCAATCAGCACTTCAACATCCTGGCCTATCTTGACCTCCGGGAGCTGACTTCCAGTAATATAGACCCTCAAAATTAGTTCTGAAATATCGGCTACCTTGTAGAGAGGCCTGCCAGCCACGACAAGCTCATGTTCCTCACAATACTTTTCCAGAACTGTGCCGTCAACAGGATTTTCGATCCAGCATCTCTTTAAACTCTCCTCAATCTGCCGAAGCTGCTTCTCCACTCCAAGCCTCTTCTGTATGACTGCCTCCCTTTCCTGTCTTATGGACTCAATTGTTTTCTCCATTACCATAAGCTTTGTTGTAATTTCATCCACATCTCTTGATGTTGCAGCACTATCTGAAAAGAGTTTCTCTATCCGCTTCTTCTCCCGAATTAGGTTTTTCTCTGCATGCTGTTGTGACTCTATTCGAGCCTCGATGCCTCTAATGTTTGCATCTAATGCCCTGATTTGAGCAATGATCTGATCACGCTTTAATGCCAGCATTGTCGTATCTATAAGACCAACCCTCTGCCCTGCATTAACAAGCTGCCCTTCCTCCACACTGAATTGAAGAAGTCTTCCCTGTGCTTCGGCCGATACTACTATTTCCTCTGCTTCAAAGTTACCATAGGCGTCTGAAGCAGTTTTCCTGCTGGCACACGAATACAAAGATGCCAGCACAACAACTGCTACAAATATCGATTTCTTCATAACTCACCTTTTATTATTAAACAATTTATCTTTGATTTAATGAGTCTTATTCTATGAGCATTTAGATTTAACTCTGCCCTTAACATCCTGTTTAATTCATTTACATAATCGGATGAGGTGATCACTCCATTCTTCAGCTTTGACCGTGCGGCCTTCAATATTCTCTCTCTAAGTCTTACAATCTGATTATCCTTCTCGATAATCTTCTCATAGTTTTTGACAACTGCCTCCTCTTTCTCAAGAACTATACGCTGATTCTTGTTAAAAAGCTCCTCTCCTTTCCCTATCAGCCCCTTTTGTGCTTGTAGAATCTGCTGCTGCCGACTATTTTCCCCCCAGTTCCATATCTCCCAATCCAATCTCAAACCCACAACATAGAAGGTGTCAAACCGATTGCTCAGCATGTTAAGACCCGGCCTTCCATAACCATATCTTCCAAAGCCCATCAGCCTTGGAAACTTTTTTCTTGCTAAAAGCTTCTCTGCAGCATCTATCCTCTCAGATTGCAGCCTAAACAATCTGTTCTCCGGCCTCTCACTCTTCCCGCCTTCTGGAAAGTTCACTATAGGAAGCTGAAGTTGTGTGGTTGTCGAAACATCTATTCCTGTAAGCTCGCTCAATACCCGACAGTTTGCCTCTATAGCAGATCTTGTTTCGATTATCTGCTGCTCGGTCTGAAGCATTTTTGCATCTATGTTGTTCAGATCGGATGGAACAAGTATTCCATTCTTCACACATGACTCCACAACCTTTTTTCTTTCCCTGAGATCCTCCAGAACAGAGTTTAATATCTTCTCCTGCTCCTTTTGCAGAAGAATTGAAAAAAATATCTGATTTATCCTGTCCTTTATTTTGTAGAACTCAACCTCAAGATTCTGAACAGCCACGGCAAGCTCCTTTGTCTCCACATCCTTGCTGGCACTTATTATTCCACCATCATAGATTATCTGTTTTAATTCAATGTCGATCATATATTGATCCTTCGGAGGAATCGGTATGTTTACCGTTGGTAATCCCGGTATTGTTCCAAAATCAAGATTAATCTTTGTGACATCTGACTGGTAGCTCGCCTGTCCGCCAATGCTCAGCCTGGGCAGATACTCGAATGTCAAATTCCTCAGCTTCAATCTTGACGCCTCCTCAAGATACCGAAGCTGCTCAAAAAGAGGATGATTCTTCCTTGCCTCTTCATAACATTTTGAAAGAGTAAGAAGCTCTTTGTTCTGACCGTAGAGCATGCTGGAGAGGATAAAGATACAGATAGCTCCAACTAAAATTAATAGTTTGACGACTCTCATTTTTCATCACCCATCTATTACTGACTAATATTTGGGATAATATAGTTATTAATTTAAATTCTTAAAAGAAAAAAATCATTTGATTTTTAATTTGAGATTAAATAAATTCTTTCTAATTTAATCACCCCTTTATACAGGAGATTCTATGGTAAAATTTGCACCTCTCGACTATTTCTGGACGATTGCATATCTTGTACTCATGATAGCGTGCGGTGCAATTTTCTACAAGATGGGCAAGCGTTCAGGATCAGATTTCTTTTTAGCAGGCCGCGGACTTCCCTGGTGGCTTCCGGCAACCTCAAATTTTGCAACACATACTGCAACCGACACTCCAATGTGGTTTTCCGGATGGGTCTATGCAGGAGGACTTCGAGGTATATGGTACTCGCTATTTGCGGGCTGGTGTGCAATCAGCGCATGGATATCAACAAGAATCTTCCGAAGGTCTCTGGCAGGTACTCAGGCAGAGTGGCAGACTCTGCGCTTCAGCGGACTCGGTGCAGAATTAATGCGCGGATGGCTTGCAGGATGGCAGGTTGCTCTCTGCATGTTCATCGCCGGATGGGTTGGAATAGCAATGGGAAATGTGTGCCACTATGCATTCGACTGGCCCCTCTGGCAGGGCCTTGTACTCTTTTCAAGCCTCTGCTGTCTCTATGTCATAGCAGCAGGATACTGGGGAGTAATTATTGCAGATGTACAGCAGGGCATCACAATGCTAATCGTAATCATTCTCGTATCTATCTGGGCTGCAATTGCTGCCGGCGGGCCCACTGCAATTGTAAACAAGCTCTATTCCATGGGAAAAGGATGGATGCTTAATCCATTCCATTTCACGGGATGGTTCTCTGGAGACTTCCCAGTAATGTGGCTCATCACAATGGTAGCAGTTCCGTTTCTTGGAGGCTTTGGAATGGCCACCCATTTTGATTGGTTTGTTGAGGCACAGAGAATCCAATCAGCAAGAAACATTAAGGATGCCTCCTATAGCATCTGGTGGGGAAGTGCTGCCGTTATAGTGAGAAATGCAATATGGGCCCTTGCAGTTCTTGCGTTTTTTGTCATCTATCCAAATATAACAAGTCAGTCCAACTACCAGCTGGCATGGTTTCGAATAGGATTTGAGTTCTTTCCTGTTGGAATGGTAGGATTTTTCTTTGCTGCAATACTGGCAATTCATATTTCAACTATTGCAGGAATTCTTAATCTCGGCTCCATGTATGCAACAAGAGACCTCTACCACCACTATATAAATCCCAAGGCAAGTGAAAAACAAATAGTCTGGGTTGGTCGCACAATGACTGTTGTTGTTCTTCTGGGTTCATTTTTCTTTGGACTGATGATAGGCGAAAATGTAACAAAGTGGCTTCTCTTTGCACTGTGGCTGATGATAGCAGGAACCTGGCTTCCAAACATACTGCAGGTCGTCTGGTGGAGGTTTAATTCTTGGGGGTATCTCTCTGCATGGATTGCAAACCTTGGAGTATGCTGGCTTGTTGTGTGGGTACTTCCAAATTTCAAAATTCTTCCAGAACTGCCCGACTATCTCCAGTTCTGGCTTCTTATGGTGCTTGTTGCGTGTATATATATACCAGTCACGCTTCTCACAAAGCCTGACGATATGGATCGACTGGTAAAGCTATATGTCCAGACAAGACCGATCGGATTCTGGGGACCTGTAAGAAGAGAAGCAGAACGTAGAGGACTCCTCAAGGTACTGGAAAAAATAGAGATCCTGGCCGAAAAAGAGACCGGGAAGGAGGAATAGAGATGGCATTCATTAAAAGAGATTGGACTCCTCATGAGGCAGATGAATGGACAAAGGAGGACTGGATTGCTGTAGTTCTTTCACCATTGAGCTATATATGCATTGCTATCGGACTTGCAATGTCGCTGTTTCTGCTTCCTATTGGGTTTGTAATACTTGGTATCGGTGTGGTCATAACTGTAGTAATGTTCTGGATAATAGATCCAAAGATTAGCTCCATCTCTTCTGCATATGAGAAGAAACAGAAAAAATACCTCGAAGATCTGGAACAAATACAACGATGGGAGGATAAAAAATGAGCCAGGGACTCACAGTAGTAATAGGAATGAGCATATCCTATATTTTCTCACTTGCAGGCATGATATGCGCATGGATATATTATAAAAAACATAAAAGATCAAAAAACAAATAAAGATTGGGGTTGTCCTTATGATTGCCACACTGGCACAACATGGAACAAGGATAGGCAGTCCAATTCTGGGCTACATAATTCCTGCGATTATTTTCGGAATCTCTTTCTTCGTTGCCTTTATTCTCTACAAGCACTTCTCAAGGCAGATGAAAGAAAAATAAAGAGTAACCGTTGACTTTAAAGAAAATTTTTAGTATTTTATTTTTGAATTAGTTTAAGTTCTTTGATTTTGGGGACGAATTGGATTCGACGGATGCAGAGGCTCAGGAGAGCGCGTGCTCAGGCCCTGGAACCTGATAAAAATCCAGGATTAACAATAATCGCCAACGATTATAGTTATGCTCTGGCTGCATAATTAAATGCAGCCCGTTCCCGAAGGACTTCTCCTGCTGAGTCTTTCGAGGGGCGTCGTTAAAGGCAGGATAGCCATTTTTTCTTGCCTGAGGAAAAAATGGTGAAATCATTCAGGCTAAGCCGCATATACCCTGTCTGTCGGGTCGATACGGCTGAATTTCTTAAAGACAGACTACGCACGTAGTGGTCTCTTGAGGCGTGTATTCGGACGAGGGTTCGATTCCCTCCGTCTCCACAAAATCAAATAAACTCAAACCTTCAAGGAAGATTAATGGCATTTTATCTTTTCCACCTCAATAATTCTTCTTTTTTTATTTATTCGCAAAAATTAAAATAATGAAAGGGGAACTATGGATGCAATTAACAACTTTCTAATCCAGCTAAATGCATACATTGGGAATAAGAGTAGCTGGTTTCCATATGTGCTGCTGGGTACAGGTATATTTTTTACTCTCTATCTCAAATTTCCTCAGATCCGATTCTTTAAGCATGCACTCAGAATAGTAACAGGTAGATATGAAAAAGAAGAATTCACAGGCGATACAACCCATTTTCAATCACTTGCTACTGCCCTATCTGGAACAGTGGGTACTGGTAATATAGGAGGTGTTGGACTCGCACTGTGGATCGGAGGGCCGGCAGCTTTGTTCTGGCTGTGGGTTACTGCCTTCTTTGGTATGACATTAAAATTTGTAGAGGTAACCTTATCTCACAAATATCGAAATGTAGAGGCAGACGGCAGCATAGCTGGTGGACCGATGTACTATATGGAAAACAAACTTAATATGAAATGGCTTGCAACAATCTTTGCAATCGCAACAGTTATTTGCTCATTTGGCACAGGAAATCTACCGCAGATCAACAACATCTCCAGAACAGCCCAGAAAGTGTTTCATCTGCCTCTGTGGGGTGTTGGAAGCTTCCTTGCAATCCTATTATTTCTGATAATAATTGGAGGAATCAAACGCATCGCAAAGGTCACAGAAAAGATCGTTCCCTTCATGGGTATAGTCTATATATTGGGCGCACTTACTGTGATAGTTGCTAATTACACCAACATTCTCCCATCTCTCGGTGCAGTCTTCAAACACGTCTTTACAGGCAGTGCAGCCTTTGGCGGACTCGTTGGAGCATCATTTGCCCTTTCATTCAGGCAGGGAGTCGGACAGGGAATATTTTCAAACGAGGCGGGTCAGGGTTCTGCTGCAATAGCACACTCTGCTGCAAAGGCAGACGAGCCTGTTTCAGAAGGAATGGTCTCTATATTAGAACCATTTACAGATACACTCCTGATCTGTACACTCACCGGACTCACGATCCTTTCATCTGGTGTATGGAAGGAGAAGGCCGAAAATATCATCTTCCAGAGAGCAGATATGGAAATTATTCGGGGACACTACTCGGAACAAAATCCAGATCATATACGCATAATACGTGATCATTTAAATAACAAATCCGGGGACTACATAACACCATACACTGGAGAGCTCAGGATAGAGGATGGCAAGATCAACAGGGAAGAGGATGTCACTGTTCTCCATGCAAGGTCAATAGCAGAAAATGTTATGTTTTTAAAAGATGGAAAACCGCTTACAGGAGCTGTCTCAATTGCAGGAGGAAAACTTAAGGACAGCGGTGTGGTTGTAAAGGGCAAGTCGCGAATTCACAGTGCAATGCTGACCGCAGAAGCCTTTAAGAAAGGATTCCTTGGAGACAGAGGAGAATACATAGTATCAATAGGCCTTCTTCTCTTTGCCTTCTCGACTGTAATATCATGGTCATACTATGGTGACAGGGCAATTACTTATCTGTTTGGATTAAAGTTTGTAATTCCATACAGACTCATCTATATTGGAATGTTTTTTATAGGATCTCTGATCGACACAACAATAGTGTGGAACTTTGCAAACATTGCAATTGTGCTTATGGCAATCCCGAATCTTTTTGGGATACTAATGCTCCATAAAGACATGAAGCAGAGCATAAAAGAATACTGGGTAAAATTCATTAATGAACATCCCGAAGATGCAAAAAAAATGAAACTGATCTGAGAGGTATTTGAAAATGGCAAAAGACAGAGGAAGTTTTAGTAAAATTGGATTCATTCTGGCTGCCGCGGGTTCTGCAGTTGGATTGGGCAATCTCTGGAAGTTTCCTTATACTGTTGGTGAAAATGGTGGCGGACTCTTTGTCCTCATTTATCTATTATCTGTCATAATCATAGCCCTGCCGGTTCTCATGGCAGAGATATGTCTCGGCAGACACACACAAAAAAATCTGGTTGGAGCATATGAAAAAATAAAACCAAAGACTCCATGGAAACTTGCAGGTTATCTCGGTGTACTTACTGGATTAATGATTCTATCATTCTATTCCGTAATTGCAGGTTCTACAATAGGATACTTCTTCAAGGCCATTACAGGACAGTTCACCAATATAACAGGAACTCAGGCTATCGAGATATATAGAGGCTTTTCATCAAACAACATTCTGCAGATATTTCTACTCGCACTGTTTATCTTTATTACAGTATATGTAGTCTCTCGTGGAGTCTCTGGTGGAATTGAAAAATACTCAAAGATTCTCATGCCGGTTCTCTTTGGAATCTTGACACTGCTGCTGATAAGATCTCTGACATTAAAGAATGCGGCCAAGGGTGTGGAGTTCTACCTCAAACCAGACTTAAAAGCTCTGACACCAGGACTTATTGTAGCAGCAATGAGTCAGGCCTTTTTCAGTCTCAGCCTTGGAATGGGAACAATGGTTACATATGGGTCATATGTTGCAAAGAAAGAAAACATTCCGACATCTGCAGGATGGATAGCATTCTTTGATACTGCAATCGCAATTCTTGCGGGCTTTATAATTTTTCCAGCAATATTTTCTCAGGGCATGGACCCTGCACAGGGCTCAGGGACAATGTTCAACGTTATTCCTGTTTTGTTTGCAAAGATGCCTGGCGGCATCATATTCTGTCCCCTCTTTTTTCTGCTTCTTTCGATAGCTGCTCTGACCTCTACAATCTCGGTTCTGGAGGTGCCTGTGGCATTTGTAGTCGATGAAAAAAACTGGGACAGGAAAAAGGCTGCCTATATAATTGGATTCATTTCTATTCTATTTGGAATTCCTTCTGCCCTTTCCCAGGGAGGTGTCAAATTCTTCAGCCACCTGCCACTCATCGGAATGGGCTTTCTTGAGCTCTGGCTTCTTATCTGGGGAAGTATTGCTCTCAGCATAGGTGCATTTTTTATTGCTACATTTATCGGCTATGCATGGAAGACAAATGGTGCAATCAGGGAGTTGAAACAGGGAGCAGAAAACTTCAAACTCGGAGCCGTCTGGGCAGTTGCAATAAAATATGTTGCTCCGATCTTAATACTTCTAATACTCATATCCTCGATATTATGATATTGGATTGCTGAACTTGATTTACAATAATATATAGGAGGTCTAAAATGAAAAAAATAACAAAATGGCTTGCCGCAGAGACTGTTGTTTTTCTAATGATTATATTAACAGCATCTCTTGTAAGTGCTACAGATTATGGATATACAAATCCAGAACTGCGGCTGAAATGGTACGACATGCATCTATCCATGAAGGATGTTTCGATCTTCAAAAATCTTAAGTGGCAGTTTTTAGGTCCAACAAATGTAAGTGGAAGAATGACTGATGTTGCTGTAGTGACACCAAAGGGGAAAAATTATATAATCTATGCTGCCACAGCTTCTGGCGGTGTATGGAAGACAACAAATGAAGGAATCACATGGGATCCCGTATTCGAGCACGCAGCTTCTACTTCGATTGGTGATGTAACAATTGCTCCGTCCGATCAAAACGTCGTATGGATTGGAGGAGGAGAGGCAAACATATTCAGAAGCTCCATGGCAGGATCGGGAGTGTATAAATCAACAGATGGTGGAAAAACCTGGAAACACATGGGACTTGCCGGCACACATACGATTCCAAGAATCCTCATCCATCCAAAAAATCCAGATATTGTATACGTTGCTGCCTCAGGACACGAATGGACAAATAATCCTGAAAGAGGTGTATTCAAAACAACAGACGGCGGTAAAACATGGGAGAAAGTTCTCTATATCGATAATAAGACTGGTGCAATAGACCTTGTGATGAATCCTTCTGATCCAAACACTCTATATGCTGCAACATGGCAGAGGATTCGCAAGAAATGGAATGATCCAAGAAATGAAAAAGATTATACTGGAAGTTCTATCTATAAGACAACCGACGGCGGTAAGAGCTGGAAGCCCATTACTAATGGCCTTCCGCCTGCACAGTATCGCGGCAGAATCGGCATCGATCTCTGCAGATCAAAACCCAATGTAATCTATGCATTCATCGATAACTATGAAAGCGCTGGAATAAAGTATCCGGCTGGAACAGACTCCTATGGACGACCGAGAGGAAAGATGATAAAGGGTGCAACTGTCTACAGATCAGACGATGGAGGAGAACACTGGAGACAGGTGAGTGAAAATAATTCCTACATGCTGCACTTATCTGCCACGTATGGATGGGTCTTCGGACAGGTAAGAGTCGATCCTAATAATGAAAATAAGGTATATATTATGGGGCTTGCACTCAATGTATCAGAGGATGGAGGCAAGACATTCCGTCCGCTCTACGGCATGCACGGCGACCATCATGGGCTCTGGATCGACCCATCAAATTCCGACTATCTTGTAAATGTAAACGACGGTGGATTGGCAATATCATACGATGGAGGAAAGAACTGGAGAACATTTTACAACAACTTCCCAGTTGTACAATTTTTCAATGTCATGTACGATATGGACAATCCATTTCATGTTTATGGTTCGATCCAGGACCACGGCAGCAGACGCGGCGTTGTAGACCTTAGCAGGGGAAGACACAACATTCCTGCCGTTAAGTGGGAAAATGCACCCGGTGGTGAGGGCAGCAATCATGCAATAGATCCAACAGATCCAAACATCGTCTATTCTGCGAGCTTCTACGGCACTATTAGAAGAACAAATCTAGAGTCAGGAGAGAGCAAGAGTATCCTTCCAAGAGTCAGCAAGGATGAACCCAAGCTGCGCGGTCAGTGGCTTGCTCCTTTCATCATATCTCCTCATAATCCAAAAGTGATCTATCACGGAATGCAGTATCTCTTTAGATCTATGTACATGGGCGAAAAATGGGAAAGAATAAGTCCCGACCTAACATATAACGATCCCAATAAATCTGGAGACATACCCTATCAAACTATATTTACGATTTCAGAATCCCCCCTGAAATTTGGACTAATATATGTTGGCACAGACGACGGCAGGGCACATGTAACCAGAGATGGTGGACTGCACTGGAAGGAAATCACAAAGGGACTGAAAAAAAACAGGTGGATTTCAAGAATTACTGCATCTGCCTTTGATGAGGCAACTGTATATCTTGCTCAGAACGGCAAGAGAGACGACGACTTTAAGGCCTATTTGTGGAAATCTACAGATTATGGAAAGAGATGGATCGACATAACAAACAATATTCCCTGCGGCCCGATAAATGTTATCAGAGAGGACCCGAAAAATAAAAATGTTCTCTATGTTGGAACAGATCTCGGCGCATATGTATCGATAAATGGGGGCAAGGAGTGGCAAGTACTTCCCAAGAATCTACCAACAACCTTTGTACACGATCTTGTAATCCACCCAAGAGACGATATAATGGTTGCAGCCACACATGGACGGGGAATGTGGGCAATGGATGTAAGGCCTATACAAAAGATAGCAGAGATAACAGGAATAAAAGATGTCTACCTCTTTGATATTGAAGATGCCAAACTGCCGCGATGGAGAGGATACGGGGGAATAAATGCATTCATTCAATACTACCTCGAATCTAGCCAGGGTGTTGAAATCGAAATAAAAGATGAATCAGGAAAGGTGATTAAAAAATTAAAAGAGTCGGGAGATGCCGGTTACAACTCTGCAATATGGGATCTCACAAAAGACCGACCCGAATCTCAAAGGGCATTATTCGTAAAGCCCGGAGAATATACTGTGGTTCTGAAAGCAGGTTCTGTATCTCTTGAGAAAAAAGTAAAGGTAACATATTAAATAAAAATGGTTCAACACGACAACAGGCGTCCTCTGAATTGAATCGAGGGGACGCCTGTGTTAAATAAAGTGGAAACAACGAAGATAGATATTATAGAGTGTTATAGATTTGCCTGGAATTCATTTACAAAAAAATGGCTAATTTTATGCTTCATATCAGGACTCATAGTAGGCCTTGAGGTCATACCCAGGATAGTTACACTTCCAGAATGGAACTCACTCTACCGCTCTTCAGAAAAGCTAATGCTGTCAATATTAAAAGGTGATCAGGCTCAGTTTTATATAATCGCACCATTGGTAAAGCTCAAGGCCTCATATCTTGTTCACAAACTACTTAAATATACACTCCCTGTAGTTCCTCTACTTGCTCTTCTGACAATAATACTTCTGCTTCAGGCAAACAGGACAACAAAGATCTCAGGCAGCGACATCCCTAAGCCGTTTACTTTTTTACTATATATTGCACTGATTCACATCATGCTGAGTATTATTAAAATGGCAGCCTTTATTATATTCATAGTGCCAGGAATCTATCTATATATCAGGTTGCTGTTTGTATCTCTTGTAATGCTCGATCAAAATAAAGGTGTATGGAGTAGCATAAAGAAAAGCTATAAGATGACCATGGGGAACTTCTGGCGGCTTCTATTCCTTGTCATAATAAATACACTCATTCAGTTAGGTGCATCATTCACACTTATTGGACTTATCCCTGCCACTGGTTTTGTAAATACAGTACGTGCAGCAGCATTCAGGACACTCCTGAACCCTAATAATAGATCCCACATTTAAAGAAAAGATAATAAATCTAAAATAGATCTGGAGACAAGAATCCTAATAAGCGGAATTTTCAAGATGATCGAAGTTTGCGGTTCTATCCTCAGACAACTTACAAGTATTACATTTAAGTGAAAATTTAAAACAACACAATCTTGTCACTTCTGTAGGGTTAAATGTATCGGATATTCACTTCAAAATCGGGTACATCGAAAAATAATTAAAGGACTTTATCATCAATACTTTCTAAAAGATTTCTGGAATGTTTAAAAAAAATTATAATAGTTAATGTTTAACTCAAGACTCCAATTAATGAACAATCATTTATCTCCAAGAGCAAATCTCAGTGCCTTCTCTGCATGGATCCTAGTCGTATCAAGAAGAGGAATCCCGCACAACTGTTCGTTTATAAGCATTGGAATCTCTGTGCACCCCATCACAACTGCATCCGCTCCTCTATGATGGAGCCCGTGAACTATTTTTACATATTTACTTCTCGACTCCTCACGAACTACTCCTCTGCTGAGTTCATTGAATATGATTTCATCTACTATTTTGATATCATCATCATCTGGAATAATGGTAGTGATAGAAAAGTGAGAGAGTCTGTCTCCATAAAAGCCATCTTTCATTGTAAACCTTGTTCCAATCAACCCAACCCTTTTGAAGTTTCTTTTTAAAATCTCCTCTGCGGTTGCATCTATGATACTTATTAAAGGAATATCAGAACTGCTAACTATTTCAGGAAAAACCTTGTGCATAGTGTTTGTTGCTATGATTCCAAAATCTGCCCCCCCATCTCCAATCCTTTTGACTACCCTAATCAGCTCCTGGGTTATTGAATGCCAGTCACCAGAGATCATCCAGTCGAGATATTTCTGAAATGAGACACTGTATATGATTATCTCTGGGAATGAGAAATCTCTGTACTGCTGCTGATATTTTCGAATGATATGCTCATAGTATATTCTGGTCGATTCTGGAGTCATACCACCAATGATTCCAATTCTCTTTGACATATTCATCCTCCACACGTTGTTACATTATCTAAAATTTAACCTCCAGAACCACTCTTTATTAAATCTATGATTGAGCCGAGCAGAAATAGACGTCCTATCAAAAAAATGATTATAGATAATAATGCAGCAACCGGCACGGTTACTAACCAGGAACTGAATATGTTTCTTGTCACTCTTTTATTTACTGCACCAACACCGCGTGCAAATGCCACTCCTATAATAGCACCCACAAGTGTATGAGTCGTCGAGACAGGAAGTTTCAGCCTGCTGCACAAAAGAACTACAGTCATACCTGCTATGTCTGCAGCAAGTCCTCTGGATGGTGTTATAACAGTAATCTTTTTACCGACCGTTGTCATGACCTTGTAGCCATACATGGCAAGTCCAGTAACTATTCCTATTCCTCCAATCATTAACACCCAGGGTGGGACAGACACCTTCATCTGAACATTCCCATTACGAAGTATATCTATTACTGCTGCCAATGGACCCACAGCGTTGGCAACATCATTTGCTCCGTGAGCAAAGGCCACAGTGCATGAGGTTATAAATACCATTGGTGCAAACACCCTTTCGACCTTCTCAAGTTGTTCGGAAAGGGAGGAACGAAAATATTTTTTCAACCTCTTCTTTAAAAATATTCTGCTCCACACGGTTGTTAAAATCCCAACTCCACTGGCTATCAAGATTGCCATTGACCCGTTGAGCCATTTGAGGCTCTCCTCTCTAATAAGATGCTTCATTCCTTTAAAAATTATTGCCGATATTACTACAAAGGCAGTAAAGAAGAAAAGCAACGGAGCATATCGTACTGCCCTACGAGTTGGAATGTTGTGCTGGAGTATCAATCCACTTATTATCTTAAAGATAATGAAACTCAGAATTCCCCCAAGAAGCGGTGATATAAACCAACTTGCCACAATCTGACCTATCTTCGACCAATTCACCGCAGCCCAGCCAGCCGCTATTATTCCGAAACCTGTCACTCCGCCAACAATTGAATGAGTAGTTGATACAGGCATCCCAAAGGCCGTAGCCACATGGAGCCAAATAGCCGCAGCAAGAAGTGCCGATACCATACCTATTACAATTATCGCTGCAGCATGGGACTGAGTCATACCGGGAATCGAAGTTATATAAGAAGGATCTACTATGCCTTTACGAATCGTATCAGTAACATGTGCTCCCACAAGTACTGCCCCTGCAAATTCACATATTCCAGCAGCAATTACTGCCTGCTTTATTGTACAGGAGTCTGATCCGACAGCATCTGCCATCGAATTAGCAACATCGTTGGCACCAATAGTCCATGCCATGTAAAAACCAAGCAGAAACGTAACACCAATGAAGATAGTAATCATCAACTCTCCTCCATCAAAAGATACAGAACTATCGTCCCTTGACTATCATCATTCTGAGCACCTCTCCTGTATTATCTGCAGCATTGGCGATCTGACTGAGTGAGATAATTATCTTTTCATAAAAAAGTATAGTAACAGGATCGAGCTCCTTCTCCTTTTCATAGATGTGCATGCTGAGCTTTCGCTGCATACGATCGGCCTTCCACTCCTCTTGACCCAGTCCCTGGATAAGATCCAAAACCTTTCTTGCCTCTGCTCCGCCAAACGATGTCTCTGCAAGATTCTGCATCTCCTTTGCAGCAACCATTAGCTTATCTGCCACTGAAACAATGTGTTTGGCAAATGCAAGGAACTCATCTGTCAGATCATGATGAATCCTTGTCTTTCGAATCAGAAGTATTACAGCAAAATCTTCAACTGCATCTGCAATATGGTCCTGCATGTGTAGATAGTTATCCAGATCCTCACGGGAAACAGGTAGAAAATACCTCCTTGGAAGATTCTCACGAATATCGTGTTTAATTTGATCAGCCTCATACTCCAGCTTTGATACGCAGTCCTGAAGACAATGCACTCTCTCATGATCCTCGTTGATCAGTGCATCCATCAGCTCTGGAATCAATTTTATACATTCATGCACCTTCTTGGCATGTTCAAGAAGAGGACCGAATGGTGATGCTCCAAATATCTTGTTTATTATGGTCATAAAAATCTCCTCCTTTCGATTGATGTTTCATCTCTATCCCATATGAGCAATGGTGCTGAACCCAATTCATATCTTTATTTCAATCATACAGTGCTTCCACAAATATTTTATTATAAACTATAGGACAATTAGTTTAAAAATTTTTGTTGAATTTGTCAAACTTTTTACTTGCTATTTTTAAAAAATATTGTAGATTGTGCTGTCATCAAAATTTAGACTACTGTCTGAAAAAGGAGTTACAAATGATTTATCTTAAAGATTATTTAGAACCAAACAATGTACTTTTTCTCGACGCCTCAGACAAAGAGTCTATCCTCGATGCTATGATCAATCACATGTGTAAATCTCCAAAGATATTGAATAAAGAAGTATTCCGAAAGGCGGTCTACGAAAGAGAGTCCATACTGAGTACTGGAATCGGTCTTGGAATAGCAATCCCCCACGTCAAGATTCATGAGGTTAAAGATATAATCATATGCATAGCGATTGTGCCAAAAGGCGTGGAATGGGGGGCGATAGACAATAAGCCTGTAAAGCTGATCTTCATGATAGCAGGAGCAGAAGATCAGCATGAACTCTATCTGAAGATACTATCGAAAATAGTACTTGTGCTCAAAAAAAAGGAACGCAGAGAAAGCCTGATAGCAGCCAAGAGTGCAGATGAGGTCATAAAACATTTTATAAACTTATAGAACCATGGACAGCCTAAATGTATTGATATATCTTTCTATTGCTTCATTCATCGCCTTTCTTTCAAAAAGGGCAACATCAAAGATCGGAATGCCTACTGTGACCGGCTATGTGATTGCTGGAGTCATTCTCGGTACATCCCTGCTCGGCATATTTCATTCAAAAACTCTTGAACATCTAAATATAATCAACGATTTTGCACTCGGCATAATAGGATTTACTATTGGTTCAGAACTACATCGCGAGGTATTTAAGAAACTGGGCCGTCCAATTTTCATAATCGCACTATTTGAATCCTGCATGGCCTTTATAGTGGTTACAGTCTCAATCTATCTAATAGATCCATCACGACTCTATCAGGCCCTTATACTTGGAGCCGTTGCTTCGGCCACTGCACCTGCTGCAACTGTCTATGTGATTCAACAGTATAAAACAGAAGGCCCTCTTACCTCAACAATCTTGGCAGTGGTTGGAATCGACGATGCATTTGCCCTGATCATCTACGTCTTTGCCTCTGCCATTGCAAAGGGTGTACTCAGGGCAACGCACTTTTCAATTCTGCACATTGTCGCCATACCAGCAGTCGAAATAGGTCTGTCTATAGTACTTGGAATTTCAGCAGGCCTCATCTTCTCTCGTTTATTCAGAAGGGTAAGATACCCAGACGATCTGCTGCTCGGCATTGCAGGATTCCTCCTTTTGATTCTTGGTGTTTCAAAACAATTTGGACTTTCAGGAATCTTATCATCAATGACTTTTGGTATCATAATTTCAAATATAAATTCGGCTCTTACTCACCGATCTTCGAAGATCATAGAAAATATCTCACCACTTCTCTTTGCCTATTTTTTCATTTTTGCAGGTTCACACCTCAACATCAGGCTTCTCCCAATAATTGGAATCACAGGACTGGTCTATCTCCTGGCAAGGATTACTGGAAAAGTTGGAGGAGCATGCCTTGGTGCAGTGGTTGGAAAGGCACCTGTTGTGGTCAAAAAATATATCGGCTTCTCTCTCATCCCACAGGTAGGGGTTGCCCTTGCCCTTGCAATAATGGTAAATAAAGAATTCGGCAACGGAGCATATGGAGCAACAGGTACAAATCTGGCAATTCTTGTTATCAATATTCTTCTTTTCACAACAATCATTACAGAGATAGTCGGTCCTCTAATGACGAAATATGCCCTCACGAAGGCCGGTGAGAGAAAAGAATAGGAGCAACAGGAGGGAATTATATGTTTTTCCTAATAATACAGCTATTTAAAATTGAATATAAAGAAGACATCCTTTTGGCACTGAGATCGTGCGGAATAGAGAGAGGATCTACTTTTGAGGGGAGTAATCTCGACAAGGCACTGGAGCGACATATGCCCCTATTCAAAGGATTAATCCATCATGAGAGTGAAAAAGAAAGATACTCGATCCTGATCACTTCATTAGTCGATTCCAAGGAAAGGGCAAAGGCATTTCTTGATCTGCTCAGGGAAGCCGATATTGACGTTAGAAAGGAAAACATACTCAGACTGATACTGGTGCCAGCCCTAATGGTTGTCGACAGCGACATTGACTGGGAAAAAGGGGATAAAACATAAAGACTCTCTCATCCAATGAGTTTGATTCTATATTTCAACATCAATCGGATCAGAAGGATCGCGCGCCACAAACCAATCATCTCCACTTGCGTTAAAATCACTGGATATTTTCTCAAGTGGAAGCTTCATATACCTGCCGTATCCCTCAACAGCAACCGTTCCATCTCTTGCTAATATCTCTCCAGACCCTTCAAATATCCTTCCCCTTATCTTTGTCATTCTGGCAATGACCCTTATCCTCTCATCCAGAGGAACTCCCTTTCTGAAACGTGATGTAAATTGGATTGTTACCCACCAGCAGTCAAATCCCTCTTTTATCATAACAGCACGGCCAATAGTCTCGTCCAATATTGCTGCAGCAATACCACCGTGTAGTCTACCTGGATATCCCTGATGCTCCTGACGAGGAGTAAAAAGTGCAAGAAGTTCGTTGTTATCCAACTCATAGAAAAATGATCTCAATCCATAACGATTCTCTATTCCGCAAACAAAACACATTTTTGAATTGGGCTGTTTTCTATTTACTCTATGATTCATCTGAAAGATCCTCCCTGTCTCCAAGATAAATGAATCGGTCCATTAACCTGATATATTGACTCCATCTCCTTCCAGGTTCAATATCCCTCTCAATAACATGTTTCAGTGCATTGGCCTTTGAGTCCATCTCATCACTGTAGTAGAGAATGATGGCCTCAAGAGTTGCAGGCACAACCGGAGATCCGTGTTCCAGCTCCCCCTGATGACTAAGAATCAAATGTATAATATGCTTTTTCAATTCAACAGGAAATCCTTCCTCCTTTTCCATCTCATCAATGGTCGATCTGATCATCTGGGCACCCATCGAGATATGACCCCATAGTCTCCCCTCATCCGTATAGTCTATGAATCCATCATCATACCCATACTCATCTATCTTACCGATATCATGAAGAAGTGCACCTGCAATAAGCACATCTCTATCCACATCTGGATACAGTCTTACCATTGTCTCGCACACCTCCACAACTGCCATCGTGTGTTCAAGCAGCCCTCCAAGGTATGCATGATGCCACAGCTTTCCTCCTGGCGCCTCCTTGAATCTATTTACAAGTTCACTGTTTTTAAAAACTCTATTTAGCAATCCCTTTAAATTTGGCTCCTTTATCGATTCAACCTTCTTAATTAAATTTCTCCACAGCTCCTCGATATCCAGACTGCCTCTCTTTACAAAATTTCTCTTATCTATTTTCTCAGATTCAGACGCTTTTCTTATTCTCTCCAGAGAAAGCTGGAGTGAATCCTTATATGTCACTACTCTTCCCATGACCTTTACAACATCCCCAACTCTTATCGAATCGTATAGCTTCTTTACCTCATTCCACACTGTTGAAGAAATGCGTCCTGTCGAATCACCAAGACTTAGAAGAAGATATGGCGAACCGTCCCATTTAGTTTTTATTTCTATCTTCCTAACAACAAAATATCCAGTAACAGTCTCGCCTGCTCTTAAATCCTTTATATTCTTCATGCCGCCTTTTGCATCATCCATTCCTCTACTCCAAAATTTTCTACGCCGAACTATCAAGAATAACAATTTAATAATAAAGCAGTTATGTAAACAAAAAATAATAATCAAAAGTTTGATTAATGTCAAGATAAAAGTTATATCACCATGAAAAGTTCGTGCACATGTTGTTACAGGTATTAGGATAAAAGAGTTGAAGATAATCCCAAAAAGTGCGGACCTGTTATTTAATTTAATTATATTTAGGGTGGACAGTAATGGAGCATGTTTGAGTACGTTTGCGCTGATAGCTACGGATAAATATACTGGTCGACCATGGCAAAAATTAGATCATTTCTGGCCAAATGGGTAGTTTACCTTCTTGCGTTATAGTTAATGAGCAGGTGAAAACATCGAGACCCTACAGTTTTACAACAACTCCTAATTTAAATAAACACCTTGAATTTAAGAATCTTTTTTCGTAAATTTTTCAAAATTACTTGCAGGATAAAATGTTGATACTGGGAACAGTCTTTGATATAAAAAAATATTCAATCCATGATGGACCAGGAATCAGAACCACTGTCTTTTTTAAGGGATGCCCTCTCAGATGCTGGTGGTGCCACAATCCTGAAAGTCAGGATCCCGAACCACAGGAATCAATCGGAACAGGAAGAAAGAGGGAATTTACTACCCAGTGCGGTGATGGGAAAGAATTAATCGGTAAAAAGGTATCCATAGAAGAAATAGCACAAGAAATTCTAAAAGACAGAATATTCTATGACCAATCAGGAGGCGGTTTAACAATCTCCGGAGGCGAACCCCTCATGCAACCAGAATTTCTAATTTCGATTCTATCGTGGTGTAAGGGTGAAGATATTCACACAGCAGTCGATACATCTGGATATGCATCACCTCAAGTTCTAAAAAAAGTCTCTTCTTATACCGATCTATTTCTGTACGATATAAAACTCATAGATCGTCAAAAACACATGCTCTATACAGGTGTAGATGTAGAACCAATTCTAAACAATCTAAAAATGCTCGACAGAGAAAAAAAAGAGATAATCATTCGATTCCCGGTCATTCCACAAATAACCGACACAAGGGAAAACATAACAGATATTATTAAATTTATAAAGAATCTGAACAATATCAGAAAAATATCGCTGCTGCCCTTCAATCACCTTGGAGACGAAAAATACAGGCGCCTTAAAATGAAAAACAAAATGAAGCAAGTCCCGGTACCATCAGATGAAAAAATAAATGAAATTAAAGAAAATTTTGAAGCTGAAGGATATTCAGTCAAAATAGGAGGCTGAATAATGAATGATAGAATAAGAAAACTTCGCCATCAGAGCCTCGATGCCGAACCCACCCTTTCTCCAGAAAGAGCTATCTTACTAACAGAGTTCTATAAAAGTGGTATACCAGAAAGAGTATCGGTTCCAGTTGCAAGAGCAATGGCTCTAAAATACATAATGGAAAACAAAAAGATATGTATCAATGATGGAGAGCTCATAGTCGGAGAAAGGGGCCCTGCACCTAAGGCGACTCCCACCTATCCAGAAATCTGCATTCACAGCCTTAAAGACCTCGAAATACTAAACACACGAAAAAAAATACCTTTCTCAGTATCGGATGAAACAAAAAATATATTCGAAAAATCCCTCATCCCCTTCTGGAAGGGTCGTTCTATTCGCGATAGAATATTCCAGAAAGTAGACGATAAATGGAAGGACTGCTATGAGGCAGGAATCTTTACCGAATTCATGGAACAGAGGGCACCCGGGCACACTGTTCTTGACAACAAGATTTACCACATGGGACTCTCAGACTTTAAGCGTATAATCCATACGGCAATCGAAAATCTCGATTTCTATAACGATCCAGAAGCCTTAGAAAAAAGAGAAGAGCTTCGTGCAATGGAGATAGCAGCAGATAGTATAATAACACTGGCCAGGAGATATGCCGAAAAAGCAGAGATGCTTGCAGAGGAAGAAAAATCACAGAGCAGGAGAAATGAACTGAAAATGATTGCACAAATCTGCCGCCGTGTACCAGAAAAACGGCCCGAAACATTTCATGAGGCTCTTCAATATTACTGGTTCATCCATCTTGGAGTGATTACCGAGTTAAATACATGGGACTCTTTTAACCCCGGCCGCCTGGACCAGCACCTCTATCCTTTTTTTGTCAGAGACATAGAGAACGGAACTCTCACAAGAGAGAAGGCAAAAGAGCTTCTCATGAGTTTCTGGATAAAATTCAACAATCAACCTGCGCCACCAAAGGTTGGTGTCACTGCTGAGGAGAGCAACACATACACAGATTTCTGCCTGATTAACCTCGGGGGTGTTAAAGAGGACGGCTCCAATGCAGTAAATGAACTCTCATATCTGATATTGGATGTAATAGAGGAGATGCGAATACTACAGCCCAGCTCAATGGTTCAGATTAGCAGCAAGACACCAGACCGCTTCTTAAGCCGTGCAATAAAAATCATCAAAACGGGTTTCGGTCAGCCATCTGTATTCAATACCGAAGCAATCATCAAAGAGATGCTCAGACAGGGAAAATCGATTGTTGATGCCAGAAATGGCGGTGCAAGCGGCTGTGTAGAAACCGGCGCATTTGGCAAGGAAAGCTATATCCTGACTGGATATTTTAATTTTGTCAAGATACTCGAAATCACATTGAACAATGGATTCGATCCTCTAACTAAAAAACAGATCGGCCTGAAAACCGGTGATCCAAGGAAGTTTGAGAGATATGATGATCTCTTTGATGCTTACAAGAAACAGTTTAACTACTTCATAGATATCAAGATAAAGGGGAACCGCATTATAGAACGGTTGTGGGCAAAATATCTGCCTGCCCCATTCATGTCTATCCTTATAGACGACTGCATAGCAAAGGGAAAGGATTACAACAACGGAGGAGCAAGATACAACACATCATATATACAGGGTGTGGGAACAGGTTCGATCACAGACTCGCTGGCAAGTATAAGGGACCACGTCTATATTAAAAAAGATGTTACAATGGATGAATTGTTAAAGGCTCTTAAAAACAATTTCAAGGGATACGAAGAACTGAGGCAGAAACTTTTAAACGAGACCCCGAAATATGGAAACGACGACGACCGGGCCGATGATATTGTAAGAGAGGTTTTCGAGATATTTTTTCAGTCAGTCGATGGAAGACCCAACACAAAAAACGGTCACTACAGGATAAACCTTCTGCCTACAACCGTCCATGTCTATTTTGGCAGAGTGGTTGGTGCCACACCCGACGGTCGAATCGCATATACTCCCCTTTCGGAGGGAATCTCTCCTGTTCAGGGGGCAGATACTCACGGCCCAACAGCAGTAATAAAATCTGCTGCCAAGATCGACCATCTCAGGACGGGTGGAACGCTTTTGAATCAAAAATTCACGCCTCAACTCCTTGACGACGAGGCAGGTAGAGAGAAGCTTCTGCACCTTATAAAGTCATATTTCAGGATGGATGGCCACCATATTCAGTTTAACGTTGTAACTGCCGATACTCTTAGAAAGGCTCAAAAAGAGCCTGAGAAATATAGACATCTCATAGTAAGGGTTGCAGGATACAGCGACTATTTTGTTGACCTCAGCACAGAACTTCAGAACGAAATAATAAGAAGAACAGAACATGCCCAATTTTAATTAAATGGAGGAATCATTCCGATGTTTAGCAAAGAAACTTATAAATCAAGAAGAGAGAAAATGAAAGAAAATCTAGGATCGGGAATCGTACTGTTTCCAGGTAATGATGAAAGCCCCATGAACTATCCGGATAACACATATCACTTCCGTCAGGACAGTTCCTTTCTTTATTACTGGGGACTCGACTTCCCAGGACTTTCAGCAATAATAGATATAGATCAGGACAAAGAGATCGTCTTTGGTGATGATGTCGATATACAGGATATAATATGGACTGGCCCCCGCCCCTCGATCGCAGATCGAGCAAGAGCCGTTGGTGTGGAACACACAGAGGCGTCAAAGAAATTTATCGATTACATTCAAGATGCAGTAAATAAAAATCGTACTGTCCACTTTCTGCCACAATATCGTGCCGAAAATATTTTAAAGATATCGCGGGCTGTACAAATTCCACCTGAGGAGGTAAATAAAAATGTCTCTGAACAATTAATCAAAACAGTTGTAGCCCATAGATCGATCAAATCTGAAGAGGAGATAAAGGAGATTGAAAAAGCTATAGATATTACATATGAAATGCAGAAAGAAGCTATGAGAATTACAAAACCAGGAATGTACGAATATGAGGTCTATGGAAGAGTCGAAGGCATTGCCCTCTCCCATGGAAGTCATCCCTCATTCCCAATCATATATACAATACATGGAGAAATTCTCCACGGCCACTCCCATGAAAATCTAATGAAGGAAGGGAATCTGGCGATAATGGACTGCGGTGCAGAATCGCCCCTTCACTATGCCGGTGATATTACAAGAACATATCCCGTCGGTGGAAAATTCTCTCAACTTCAAAAGGATATATACAACGTTGTACTCTCCGCACTTGAAAAATCTGTTGAGATGATGAAGCCAGATGTATTCAACAGAGACTGCCATCTCAAGGCCGCCGCAACAATATTTGATGGAATGAAACAGCTCGGATTCTTTAAGGGAAACAGTGAAGATGGTGTTAGGGAAGGAGTTCACACCCTGTTTTTTCCACACGGACTCGGGCACATGGTCGGACTGGATGTGCACGACATGGAAAATCTGGGTGAGGATTATGTTGGCTATGATGATGAAATAAAGAGAAGCGATAAGTTTGGCCTAAATGCCCTGCGTCTTGGAAGACGACTCAAACCTGGATTTGTAATAACGGCAGAGCCAGGCCTTTATTTTATACCAGAACTCATAAAAAGATGGAAGGCAGAAAATAAGTTTAAAGAATTTATCAACTACGATAAGATCGAAAAACACATCGACTTCAGCGGAATAAGAATAGAGGATGACATATTGATCACTAAAGATGGACACAGGGTGCTCGGGAAAAAGATTGCCAAGACAGTTGAAGAAATAGAGAACTGGTGTTCTCAATAAGTTATGAGGGTATAGGAAAATGAAACATAAGATTATAATATTACCGGCTCTACTCATATCAATCTCACTCTTTTCACAACAGAGCCTATCTTTTGACGACTACTTTATAGACAGGACGATGCGAATCGACTATTTTCATTCAGGAGACTCTGATGAGGAGTCAATAACAATCGATTGTATATACAGACAACCCGTATGGGCTGGAACTCTAACAAATCTTATAGATCCCTTCAACAATGGGAAATATGCAGTAAAAGTATATGACATCGGTTCAAATCGCCTAATATTTTCAAAGGGATATTCAACGATCTTTGGTGAATATCAGACCACTGATCCAGCAATAAATGGGCAAAAAAGAATATTTCATGAATCGGTCCTTATTCCATATCCAAAATATCCTGTGCGCATAGTGTTTGAATCGAGAGACAGGAAAAACATTTTGCATCCAATATTTATAACAGATATCGATCCTAAATCTAAATCGATCATAAAGGAAAATGTCCAATCGAGCAGCACGATCTATAAGGCCCTATACAACGGTGATCCGCATAAGAAAGTAGACATTGTCTTTATAGCCGAAGGATATTGTAAAAATGAACTCGAAAAATTCAAGGGGGATGTAGACAGGTTCACAGCTGCACTATTCGGAATCGAGCCATATAAGAGACATAAAAAAAAGTTTAACATCTATGGAGTCTTCAAGCCGTCAGAGGAGAGCGGAGTGGACGAACCCACAAATGATATCTATAAAAATACTGTAATTAACAGCTCATTCAATGCATTAGGCCTTCGGCGATACCTGCTCACCGAAGACAACAAATCTCTCCGCAAAATCGCTTCATGTGTACCATACGACGCAATAATCATACTCGTTAACAGCACCAGATATGGAGGAGGCGGGATATACAATCTCTATGCAATATCAACAGCCCATAACAAACTAAGTGAAAATGTTCTGCTTCATGAGTTTGGCCATTCATTTGCCGGGCTGGCAGATGAATATTTCTCATCGGCAGTTGCATACAACGAATTCTATCCAGGAGGAGTAGAACCTCTCGAACCAAATATCACGGCATTTCTCAACCCTACACATCTAAAATGGAAAAGTCTTATTTCCAGGAATATATCTATTCCAACAGACTGGGGCAGAGAGATTGTCGACAGTCTGAGAAAAGAGAGAAATTCTTTAATTGAAAAAACAAGCAGCAAAATAGAAAAAATAAAGACTGAGAACGAATCTTCCCTTTCAATTAAAAGATTGGAAAAAGATTACAGAGACAAAATCAAACTCATCAACCAGAAGATAGAAAAAACAATATCAACATATTCTGACTCCCTTGAGGGAATTGTGGGACTGTTTGAAGGAGCAGGATATTCTGCAAAGGGTCTCTATCGTCCAGAGATAAACTGTCTCATGCGCTCCAATCGAAAAAAACGCTTCTGCAAAGTCTGTCAGAAGGCAATCGAACAAATGATTCTATATTACTCCAGATAAAAAAAGGCACCCTTTTAAAAAATTAAAAAGGTGCCTGGAGGAGAGAGTAGAGAATAAATCAAGGACTATCGATCAATCGAACGATATCCTTTGTATTAATAATACGGTTAGGTATAACGTTTACCCTGAAAATAGTATAGATCTCGCTGTCTTTAGACACCATGCTCAGCGTGCAGACAATCGACCCAACATCCTCAATATAATCAGATGCACGGGTAAGAAGATTTCCATAACTGTCCCTGTACTCAATATTGAAGGATTTTACCCCACGGATAAGCAAATCATCATTACACCACAGGCCATTGTAGGCATATCGATATCTCTTTATCCTGTCATCCTTACCAACAAACTGAATCGATCTTGACCTCGCAGAAACTATTCCCTCGATCTGACAAAAATCCCTGTTGATCTGTTCCAGTGTAGAGAGTATTTTTGGTTCTATCTTACCACCATAAGCGTTAACCGAACTCCTGATTGCTCTATCCTTTCTCTGCATTGGTAACCACACCATGAGTGGAATCATGATAAAAGAAAAAGCAATAATCTTTTTTATTCTCAGACTATTCATCTTCTCCAGCCTTAGTTGTTTCCAAACTTCTTCTGCTTACAACAGGATAAAATGCAATCCCATCAGAAAGCATACGGAGTTCAATAATGTTTACTCTCTTATCGTCTAACATCCGAATTCTTCTGCTATCGATGAAACCTTCAGGTGCAAATACAGTATTAAACCTCTCCATCCAATTTTGAAATAGCCAATCCATAAAATAACGTCCTTTCTTTACAATTTTATGACCGCAATATGTATGCCAAAATCAGATAAAAGAATTTTCCATTTTGAAAATGGGATTAAGTATTTTAATATTCAGAAATTATATTTACTGCTCTATTGGTAGGATAAGTATGAATCTTTCAGAGAAGTGTATTAAAATATTGACACAGTGTCTAAATAATGTAACACTTCTGTCTAATCTCTGAAACCCTATTTAAAACTTTGCCCAGACCATCCTTGCTTCTGCTCATTTCAACATATCCAAGCCTTTTTAATATCGACACTGCATCCTCGAAGTTTAAACCTACATCATCCGGGTTATGCGCATCTGAACCAAGACACACAGGAATATTTAAAAGGCTAGCTCTGTTGAGAATATCTGGTCCTGGGTATATCTCACCAGGCTTTTTTCTCAGGCCAGAAGTATTTACTTCAAGTATCAAATTCCTCACGTCAACAATCTTAAGAATTCTCTCGCAATGGCAAACTATCTCATCTTGCATATCAGCAAGACTCCATTTGATCAAATCAATGTGTGCAACAACATCTATTAATCCTGAATATATGCCAGTCTCTAATAGATCAAAATATCTCTTAATTAAACTGCTTTTCTCTTCTTTTGAATATGATTGAATTCTGTTCCCATGCACTTCTACATCATCTATGAAGTGTACAGAACCTATCACATACTCAACAGGAAAATCGCGTCTCAGCTTCTCAAGGTTCTTTTCAAATCCGGGATAGATATCGGCCTCGATTCCAATAACTATATTTATATCCGAGTAACTTTTCTTGGCTCTTTCAATACTCTCTATATAATACGGAAACTCATCTATGTTCATTCTGTGAGCAGGGTCAAATCCTGAATCTGTCGGTGCATGGTCAGAGAACCCGATCTTAAACATTCCAAGTCGAATGGCCATCTCAACGTACTGGTCAATCTCACCAGTAGCATGCTTGCAGAGCTTTGTATGAATGTGGTAATCGGCTTTTTCAATCACCGCAATCTCTTCTCATATTCATTGAACATCTTGTCAAAAGCTGTTATCTCTCTTCCTTTAAGACCACTCTTACCAGCAATCTTTAATGCAACCCTCCCCAAATCAATATAAATCAAAACTATTTTTTTGTCCAAATTCATCAATGCATCAAGATGGTTTCTAACAGTTTCTATATCTCCCCTAACAACAGGACCTGTGAGTGACTGTTCCACCCCATTTTTTTCGATGTTTTGCAATGTACCCTCCGTAAGGGGCATTAAACGATCCAGACCGCCTGGAAGATCTACATAATCAACTATCTCTTTTACAGCCTTTAATAGAGAGACAAAACAGTTCGATGCCATGGAGCAGGCCGCATGATATAAAACCTTATCGCTCTTTGAAATAATAAAACCTCTTCCCCCAATTCTACTGATAATACTCTCGATCCTATCCACTCCTTCTGGATCACCTTCCATAGCGAAATAAATTTTACTAAAATCCACTTCATGATTTCCGATAAATGTGAAGCATGGATGAAAAGAACAAACAGAATTTCCTCTTGTCTTCAGTGGATAGAGCACATCCGATGTTAGTAAGCCTGAAGTGTGGCAGATAACACGATCAGAAAGATAAGATATTCTACTCTCACTCAATCTTGAAACGACTCCCGATATTGTTTGATCTGGCACTGAAATTATAATCATAGTCGTATCATCTGTGATATTACATGGATCTGAAGAGATCTCTCTGGCCCCACATAAGTCCTGACACTCTCTTGCCCTGTCAGGGTCTATATCCACAATCGTATCGATTACTATTCCCTTTGAACCAATCGCAAATGCAAGAGGCCTCCCCAGCCTTCCGGCTCCTATAATCGATATTACTTCCTCTGTTCTGTTATGTAAAAAGTCAAGTGTTTTTTTGCAATATTTCAAATTCAAAGCA
>CAZYVD010000008.1:0-69899 GCA_964651045.1 uncultured bacterium
GTTTAGGGGTGAGGTTGCAAGACTCAACCTCTTTGCCCTGAACTGGGCCTTAAAAAATTTATTGTTTGCATTATGAAATCTCTCTATTTCTTTCTCTTCTGAGGTAAAGGCTTTTACTATTCGTATTGATGATATTGCCTCCTGGAAAAGGGCCATTACAACGGATATCCTTTGGAAGACCCTTCTGCTTCTTCTTCTTATACTCTGCCCTATTCTTATGATTATATAGCCGCTTACAGGAATTATTGTGAAGGTAATCAATGATAGTTTCCAGCTTATTAACAACAGTATCAGGAGGTTTGTCACTATTTGAATAGGGGATAGTATCATTTTACCAAAGCTTTTTTCGAGCACATTTTTAATAGATTTGACATCGTTGAATGCAATGGATGTGATTTTTCCGCTATGACGTGACTCAAAGAATGATAGAGGAAGATACATTGCAACACCGTGAAGCTTGTTTCGCAGATTGACAACTATTTTAAAGTTTATGTAAGCATTTATGGTCTCATGAAGATATAAAAATATGTTCTTGAGCAGATATGAAAGAAAAATTATGATGCATACCATTCTGAGCGTGTCGAACTTGTCATCCTTGATTATTACACTTTTGATCGCCCTGTTTACCTTATTGTAGATATCAAAATTCTTATCTTTGTCCTTTATTTTTTCTTTTTGAAGATCACAAGAGTTGGTAGTTGTGCTCGTCTTCAGCTTTTGAGATTCGACGTTCTGGGGCGAGAAGAGCTCCTTAAGAAAATCGACAGAAATCCATAGAGATATTGTGTTAAAGAATACATATCCAAATGTTAGCAGTATGGATATTGTAATCAGCCTCCAGAAGGGCTTCATGAATTTTAGTATTTTTAGATAAAGGTTCATACTATTTATAATTGTATGTGAACTGTTTAAAGACCTTTTTTACTCTATTTAACCACTTAATGCGATAGCTTGTTAGTCTTCTTCTAATATAATAAGAAAAAATGAAAAAGTGGTAGGGTTTGTTTTTTATCTTCTCATACAATCTAATTATCTCTCTGGCCTGTCGCTCTGCAGCGTGGCCGTCAGGTTTATAAAATGCCTCATAGAAGAGATCGTTTCTTCTCTTCTTATACCTGTCCGTTTTTAGATTATTCTCAACGATCTCTCTAATCTGATCCGGCCTGTAGATCACGTCGCCTGCCTGCCATGCATATGTATTAGAAAAGATGTCATCTGAGGGTTTGTAATACTCTGGAGATGGATTTGCAAAGATGATTGGTCTGTCAAAATGGAACCACTCATAACAAACGGTTGAGATGTCCGTTATCATTAGGTCAGATATTTTCATATATGGAAGAATATTGTCATCCCAGATGCATTTTACATGTTCTTCTGCACCAAGAGTGTGGATTAGGCCGTTGATCTTCTCATAGATTGGGTTTTTGGATCTATAGGCCCTGTTGTGATATTTGATTATTAGATTATAATCTTTATACAGAGCCTTTATAATATCTGTGCCAAATATTGGAAGAGAGCTTTCACCATGATTTGAGAATTTCAAGACCCTCATCTTTGCATCAGAACTTATCCATGTTGGTGCATAGAGTATTGTTTTTCTATTGTTTTTAAAGAGAACCGGCGGAGAAGATTTATCTTTTATTATCTCATCGAACTTTGGATAGCCAACAATCTTCCATTCTCTGACTCTATTGAGAAAGCCTGTTCTCTTAACCTTTAGCATCGATTTTTTACCTACAAAAAGAACAAGGTCATAGAGCATTACCTTTGGATTTTCTATATAGGCCTTATCGCTCACACCATGAAAGATCTGAACAGATGCGCCTCTGTAGAGAATGTTATAGCTGGGGTAGACCACGACTCTTATTTTTCTCTTAACTATTTCTTTCTGTAATTGAAACCTCTTTTCACGCCAGAGGATTTGGATGTGTGGATATTTTTCTTTAGTAAAATTATATATCTTTTTGTTTGTTGTAAACACAATGCCTCCCAGAAATGGATAGATCGAAACAACCGGGGGAATGTGTTGAATATCGGTCTGGACATAATAGGCAATCTTGTATTCCGATCCCTTCATTTAAATGGTCCTTTCCTTTTCTATTGACGGCTTGATTCTACTGTTAGTCTGTCGATCTCTGATTTTACTCTCATTGCAGATTTTCCGTCCAGACCCGTAAAAAAGTAGTTTCTGTAGTATTGGAGTCTCTCTTTCATCCTGGCTGTCGGATTTAAGGCTTTTTCTACAGCTTCTACTACAAGATCTGGAGTATCTATATGCACAAATGCACCCTTTAACCACTCCTCTTGCTCTATGGAGAGAATGGGCATTCCATCACTGTGTTTTAATTTTTTATCAGGAAGTACATAGATTATCCCGATTCTATTTAATGCTAAAAATTCGTTTATCACACTAGATGTATCGCTTATTACTGTATCTGCAAGGTGGAGATATGGATAGATGTCATATTCATTATTTGAAATGAGAAAAACGCCGCTGTTTTTTCTTGCAACTCTCTCATAGAATCTGTGATGAGAGTGCGGAGCATATTTCCCACCCCAGCTATATGGATGGAGTTTTATTACCAGGTTGTATTTTGGCACAAGGTCGAGTATCTTTTCTCTAAGATAGTTAATGCAGCTTGGGCGATATGATGGTGCAAATAGTATGGTCTTTTTATTCGGGTTTAATCTGAGGCGGGCCCTCAAATTTTCGTCGTTATAGTAATTTTTCCAGAACAGTGGGTCGAGTTTTGGAAGACCTGTTAAGTAAAAGGATGCTCTGTCTTGCCATCCGAGGCTCTTAATATAATCGAACCAGTATCTGCCTTCAAGGAATAGGTGGTAGTGAACCGATTTCTGTTTCACGATGTTTCTGATTCGAAGAGTCTTTATTCCCACACCGTGATCTATATGAATCCTGAGTGGATTGCCATATTTTGCTGGATTTTTGAGTGCATCGCCGCAGATAACTACATCATAGCCTGATGTTCTGTCTGAAATCCTATAACCTGAACTCTCAAGCCAGGAGACAATCCTTTTTCTTTGAGAAATCGAGATGAGACCACCATATCTTTTTGGATCCTTTCCCACATGGATCCAGATTTCGTATTTTTTATCCTTCTCGAGCTCTTTGATTAGAGGATAAAAAGATGTAAAGTAGTACTCCTTTTTAAGATCAAATAAGACTTTAATCATTATCTTAAATATCCAGATTTAAATTTTTCATGGTATAATATCTGAAATTTTCTTATAAGATTCAAAGGTTTATGTGCTTGAGGGAGTCCTCGGGTCATTATCTTTTCGAGACTGTGAAATACTCGCTCGCTTATCTTCCCATCAAGATAGGGATTAACCTCCTGTAAATGGTGCATTCTTTGTTTATGAAACTCTTCAGGATTCTTTATGCTTCTGTCCAGCGCTTCCCTGAGTTCAGATGGATCACTTATATTGATTCCCTTGTTTTGTCTATATAGTGTCCTGAATGTTATTACTGGTTTATCGAGTGCCATGAATTCATATACTACAGACGATGTGTCTGAAACCAGCACATCTGCCAGATGTAAATATGGTGTTATGTCGTAGTCATCTATGATTTTGATGGAACCCGATCTCTGGTAATAGAATTTTCGAATAACATCTTTTTCCATAAATTCATGGAATTTAATAAACCAGACTTCATCATCACGAGTAATTTTGGGGATGACAGGAAGCAGCTCTTCTGCAGACCGCATCTTTCTACTGTGAGTCGGTGCATATAGTATAACATTTTTGTTTTTATCGATCTTAAAATTTTTTCTTATATTTTGGCTTGGATAGCCAACGATGTAATCGATCTTGGGCCATCCCGTCTCTTCTACAAGAAAATATCTATATCGTCTCTGAAGTTGTTTAAATCTATTCGTTACTGCCGGCCCTGAAGTCAGGTAAACATCAAAGAAGTGCCTGATCCTGTAATGAGAGCTCTTTTCGATTCCAAGACCGTGGAAGATCTGAACCTTAATCCCAGGTATGCGGAAGTCAACAAAATTTCCAGGACATATTACAATGTCGGGTCTGTACTGGATGGCTTCTCTATAATACCTGAAGACCTGAAAGTCGTGCCATTCCTCCGGCAGCCTCTCCCATACCTTGCTTGAAACAAAGAATGCAAATCGATTGTTTCTTTGTTTCAGGTAGTGCATGAGTGGTTGGATTATTGGAATTGAATAAGTCTTTGATATGTAGAAAAGGGTTTTATATGTCAAATTCTATATCTCTTTGTTATTTTTAAAATGGTTTTTAATCTGTGTTGTAGAGATATTTTTGGTACGCGGCAAATAGACAACCTTACAGAGGTCTGAGAGATGATCGAATTTTCCCTTCCAGTCGTCTCCCATTACAAGTATGTCTATCTTATATTTTTTTATGTCTCTTCTCTTCTGGCCCCAGTTTTTTTCTGGTATAACCTTATCGACATAGCGTATAGCCTTTACTATTTCTGCCCTGTGTTTGAAGGGGTAGGTGCATTTTTTCCCCTTTATTTGGTTAAACTCATCTGTAGAGACAGCCACTATTAGATAATCGCCGAGTTTTTTTGCCCTCTTTAGGATTCGGAGGTGTCCATAGTGAAAGAGGTCAAACGTACCATATGTAATTACTCTCTTCATTGTTGACAGTATCCTTGCTTCTAATTTTTTATTATTGGGAAACGTGTTTTCCATCTTTTGTGCATCCAGAACCAGTGATCAGGATGTTCTCTTATATGTTGTTCGAGAAGAGAAGTATATGCCTGAGTCACTTCCTGAATATTTTCTGGCGTGATTCCATCTAGATGATCGAACCGTAAGAGCTGTAGTTTAAAAAGGTGTCTTGCTCCTTTTACTCGAATAGCACTCCCGAAAATTATAGGTGCACCTGTCTTCAAGGCAAAGACGGCCGGCCCCTGAGGCGTAGATGCCTTAATGCCGAAGAAGTCTACAAATACACCATTACGGCGTGCATCCTGGTCTGAAAGGAGTGCAACAAATTTGTTGTTCCTCAGAGCCCTGATTACTCCTCTTACTGCATATCCCATTGGGATTATATCCACACCCATTAATCTCCTATACTTGTTCATTAACTCGTCTATGAAGCCGTTATGCTGTTTTCCTACCAAAAAACTGATGGGATATCCTGACATCGAAAGATAACCACCCATAAGCTCCCAGTTTCCAAAGTGTCCTGCCACCAGAACACTTCCCTTTCCGTTTTTCAATGCCCATTCAATATGCTCGCCTCCCTTTAATCTGCAGAGAGAGAAGAGTTCATCCTTTTTTATTATTGGAAAGCGCATATACTCGAATGCCATCTTTGTAAAATTTTGATAGGTCTTTTTTGCTATCTTTACACGTTCCCTGTATGTTTTTGATGGAAAGGCCCGCTGAAGATTTTTCAATACAACCTTTCTTCTTATTCTGACTATGGAGAATATAAACCATCCCACAACATCTGCAATTGCAAGGGCCGTGTTGATTGGCACAGACCAGAGAATGAGTTGAAGTGATCGAACAAAAAATAGCTCTATTCTATGCTGTCTCTTTTTGCGTCTATTTGAAGCCATATAGTTCCCCCTCATCCCAGTTTTTACGCATCTGTTTCCTTTTAACACTTATCACTGCCGCTATAAAAAGTAGAATGATCAAAAGGCTGAAAATAAATCTGTAATCCATAATAGGATACCATCTATATTTGTTTTTCATTGTCTTATACCACTGACTCTCAAATTCATCGAATCCGATTCCGATCGTTTTATTTAGGGCCAAATCCATGTTTGTGTTCGACCGCAATGTCCATGCTATTTTACTGAGAATTTCTTTGCCATACTTTTCAGTAAGGTATTTTACTGCAGAGAGGGACTCCTGATATGCAAGAGACGCCTTTTCCAGACGAAAATTCAATACTCTATCGATATCATTTAACGGAATTGTTCCGCCAAAAAAGAAGTTTCTCGCAAGCAGAAGGTTTTGACTCCATCCGTATTCCCCTGAGTGATAGAGAGCCATACCCTCTTCAAACCAGCGGTCAACGCTTTTTCCATTTAAAACCATTCCCAGTGCAATGTGACTCAATTCATGGGCAACTATCTTCTTAAATGTCTGTTTTGACCCGATAAGTTTGGATGGTTTTAGCCAGATTATTCTGTTGTGGGTATCGGCAGCTCCTCCTCCCCATTCGGGCACCTTGCCATCTGTAAGTAGTCGGAAATGTTTGTCTGAATGGGCCAGTATTATGGTTATTGGGGCTTCATTTAAGAGCCTTAAATTACGTGCTATTTCTGGGAAGATATCTTTTGCCATTAATATGATCTCTCTTCCTTCATCCATATCATTACTGTGACACAGAACAGTGAAATTTTTATACTCAAGACGGTTATAACTGGATATTGATCCATTTAAATGAGAAAATAGAAGCAATGCCAGAGATATTATTGTTATTCTTAACAACCGGTTCATATAGATCTCTTATTGTGTTAAATTGACATGAAATTTACATATTTTTATCTCTAATGGCAAGACATTTTGATTTTTCTTAGGTGATGATAAGAGTCGATTATCGGTGAGAATATAGATAAATTTTCTCGATTTTAGGATTAGAATTCTACAGATAGTGTGAAATGATTCATGTTTCCCAGCATACCAAGAGATCCAAAACCATAATCGATTGTATATTTTTTATATTTGATACCAAGGCCCAAACGGAATCCGGCAAGACTGAAATTTGAATTCTCTTCTCTTTCTTCACTCCCTTGAGAGGTATATCCGAGACGTAAGAAGATGTTTTTCGTTATAGTAAATTCTCCTCCGAGAGACCAGTAGAGGCCCCACAGGATCCTGCTGCTTGTAAAGTGATATTTAATGACGTCGAGATTAACGAGTAGAGGAAGATGGGCAAGACGCTTCGAAAGGCCGAGTCTGTAGGAGATGGGCAATTTTTCATATCTGTTTATAAATGGCTTAATTGTATGACCAAGATTATTGATAGAAAATCCGATGTTAAGATCCTGACTCTTTATCCTGTATATTACTCCTGCACTCAGCGCTGCAGCCATTGAAGTGTATTTGTCAATACTGAATTGAAGGTATTTGATAGCAATACCATAACTCAGTCCTATGGAGGTTGTGTCGGCATAGCCTGCAGATATCGCTATGTTGCCTGGAAAAAAAGATCCAAGGTCGTTTCCATATATATCTGTCTTCTGAAATTTGCCGTAGTTTGTATAAATTGCTGCAAGTGCAAACACACCTCTGTCTCCCATCGACTGGGTAAATCCCACCAGACCACTCTTTACATCGACTAAGTAGTCAAGAAAAGTAAACGTGGCAAACTTGTTTTTTATTCCAACAATCCCGGCAACGTTATAAACGAGGCCGTTGATATCGCCTCTTGTTGCACAAAATGCACCTGCCATTGAGGCCGGTCTTGCTCCTATATCGATGCATAGAAAATCAAAGCCTGTACTTCCCCATCCATCTGCTTTTATGATTATTGGCATGAGGAGCAGAATAATAATAATTTTAAGTTTTATGTTTTTTTTCATATCGGTCTCTATAATTAAAAGAGCCACCGCGCGGGTTCGAACCGCGGACCTGCTCATTACGAGTGAGCTGCTCTACCAGCTGAGCTACGGTGGCATTGAGTTTACCAAGTATCAATCATAACGAAAAATTTAAAAAACTATTGATTCAAAATCAAGAGAAAACGGCTCAACCCTGTTTTGGGAGAGCCGTTATGTATGATTTTAATTTGTAGAGAGTAAATTTTAGGAACGCTCGGATATCTTTCTGGCAATTAAATAATAGATTAGCAATCCGATTCCTGCCATGAGGAATATACAGCCAGCTGTGATCTCGCCTCTTATCTCTGATGGCATCACCATACCGATAAAAATAGCCAGTCCGATTCCAATTAGTACCATTCCCCACTTCATTGAAGAGGGTAGCAGATATTGTGATGAGCCGTAATAGAGATATTTCAGGTTTTCATTAATCATTTCTTTTTCAATCAGCCTGTTCTTTATCCTGTTGTCAGAAAGTATCTTGATTATAATCACTATAGAGAAAAAGATTAGTCCAGTGATCAGTACTCCTTCGGTAAATATTTCCATCTTTACCTCCTGTGGAATTTTTATTTGTTCAACTATATTTGACAAATGAGACGGCTAAATGTTGCAAATTTTTTCTGCAACATTTTTCATCCAGTTTTGTCGTATAATATGTAATGATAAAATCCGATTCCACAGAGAATACTGCCGTTGTAATCAAAAATATCAATTCTGGCAGAAGAGATGATTTCAAGCTAATCGTGGAAAAATACCAGAGGCTCGTCTCCCATATTGTTTTCAGAATGGTAAACGATACATCAGACAGGGAGGATTTGAGTCAGGAGATATTCTTAAAGGTTTATAAGAATCTTAAAAGTTTTAGATTTGAGTCCAGATTTTCGACATGGATCGCAAAGATTGCCTATAATGAATGTATAAATCATATTAAGAAAAAGAGGATGATTCTTTTCTCTGATCAAAAGGAGGGTGTATTGAACAGAGTTGTGGATAAAAACATCCTTCCTGATGAGGCTATCGAGAAGTTAGAGAACAGAGAGATCGTGCTGAGAGAGATTAACAGGCTCGATGTGAGATATCGTGTGATTCTAACACTCTACCACATCCACGGGATGAGATATAGGGAGATAGGAGATGTAATGAATCTACCACAGGGAACAGTGAAGAGTTATCTGTTCAGGGCAAGAAGAGAATTAAAAGAGGCTTTAATCGAAAGGTATAGAGGGGACAGGTTATGGAGAATAAACATCTGACAGATGATGAAATACAAGACTATCTGGATGGAAATAGAAGCCTAAGCAATGCTGCCGTTCACATCGCACTCTGTGAGAGGTGCAGAAGAGAGTTGTCTCGATATAAATATTTGTTTAATATGCTTGGAGAGGATCCGGGTTTTGAGCTTGATAGTAGTTTTTCTGAAAGAGTAATGTCAAAGATAGTATACAGGCCGTTCTTATCCACTGCCGAGATTGTATTGCTTCTCTTTTGTTTACTATCCTCTGTTTTTACATCTTTTTATTTTTTAGGTTTAAACAGGGTCATAGAGCCGCTGTTTAGAGTCTTGATTAAAACAGCAAAGATTCCAGGTTTATTATTTTCAGCAGTTAAAGGATTGTTGGCCAGAGCAGATTTGAACGTATCAATTGTAATCTATTCATCCATTACACTCCTTATTATTTTTATCTTTGATCATTTTATAATTCGGCCAAGGGTGCAGAAGATAGATAGGGCTAGTTGAGTCGGTTAAAATTGAACTTGACATTGAATCTGTTTTTGTTAATATTAACAAATAAAGATAATGATTCTCTTTTGAGGTCGATATGGAAGATATAAAACAACAGATTCTTAATTTAGAACAGCAGCAGGTCGATGCATTTAATGAAGGTAACATTGACAGACTGCTTGAATTTTTTGATCCAGGAATAACCGGTTTTTCTTCGACCAAACATATGCGGCTTGGAAGTTTAGGTGAGCTTCGCAAGACTTTCGAATTCTACCAGCGCCAGGGATCAAAGATTGACTATCTCATTTCTGATCCACTTGTAAATATCTATGGCGATACTGCAATAGTTACATTTTACTGGATCGTTAGATTAAGAAATGGTAAAAAGAGGCGGCCAATAGAAGGACGCGGTACACATGTCTACCACAAGATAGATGGGTCGTGGAAGGTTGTACACGAACACTTCTCCCGAGCGCATCGTTCTTATGAAATATAGGCTTTATGTTAAATCATTCCCTTCCTGCGCCTGATGGTCCATTCGGCAAAGAATAGAATCATGACAAAAAGGGCAAATGGAAATGTTTCGAAGAGTTTTAGTTGATGAGAGTTGGTTTCTCTTAAACGTGGGATATTCATTTCTCTTGCTATTGCAGAAAGGCTGTCAAAGGCTGTGAAACGTCCACCTGTTACTGCTGCAATCTGTTTGAGCGTTTTGAAGTCTGCCCTTGTGTCCATGAATTCAGGATTATACTCAGAGACGGAAAACTCGACTGTATCTGAAGCGAGTGTAAATCGATCGTGTGTTGCCTTCATTATCGAAATATATTTTCCGCTTTTAAATGTCCGATAGCTGCCACTATATTTACCACTCTCGCTCTCAGTGAGGTTTATTGATACTGTATCTGAACCAGAAACTATCGTTACTTCTACATGGGCATTTGTTAATACCTTATATGTTTCATCATAAACACGCGCGTAGAATTTAATCTCCTCTCCTGCTCTGTATATATTTTTATCGAGGGAGAGATGTGAGAGGGAGTTTGTCTCTCTAATGGCAAGCCATCGAATGATGTTTGTTATAAACGACCTAAGAAGATTATTTGTTTTTCCCAATCCCCACATCAAAAGATCCCATCTGTAGATTCCCTGGCCTATGAAAAGCACAGACTTTTCTGTGTTTAGGCTTCTAATAACAACAAGAGGCTGCTTTATTTCTTTTGATGGGTTTTGCGTAACTCTAAATTTTGAATTAAGCAGTACAACAGATTCTGGTTTAATATTATCCACTATCCAGGATGTATATAGTGGAGGCAGATCTTTCCACGCCTGGGTCGTTTTTTCCTGATCTTCAAATACCTTCATGATCGGATGATTTTTACCCTCCTGTGTAAGTTCGGGTAGTATTATTTTTTCATAAGATTTTTTTAGTCCTGTGACAGGAAGCAGTTCTCCTATTGAGCGAACTCTTTTGAAGTCTGTTTCAGATCCTGTTAAAATAAAGAGCGGTTTTTTTAGTTTTTTAATTTCCCTGCTCAGGTTTTTCCACAATTGATGATCAGTATCGCTGCGCGGGAAATTCAGTAAAATTAAACAATCAAAAGAGGAGAGATCCATCAGAGATGGGAGCTTGCCTTCATAGAATGTGTTTCCTTGCTTTTGTGTCCTTATAGTAACCCTTATGTTTTTATCTTTTAGAAGAATCCTTTTCAGAAATGATAGATCGGCACACGGTGCACCAGAAATAAAGAGGAGAGAGATTTTATTTTTTAGAACTCTCACATAACATTTACGTTGATTGTTTTTATAAGAGGCTTCACCCTTTAATCGAGTGATATCGCATGCCAGCTCTAAGAAACCCTCTCTTTCTGGCTTGAAATATAGTGTTATGTTTTTTGGGAGCCCTTCTTGTGGTATTGTTATACTTTTTGTAGCTATTATTTTATTCTCAACAAACAATCTTACATACACCTCTTCTCCTTCAAACCCAGGCCCATTTATTAATAGCTCAACTGGCACAAGATCGTTCACATAAACAATCTCATTGGTCCTCATTTGGCTTAGCACCAGATCGCGCCTCTGCAGTGGATTTCCAACACCAAGAGTGTAGATCGGAATCTCTATCTTTTCTGCTGTTCGAACGGGATTTTTCCCTCTGTTGTAAGAACCATCAGTAATAAGAATTATGGCGCTCAGGGCCGTCTCTTTTTCTAAAAGATCGGTAATAGCACCAGATATGTTGGTGGCGAGGCCTTCTGGTTTTATAGAATCGGGAGGAAATTTTTTTGCAGGGGTAAGTCTGTCTGAAAAGTAGTACAGAACCATGTTGTACCTGTCTTGCAGGCCTTTAAATATTTTTGAATGAAGGGCTCTTGATATTATATCTGCCCTTTTCTCTTTTTTATCCACAATCTCCATCGAGCCGGATTTATCTATAAGCAATGCGACGCGGGGTTTTTTAAAAGAGGATCTTGTGATATTAATAGTTGTTCCTGTCAAGGTTAAAAGTATTAATATAAGAGCGCAGGATCGTATGGTCAGAAGGATCGTGCGGGTAATTAATTGTGATTCGGGAACAGTGCGTCTGTATATCAGTATGTTGAAGATTATGATACAAAATACTGCAACGAGCGTAACAATCAAGGGCCAAGAAGATGAGAATGCTATTTTAAATGTCTCACCCATGTTAAAAATTTAAGGAGGGACGAGGTGAAAGTGTGAGGGGGGATGTTACCCCTCTTTTTAGATAAAAGTGAGCAGCTGCTGCTATCATTCCCCCATTGTCTGTACAGAGATTAGCAGGAGGCCAGAACAGCTCAATATTTTTTTCATTACATGCCTGTTTCATCTTCTTCTGCAAGTGGCGATTAACTGCAACTCCGCCTGCAACACAGATTCTTTTTACTCCATTATTTTCTGCGGCATAGATACTCTTTTGGACCAGAACATCAACAACTGCATCCTGAAAACAGGCTGCAATGTCAGAGATATGTTTTTTTAACTCCCTTTTTCCGAGTCTTCTCACATGGTTTAATACTGCAGTTTTCAATCCGCTAAAGCTGAAATCGAGGCTGCCTTCTTCGAGATAGGCTCTGGGAAAACGGATGTATTCTGGATTTCCATTTAGTGCCAATTTTTCAATAAATGGCCCACCCGGATAACCAAGATCGAGCATCTTTGCCACCTTATCGAATGCTTCTCCGCTCGCGTCGTCGCGTGTCCGTCCGAGGAGTTTATACGAGCCCCATTCTCTGACATAGACCAGTTGAGTGTGTCCTCCTGATACTATCAGTACAATAATAGGAGGATTCAATCCCGGATTTGCAAGATAATTTGACCAGATATGTCCCTCGAGATGATTTATACCTATCATTGGAATATCCAGAGACAGCGCCAGACCCTTTGCAATGCTAAGACCAACAAGTAGCGACCCGGCAAGACCCGGTCCATATGTAACACCTATGCCTCTGATATCAGCCGTTTTTATGCCTGCCTTTTTTAATGCCTCCCGGATCACTGGAAGAACCATGCGAATATGAGCCCTGGAGGCGAGTTCTGGAACAACGCCGCCAAAGTTTGAATGAATTAGTTGAGTGGAAATTATGTTTGAAAGCAGGGTGTTGCCATCGTATACTGCAGCACTCGTATCGTCACATGAGGTTTCGATTCCAAGAACAATCATCTTTCGATAATCACTCTGAAGAATTGCGGATTTACATTTTTAAAAAATATGTCTTCTGGAAGGTTGATGGCAGCCTTGAATCTCTTCTCCTGGTATCTTTTGCTTTTATAATCTATTACGGCTTCTATGTCCTCAGCCCTGATGTCTTTTAACACATTGACCCCCCCATATAGTGTCAGCCTGAGAGTAGATGGTATTACCTTGATATTTTTTACCTTACCTGGTATATTAATGACTCTTATTGGGATGTTAGAGACGACCTTCTCGCCTATTCTTTGAACATCGGCCCTGAAATTTATTGTATTATAAGAATAGTGTACTGCTTGATAGGGTGGCTTGATAATAGAGACTCTTCCGCGAATTTCTTTTACCAGGTTGCGAAGAACCTTTTTCTTTGTTTTTATTTCATTTATTTTGTTTACCTGAAGCATTGGGCCTGTGATATAGATCGAATCAGGATCTAGGTATACTGGTCCGACTTGTATATAGCCGTCCATTACACTAAGTTCTATGTCGGCTCTTACAGGAACCTTTCTTTCTATAGAGGTGTCCAAACGGACTGTAATATATTCTGGTTCTATTATCTTAAGAGGTACCAATCCTGACCCAGGAGGCAAATCTTTTATCATTTCTTTAGTGATCTGGAAGGTTGTATTTTTTTTGGTATTGTTAAGATTTAGTTCTATGTTTTTTCGTTTGATTATTAGACCGAGTATTTCCTTTCCCCTTCCCCTGAATTTGACCCTTACATGCGATGGTATTGGGGAGGCAAAAACCCAGCCTGATGGTTTGTTTACTACTCTGACAGGTAAATTCAGGATATAATCAAATTCATTATTTGTGGCAACATAGAACCATAAAAACAGGGCAATGAAGATTGTGTATAACTTGATTTTAAAATTCTGCAGCCACTTGATATTAAATTCTATTTTCAACTTCATAATAAATTCTGAGCAGGGGAGAAAGAACCTTAATTATATGTTCTCTCTCCCCCACAGACTTCTGGATACTATTTTTGTGATTGACCAATTGGTCGTCCAAAACTTATTTCCCCATTATCGATTCTTATATTGAATCCACAATTGGGATTGGTGCACACCCACGCCTTATAGCGTATTGCAGCACCTTCGCGTCCATAATCGGACAGCGGCACAAGCACACCAGTATCACACTTTTGACATTCAGGAAAGACATTTTCCATTTTACTACCTCCCTCTTTTACTCCTCACCCGATAGGTTTGTCCTCCTATCTGTTTTTGTTAGAATTATTCTTTTACCACCCAGACCCTTATTTTTGCCTCAACATCCGAGTGAAGTTTGATGATGACTGTATATACACCCAATGCTTTGATTGGTTCCTTGAGTATAATTTTTCTCTTGTCTATGTCATAGCCCTTTTCTTTTAAAAGGGTACTAATTGTTTGAGCTGTAACAGATCCAAAGACCCTGTCTTCTTCACCAACAGAGACTGTGGCAGTGAGTGATATCTTTTCAAGCTCTCCTGCCATGACTTCTGCCTTTTTGCGTTCTTTGCTATGCCGCATCTCAATGGACTTTTTTTCTTCTTCTAAGAGCTTAATATTCTTTTTATTTGCAACAACGGCTATTTTCTGGGGAATGAGATAGTTTCTTGCATAGCCATCTTTTACTGTTACAATATCTCCTGCCGCACCTAATTTTTCATGATCTTGTTTTAAGATGATTTTCATGATCTCCTCTTTTTTATCTGGCATAATCGGAAATATATGGTATGAGAGCTAGGTAACGGGCCCTTTTTATAGCCTTAACAAGCTGACGCTGATGTCTTGCGCAGTTTCCAGTTGTTCTTCTAGGAATTATTTTTCCTACATCATTTGTAAATTTCATGAGTGTTTTTGGGTCCTTATAATCAACATACAAGATTCTGCTCTCGCAGAATCGACAGATCCTCTTCTTTTTGAATTTTAACAAATTCTCCTCCTTTCTGCTCATCACATCACTTCTTGGATTAGAGTTTTAAATCCTGATATCCAAAATCAAATTTTCCCTTCATCGGATTTTCCTCATCCTCAAATTCTTCTTTTATTGTCTGTTCATTTTGATCAGATTCGATTATTTCCTCCTCCATTTCCTCAGATACAGTAGATTGACCTTCATGAACTATCTTATTCAACACCTGGATTCTTCGAGCCTTTATCTCCACTATTGTACGACTCTTTTCATTTTCTGCTACAACCTTTCTACTCTGGAGTTCTCCTTCGATAATGACGGCATTTCCTCTGCTCAGAGTTGCGGCACAGTTTTCTGCAAGTTTATACCAGGCAACAACACCAACATAACAGATATTTTTCCTCCACATTCCTATGTTGTCTTTAAATTTTCTGCTCGATGCGATCCAGAAGTTTGTTACAGGTGTTCCATTTGTAGTCCTTCTGAGAGTCGGTTCACGGATTACATTGCCGGCAATAATAACATAATTAACATCAGGCATAAAAAAATTATTCATATAAAAACCTCATTATTTATCGTTGTTTTCATTTGGCACATCATGATCGGTGTCATAATCGTCGATGGTCTCTTCGGGCTCTTGGCTATCAAGTTCAGCTATCTTTTTCTCATATTTTTCTCTGTTCACCTCTTCATCTCTAAGTACTATTTTTGGTACAACGATTATGAGGGATCTTATGATGGGGTCATACATCTTGAACTCCTTTTCGAGTTCTTTGATAAATGTACCCTCTGCACTAAAACGTATGGTAAAATAATAGCCATACTGTTTTTTATCGATTTCATAGGCAAGTCTGCGTTTCCCCCAGCGATTAATCGATTTTACCTCTCCGCCATTTTCTCCAATGAATTTTGATATCTTCTCAACTGCACCATCGGCCTCTTCTGTTGGTAAGTGGCCGTTGACAATGAAAGTTGTTTCATATTCTCTTAACATATTAAAACCTCCCTCTGGTCTTATGGTCCTCACGATATTTCATGAGAACAGGGATTTAAGCTGTTATAAAGGTTCATCGCAGAATCGATACCCTTTACAACAAACTCCCTTACTGCAAGTGTTGCTGCCTCGATCATGCTTTCTACTGCCTGTAGTTCACTCCTCTTAAATGGAGAGAGAACAAATTTTATTGAGTCTATCTCAGGATCGTTTCCTATACCCATTCGCAGTCGCGGAAAATCTGATGTGCCAATATAATCTATTATTGAAGCAAGGCCCTTATGACCGCCATGACTTCCCTTTTTCCGTATCCTTATCTTACCGAGAGGCAAGTTGAGGTCGTCGCACAAGATGATGATTCTTGGAATCTTAAGATTATACTTTTTTATAACACTTTCTATTGCTATTCCACTTCTGTTCATATAAGTTGTAGGTTTTGCCAGAACCACTCTCTTGGAATCAAAAAAAACTTCGCAACTCTGGCACTGTCCTTTCTTTTTAAATTTTACACTCTCTTTTTGTGCTATTCTGTCCAGAACCATAAACCCAAGATTGTGTCTTGTTTTTCGATATCGAAGACCTGGATTTCCCAGTCCTGCTATTAGATACATCTAGATCTATCCTTCTGGCTCCTCTTTTTTATCTTCAGGTTTCTTCTCACCTGCTTCTGCTTCTTTTTCCTCTGCAGCCTCTACACCTTCTTCAACCTCTTCTTCCTTTACTGCCTTCTCGGTTACAACCTTTGGATGAATTACATTGGCAACCGCGTGATCCAGATCTGTTATGATTTTAATCTTTTCGACCTCTACATCCCTTAATGTAATGACATCCCCGATTTTTAGGTCAGACACATCAACTTCAATATGGTCTGGAATGTCGAGAGGAAGGCCCTCAACTTCTACTTCTCTAAGCAGGTGTTCGAGAATTCCACCCTCTTCAACACCAACCGGTTCTCCGGTTAGCAGAATTGGAATCGTAAGGTGAACCTTTTCTGTAAGCTTTACACCCATCAGATCGATATGAATTATTGTATCTGTTATTGGGTCCTTTTGGATCTCTCTTATAACCGACTTTCGCTCCTTGCCCTCGGGAAATATTACATTTAATACATTTATTTTCTGATGCAGAATATTTCTTAGTTCCTTCTCATCCACGCTTAGATGAATTGGCTCTTCATTATGAAAGTAAAAAACTCCTGGTATTCTACCATTCTTTCGCAGCACCTTTGCTGTATGAGGGCCTGTTTTTTCTCTTGGCTGTGCATGAATGTCTGCTGTTTTAGGCATTGATTTTCCTCGCTATTTTTTTACTGAATAGAAAAGTGAACTTATCGACTCCTCATTATGAATTCTCTTTATTGCCTCACCAAAAAGGGAGGCACTGGACACTACTTCAATTTTATTGCTCCGTTTATTGTCCTGAAGTGGTACTGTATCACTGACAAAGACTTTTGATATTTCCGAATCTTCCAGACGCTTGATAGCATCCCCAGAAAGAATTGGATGTGTACATGCTGCCACGATCTGGCAGGCTCCTGCTTTTTTTAACATCTCTGCTGCCCTGCACAGGGTTCCTCCCGTGTCGATCATGTCGTCTACCATTATCACATTTTTATCCTTAATGTTTCCTATGAGCGTGACATCTTCGATATTGTTTGGGCCGGATCGCTTTTTATCTACCACGGCAAGATCGAATCCGAGTCTGTTGGCATACGCCCTGGCTCGCTTCAGGCTTCCAACGTCGGGTCCAACCACCACACCATCCTTAAAGAGTTTTTTTATTCTGTCGATAAAGAATATCGATGAATAGAGATGATCGAATGGTATGTCAAAGAATCCCTGAATCGATGCAGAGTGTAGATCCAGTGTTAAGACACGATTGGTACCTGCAGTTGAGATCAGATTTGCCACGAGTTTTGCCGACAGGGCAACTCGTGGCCGGTCTTTTCTGTCCTGACGTGCATATCCAAAATAGGGCAGCACTGCTGTTATTCTCTTTGCCGAGGCCCTGTGAGCAGCATCGATCATCAGGAGAAGTTCAAGTATGTTTTCGGCTGGAGGAGATGTGGGTTGAATTATAAAAACATCGTTTCCGCGGATGTTTTCATTATATTTTACAGAGATTTCCCCGTCGCTGAAACGTCCCAGTTCTACATCTCCGAGCTCCATACCAAGATAGCCTGCAATTTTCTCTGCAAGGGGTCTGTTTGCACTTCCTGAGAAAATTTTCATGCTGCTTTCAATCCTTTAAAATATTCTCTATACAATAAAATTCCCGAAACCTTGACATCACCATCAAATAATGGGTTTCGGGAGCAGTGCTTTTAATTTTATCTCGTCTGTGAATATATTCTAAAGCTGGGGCGGGAGGATTCGAACCTCCGAATGCAGGATCCAAAATCCTGTGTCTTACCACTTGACGACGCCCCACTATTAAGAAATCTTTAGTGTTACTTTACATAGGTCTGCAGAGAAAGCTTTTCATTCTCTGCTCAATAGAAAAGAACTCTACCGCCTCTTCCGCTTTATCTGATTGATTAAAGAGTCCATACACCGACGAGCCGCTTCCCGACAAACTGGCATAAAAGGCACCCTTTTCATATAGCTTCTCCTTAATCGTTAGGAGTAGAGGATGCCTTTTAAATACCACTTCCTCAAAGTCATTTTTAATATTGAACCTCAAATATTGAGGATCAAATCTTTTAAAAAGTAATTTAAATTTAGTGAAATTTTCATCTTTTGTCAAGGCAATTTTAGAGCGGCTGTATGCCCATTTTGTAGAGATGTGTATTTGAGGGCTCACCACAAGTGCCAACCAATCCTTTTCTATTTTTACAGGGGTCAATATCTCTCCTCTGCCTGTTGCCAGCATCGTTCCTCCCCTAATAAAAAAAGGAACGTCTGAGCCGATTGTTGCAGCAATATTCTCAAGTTCTGTTATTGAAAGGTTTAGTTTCCACATGATGTTTGCTGCAACAAGGGTTGCTGCAGCATTACTGCTTCCGCCTCCAAGACCGGATCCAACAGGAATAGTCTTTTTTAGGTGAACCCTTAGTCCTTCATCGATTTTGAACCTTTCTCTGACAAGATCAAATGCCCTTAAGATTAAATTGTCGGGTCCAGCAGGAACATCTGAGTCGGTTATGGTAATTGTGATTTCTTTCCCGCTCTTCTCAAATGTGATCTCATCATGAAGATCGATTTGCTGTAGAAGAGTTACTATTTGGTGATATCCATCCTCCCTTTTCTTTATGATATTTAATCCGATATTTATCTTTGCATAAGATTTTAATGTAATACGATCCAAATCCTCAGTCCTTATGCATTCCTATCTTTTCATTCCGAGCTGATCGAACATGAATGCATATTCGAGTGCAATCCTTTTGTATCTCTTAAATCTTCCAGATGCACCGCCGTGTCCAGACTCCATGTCAATATCGATTATCAGAAGATTATTGTCTGTTTTCATATCTCTCAGCTTTGCCACCCATTTCGTTGGTTCAAAATATTGTACCTGTGAATCGTGTAGGCCTGTTGTAACAAGCATTGCAGGATAGTCCTTTCGTTCTACATTATCATATGGAGAGTAAGAGAGCATGTAGTAATAATACTTCTTATTCTTTGGATTGCCCCATTCATCGAATTCGGCAGTTGTTAATGGAATGGACTCATCAAGCATAGTTGTAACAACATCTACCCATGGTACAAGCGCAAGAATTCCCTTAAACAGGTCGGGCCTCATGTTTGCAACCGCTCCCATCAGAAGTCCTCCAGCACTTCCTCCCATTGCAAACAGTTTGTCAGGATTTGTAAATCCCTCATTTATGAGATGCTCGGCACAGTCAATAAAGTCTGTGAATGTATTCTTTTTCTTCAGCAGTTTGCCCTCTTCATACCAGTATCTTCCCATTTCTGAGCCGCCGCGGACATGGGCGATTGCATATACAAATCCCCTGTTCAGAAGGGTTAGACGGGCAGAGCTGAAGTAGGGATCCATACTTGCACCATAGGAGCCATAGCCGTAGAGAAGACAGGGATTATTACCATCTTTTTTTAATCCTTTCTTATAGACAACAGAGATTGGTACTCTTGTGCCGTCGCGCGCTGTTGCCCACAATCTTTCTGCATGATAATCCTCAGGATTAAACTTTCCTAAAACCTCCTCTCTCTTTAGCAGCCTTTTTTCTCTTGTCTTCATATTGAAGTCATAGGTTGTATTTGGCGTTGTAAGAGATGAGTAGCTGTATCTCAGGATTTCTGTATCAAATTCGCGATTTATAGATGGATATGCAACATAGACCTCCTCACCAAAGTCGATGTAGTAGTCCTCATTGCTACTCTGATTGATGACTCTTATCTGCCTGAGTCCATCTTTTCGTTCTGCAAGTACAAGATAATCTTTGAATATCTCTACACTATTGAGCAGGACATTGTTTCTGTGGGGTATCACCTCTTTCCAGTATTTTTTTTCTGTCTTATCTGTGCCGGTCTCCATTAATCTGAAATTCTTTGCATTCCAGTTTGTAAGAATGTAGAATCGATCTTTGAAGTGATATATTGAATACTCATGGTCTCTCTGACGCTTCTGGAAAATGCGGAATTTTCCGTATGGATCATCGGCATCGAGAATGCGCATCTCTGTTGATAGTGTGCTGTAAGACCCGATTATCAGGAATTTTCTCGATTTCGATTTGTATATGCCGGTCGAGAATGTTTTGTCCTTCTCATTGAAGATCTCCACATCCTCTGATGGATCGGTTCCAAGAATATGCCGCATTATTTTATATGCACGAAGAGTCGGATCCTTTTTTGTATAAAAGACTGTTTTATTGTCATTTGCCCAGACTGCACTACCAGTAGTGTTTGATAGCCGGTCTGGAAGCATTTTACCACTCTTCAGATCCTTAAAATAGATTGTATACCTTCTTCTGCTGACAGTATCTACACCAAAAGCAAGATATCTGTTATTTTCACTTACCTGTAATCCCCTGACACTGTAGTAACTATATCCATCTGCCATTTGAGGAACATTCAGCATTATCTCCTCTTCTGCGTCGAGGCCTCCTTTCTTTCTGGCATATATGGGATATTCCTGATCTTTTTCGTATCGTGTATAGTAGTAATACCCATTATCAAGATATGGTACAGACATATCTGTCTTTTTTATTCGGCCTATTATCTCTTTGTACAGCCTTTTCTGGAGTTTCTCAGTATGCTTCATCATGGCATTTTTATATCTATTCTCTGCTTTAAGATACTCGATCACCTTTGGATTTTCTCTCTGGTTAAGCCAGTAGTAGTTATCGATACGTGTATGTCCGTGAATGGTTAGTTTCTTGGGGATTTTTTCCGCCCTTGGCGGAGCTATTGTTTCTGGAGATCTTTTTTCGCCACATGAGGCCAGAAACAGGATAGTTATAAGAAGAGGCGTATAAATTTTCCATGTTAAAACTACGTGTTTCATATTTCTCTCCTCCTTTTATTTATGATAGGTTTTAAGATTTCAGTCCATTTATAAAAGAATCTACACATTGTGGAAGTCGGGTTGAATAGCCTCCCTCAAGGACTATGAATGTTGGTCTCTCGATTCTGGATATGAGTTTTCCGATCTGGTTATATGTTTCGACCTTAAGCATCATCTGCGTCAGAGGATCTTCCTCAAATGTGTCGAATCCTGCAGAGATGCCCAGAACATCTGGCTTAAATTCTTCTATTTTCTCACAGGCGATTTCAAGTGTTTTGAGATATTCTGGCTCACCTGTGCCTGGTGGCAGAGGATAGTTCAGAACATTTTCGCCAGACTCCAGACCTGTGCCAGGATACAGGGGAGATTGGTGTAGTGATACATATAATACAGATGGATTTGTCTTAAATATATCTTCTGTTCCGTTTCCGTGATGACAGTCTATGTCGAGTATTGCAGCTTTTGCGGATGGATCGTCTGCAAGAAATCTTGCCGTTGCAATGGCAATATTGTTAAAATAGCAGAAGCCCATGACACTATTTTTCGTGGCATGATGTCCAGGAGGCCGCATTAGAGAGAACCCCATCTCACCAGTCACAGCAGACTGTAATGCAAGTATTGCACCTCCTGCAGAAAGCCTTGCATATTCATATATATTAGGAAGTGCAGGAGTGTCGAGGTCGATGAATTGGCCATTTCTGACTTTCTCAAGGAGCAAAAAAGAGTGGACTCGAATGATATCTTCGTCTCTGCAGAGTGTTGGCTCTATAAATGAAATGTTTTTCTTTTTAAGATAGTTATAGATAGCTAGTACTCTTTCAGGGGATTCGGGATGACCTTGCTGCCCATATTCAAGGCATCTTGGTGAGAAAAAGTATTTCAAATGTTGTTCCTCTTGTTTGAAATCAATAAAATGTAAAATATATTGTATGCAATGTCAAATGAAAAATAACAGATTCTTTGTACACAAATAAAACTTGAATTTCCTGCTTTGAATATGTATCTTGAGGTGATTATGCACTCTGATAGAATAAATAAAGCATCTTCATATATCAGAAGAAGAATAGGATGTTTAAAACCAGAGATTGGTGTTATTCTGGGTTCTGGACTTGGAGAGATTGGGAAGAGACTTAAGGACAGAATTTTACTCGATTTTGAAGAGATTCCAAACTGGCCAAGATCTACTGTAAAGGGACATCCGGGGAAGGTTGTTTTTGGCAGGATGGGCGATATAGAGGCAGCCTTTGTTCAGGGAAGAGTACATCTTTATGAAGGATATTCTATTGACAGAGTTGTCTTTCCGATAAGAGTGCTTGGAAGACTTGGAATAAAAATTTTAATCATAACAAATGCAGCTGGCGGTTTGAATCCCTCTTTTAATGAGGGTGATGTGATGATAATAACAGATCAAATCAACTTCACCTTCACAAATCCTCTGATAGACTCATCAGGTATATTTAAAGAGGAGATGTTTCTTGACATGTCCTCTATTTATGATAAAAGATTGATTTCTATTGCAGAGAGAGCGGCTGATAGACTAGGGATTTCTTTTCATAAGGGTGTGCTTGTTGGTGTGAGAGGTCCTGTTTATGAGACTAAAGCTGAGGTGAAGATGATGCGTATGTTGGGGGGAGATGCTGTTTGCATGTCTACGGTTTCAGAGGTGATTGCCGGTGTATATGAGGGGATGCACATATTGGGAATTTCCTGTATAACAAATCCTGCCACAGGGCTTTCTGAGAGAAGGCTGAATCATGAGGAGGTAAAAAAAACAGCGAATCGATTTTCCGGTATGATTGGCGATTTGATTGAGGAGATAATAAAAAATGAGGAGTGGAGGTGAAAAATTGAACCTTAAGTATTTTATTGTTGCAAACCCTGTGGCAGATCATGGCAGGGTAGCACCGAAGATAGAAGAGGCTCAAAAGCTTCTTACCTCTCTTGGACTCGATTTTGAGATCAAGCAGACAGAAGGCCCCTGGCATGCAGCAGAGCTTTCATCCGAGGCCGCAAGGAGCGGATATGATGTTGTGGTTGCAATGGGAGGAGATGGTACTGCAAACGAGGTATTAAACGGCATTATGATGGCAAAAGAGAAGGAGAATTGTAGGTGTTCTATGGGGATACTGGCTGTTGGAAGGGGAAACGATATGGCCTTTGGAATGGGCATACTAGGGGGATTGAATGAGGGATGTAGAGTACTTGCAGAAGGACACACAACAAGTACAGATGTAGGGCTCGTGTTTGTCGATCACAACACAAGGGGAAGATATTTTGGAAATGGGATTGGCATAGGCTTTGATGCTGCTGTAGGATTTGAGGCCGCAAAGATGACGCATCTACATGGTTTTCCTGCCTATGTCTGTGCTGCACTGAAGACCCTCATGTTTTATTATAATGCACCACATATAACAACAGTTTGTGATGGCAAAAAAATCGATGGTCACTTTATAATGATCTCTATTATGAATGGAAACCGTATGGGAGGCGGCTTCATGATGGCGCCTGAGGCCATCAACAGAGATGGTCTGCTCGATATTTGTATTGTAGAGAAGGCGGCAAGGCCTGCGCTTCTCAGGCTCATGCTTAAATTCATAAAGGGAACCCACACGTTTAGCCATCTCGTTAAAACCGACAGGGCCAGGCACATTGAGGTCATTTTAGAGATGGAATCTCTGCCGGCTCATGCAGACGGAGAGACACTTTGTCATGAAGGAAGTCACCTGAAGATCGAGGTCGTTCCAGAAAGTATAGATATAGTTTGCAGCAAGAGAGGGTAATGAAGTCTTTAGAATTGTGGAACATAAAGGCCTCGTTTTACAGGGGAGCAAGAAGTCTTCCACTGATTAAAAAAATATTGGAAAGGGAGATAGATAATCTGAAGGGTTTGCTTCAAAGAGCAGGGCCTCTTCCCGAGATTATAGTGGATATTGGGACTGGTGCAGGCTCTACTCTGGTGTTATTTCCTGGTTATGTGAAAGTTGTAGGAGTGGACATTTCAATTGCAATGCTTAAAAGGGCAAGAAGTATTAGGAATATTTTTTGTGTTGTTGCAGATTCAAATAGGTTGCCTTTTAAGGGAAAACTCGATTTTATTTCAGCAGTAGGTTTGACAGAATACATCAATGACAGGAGGGAATTTTTAAAAGAGGTTAAGAGTATAATGAGAGATGGAGCAAGATTGTTAATCACGATTTCTCAGCCAAATGTTTATAATGTTTTGAGAAATCTTCTCGGGTCTCATGTACATACTGTTTCGATTGAAGATTGGGAGGTAGAGCTTTTAGATCAGGGTTTTGAGATTTTAGAGAGAAAAGAGACAATGATGCAGGTTCAGTATCTACTGAAATGTAGAACATAAACCGATGTCAAATTAAAGAGTATGGCATGAAGAAAATCTCATACTTTACCGGATATATAATCTCAGCAGTTCTTTTTTCTTATTTAAATTCACAGCAGTTGACAGAAAGAGAGATACACTATCGTCCAGGGGATTGGATCAGTTATCCAGTAACACGTTTTGTTACTTCAATCGCTCTTGGGCACCGTTTTGCCTATTTTGGCACAACAGGTGGAATTGCTCGATACAACTTTTTTAGTGGGAGATGGGAACATCCCTTCACTGTTAGCGACGGCATGGAGGATGACCATGTATATATAATAGAATATGATTTCAGAACATCATTTCTATGGTGTGTGACAGAGTCGGGAATCAGTTTTCTCAACCCTGCATCAATGGAGTGGAGGAATGTTTTGTATCGCGATATTGGGATTTTTTCTATTCCATTAATAGGAATTGGAAAGAGTTTTGTGTGGCTGAAGAGTGGAAAGAGGTTCTACAGAAGCGATCCTGTTAGTGGTATTTTTATTGATGCTACTTTCCAGGAGGCAAGAGAAGATAGCGTTGTATGGAAATCAACGAGCAGCCAGAAGCCAAAAGATTTGCTTCCTCTCTTCTCGATGGAGAGAGGATATATTTTCGATCCACAGGGAATTATATATGACAACCATATGAGAGCCTTTCGTGTAACCTCCATGCAGCAGGACAGTTTCGATAACCTCTGGATTGGAACTTGGGGGATTGGATGTGGAGTTGCAGATATAAAGTCCTCGTTTCTAAGGCTTCTTTCTTATGGGCCGTTTAGTTCTCATATCGATGCAATGGTTTGGGATGATGGGAGGATGTGGATGGGAGGGGCTTGTTCTACAGACGGCCAAAAAGGAATAACACTCTGGGATCCTGTAAGAGGTGACTGGAAATACTTCGAAGCAAAATTTATAACAGAGTTGAGAACCGATGAGGTCACTTCTGTTGCTGCAGATACTGAATTTGTCTGGTTTGGCACAGAGGGGGGACTGGCTATTTTTAAAAAGAGTGATGAAACATGGAGATTTTTTGATCTTTTTGATAATCTGTGGAGCGACAGAGTTACATGCCTTGCCCTGGGGGAAGAAAAACTTTGGATAGGAACAGAATCGGGCATAAATGTGCTGTCTCTTATAGAGGGTAGGATCAAGAGGGTAAGAGAGGATCGACTTTCGCATATAAGGATATTCCAGATTGCTGTAGATGGAGATGATGTTTGGGCCGGTACGGAGATAGGACTTTTTCATTACATTTCCAGCAGAAAAGAGTGGGAACACCTGAGAGGTTTTGATGCTGCTGCAGCAAGAATCTTTTCAGCGCTATCCATCTGGGAGGAGGAGGTCTGGTGTGGAACAGACGATGGTATTCAGGTTTACTATAAATCACAGAACAGATGGGATGGATTTCCATCTTCATATTTTTCAAACTTTTCTTTTGTTCACTCAATAGTTGCAGACAGCGAGAATGTGTGGGCAGGTACCGATGGCGGTGTCTGGAAGTATGTTAAATCTGAAGATAGATGGAGAAGATTTACAGTCGATGATGGACTTTTAGACAACAGAGTAAACTGGATACTTTTGGATGGAGACTATATATGGTTCGGCACAGACAGGGGTCTAACTCGCTTCTACTGGAATGCACCATACCGTAAAGATTAAGGCAAGTCGAGTCTATTTTAATTTGCCTTCTAAAGACTCCCATCTACTTCCGTCTGTGTCGATTGCAAGAAGGCCTGTTGTTGTGCCGCTGTCATTTTCGGCAAGTACAGATCGAATCCAGCCACCCGTATTGAGTAGAGGATAGATGTTGCCCTGAACAAAGACCTTGGCATAGTTTCTGTCCTCTTCTCTAATTGGTCTGTGTGTGTGCCCAAACACAAATGTGAATGGAGTGGGAATGTCTGTGTCTCTCGGGAAGTAGTATTCGCCTGCCTTGCCTCTTTTATATCTATGAAGCACATATTTTGCAATATAATGGGCTATGCTTTCTTTTAGGGGTTCATCGATAGAGACGTCAAAAAGACCGCTCTTACTTTCAAAGGTAATTTTTTTAAAGAGAAGCTTCAGGCTGTGCTTTAACAGCAGGGTCTTAGGCCATCTAAGTTTCAGCACATCCTTTAAGAATTCATAGCTTTTCTTTAGAAGTAAAAGGACCGTTTCTTTTGCCTCTTTTTCTCTTTTCTGATAACTTTCCAGAAGTTCGATTGCCTTGACAGATAGTTTTCCAGCATGTCCAATGTTGTAGTTAAAGGCTTCAAGCCATATATTGTTGAATGCCTCAAGCTCCTCGAGCAGTGCTGGCCGAATAAGAAAATTTACTGGTTTGAAGAGACTCTCTAAATAGTGACCATGGGTAAAAAGGTAACACTGCTCTTTCCCATCATTTCCTTCTATTCTGACTAAATGGTGAGGATATTTTACAACTATCTCAGGCGGCTCCTTGTCTTCAGGCCATAATCTTGAAAGCATGATTTCATAGGGCAGATTCTTATCCTTACTGGAGAATCGGGCATCCACAAAGCAGTAGAGGTAAAGTTCTCTGCCAGGAGGATCGATTCCCTTGAGTATGTTTCCATCTATGTTCATGAGTTCAACCAGTGAGCGCCAGAAGTGGTGATCGTGATTGCCTGGAATATAGACAATCCTATCATATGGTCCCGCTTCTGAGAGTATTGAGAAGAAACTTTTTACATCTCTATATATTGCATCATGTCCAGTGATTGCAAGCTCTAAGAAGTCGCCATTTATGATCAGCTCCTCTCTTGGGCCGAGAATACGGAGAAGCTCGAGGAGTGCATTTCTATTTTTTTCATAAAAGGGACTGTTTGAATGGAGGAAACTCTCTGGGGAACCAAGATGAAGATCGGACATTGCAATGGCATTTCTTATTCGGCTCATTTCAAACTCCTGATTTGATTAGGCATTACGGCTATTAATCTTTTAATAGTACGATTTATTTTACAAAAGTCAAGCGGTTTTATTTTGCATTTGACTTTTTATTAAATATATTACATATTAAAATAGATTTATAAAATTTTAAGGAGAGCGGTTGATGACTAAGGGATCTGTAGAGTTTTTTCCGATGGTTCCACTCTTGAGTGCAGCGGAGGAGTCCTCTCTGTCAGGAACACCTTCAGCAATAGGTGCTTTTAATGTTAACTTCTACACTCAGGCCCTGGGCATTCTGGAGGGATTGAGAAGGGCAGAGGCTCCGGGAATAATACAGGCAAGCAGAGGGGCAAATAAATTTCAGGGTGGGCCAGAGAAGATTGCAAAAATGGTTCTTGATGCAATGGAACATTCTAAACATCCATATCCAGTTACCCTTCACCTTGATCATGGTGACACAGAGAAGGCAAGAGAGTGTGTTAACAGCGGCTACAGCTCAGTCATGATCGATGCATCACAAATGGATCTGGATGAAAACATCTCTGTTACAAAAAGCATAGCAGAGTATGCTCACTCAAAGGGAATAAGTGTTGAAGGTGAGTTTGGAAGGCTTAAGGGAGTGGAGGAGGATATTGTACATGAGAAGACCACATATGCAGACCCATATCTTGTTCCATATTTTTTCCACGAGACAGGAGTAGATGCTCTTGCCATTGCATATGGGACATCTCACGGTCCAAACAAGGGTAGCGGACTCGAAAGGCTTGCCATAGATGTAGTTGATATGAGCTACAGGGGGATGAGAGCATATGGTCAGAATCAGGACCACTTTCTTGTCAGTCATGGATCATCCACTGTTCCTCATGAGCTTGTGGAGGAGTTAAATTCTTATGGCGGCAAAATAAAGGATGCCTCAGGGATTCCAATGGAGAAGATTCAGGAGGCAATCTCTGCAGGTGTGAGGAAAATCAACATCGATACAGATCTGCGGCTTACAATAACGGCAGCATTTCGTAAATATTTTCTTGATAATCCTGGAGTAGAGAATAGTTCGCCAGATGTATTAAAACCGATCAAGAAAATACTCGATGAGGACAGGAGCGTGATCGATCCAAGGGCATATTTGAAGGCAATCGATATATCTCTGCTGAGAAGGGATCCTGCTGGCACAGATTTAGAGGAGATAATGGAAATAGTGAAGGAGCGGATTGCTCATCATGTTGAAATGCTTGTGTATAATTTTGGTTCAGCAGGTCTTGCAGGCAATGTTAAGAATGTTACTGTTGAGAGAATGAAGGAGAAATATGGGAAATAATAAAACGGATCAGAATCCGAAGGTGCTTTTTTTTGATATAGATGGCACTCTGCTGCGTTCGGGTGGAGCAGGAAAGAGGTCGATGGAGAAGGCATTGATCAAGATATATGGGATTGAGAACGGATTCAGAGGGATTGAGATGATGGGCAGAACAGATCCCTCAATCCTGAGGAGTGTGTTGACAAATCATGGTTTGGAATGGGAAGAGAATGTAATTGAGAAGTACAAGGAGGCCTACTTTAAATTTTTAAGAGATGAGATCGATGTGCCAAATTCTGAGAAAAGGCTCTGCCCAGGGATCAGAGAATTGCTGGAACGTCTCAGCAGAAAATCGGATATAGTCATTGGACTTCTGACAGGAAACTGGAAAATATCTGGCTATTTGAAACTCAGGCACTTCAAAATCGATACCTATTTTAAGACAGGAGCCTTTGCCGATGATTCTGAGATCAGGGAGGAACTGGTACCAATAGCAATTGAGCGCATAGAGAGACAGATCGGGCACAAGATCAACAAATCTCAGATCTATGTTATTGGTGATACACCGAAGGACATAAGGAGTGCAAGACCTCATGGCGTGAAGACCGTTGGTGTTGCAACAGGGATTCATTCCCTTGAAGAATTAAGAGAAGAAGGGCCAGATTATCTTTTTGAAGATTTTAGTGAAGTTGATAATGTAATCAGACGGTTAACTTTTGAATAGACTATAGGAATTTGAGGAAATATTAATATACAATCTTAACAGATCACATTGTACTTAAAAGGGTCTACCAAAGGAAAAATAGAACTGGCTAACACCATCGCTCATGTTTCCGTATGCTATACAAAGTGGTCCGACAGGTGTGTTAAAGGAGAGCTTGACTCCGATGCCGTGTTTGAAGTCTCTCATCGAAATTTTGCTGTAACTGCTCCACACCCCTCCGAAATCGTATCTTATGGAAATATAATATTCAAGCCATCTTGGAAATGGGATTCTTAAGCGCAGTTCGCCATTGAAGCAGATGAATCTCCTGCCGATCAATGCCTCTTCCGGCAGACCCATGAAGGAGTCGATTCCACCTATCCTGAACTGTTTAACAAATGGTGTTGGTGAGTCAGACGTTCCCCATGCTAATCTTGGGTGGAAATTAAACACTTTTGATAGAGGATAGAACGATTCCATAGAAGAGTAAATTTTTGTATAAGAGATTTCGCTCCCTATATATTTACCTGCTGTTTCATATTGAAGTATGTGGTATTTTCCTCTTATCGGGAATGGATATCTGTCTCTCGAATCTACTTCGGAACGGAGAGTAATGGTGCGGAGATTGTATTTCTGTTTTAATTTTAAAATGGCAGAATCTGGATTCACTCTTATGCTTTCTGTTTTTAATTGAAGAGATACAGTTCCCAGTCGCCGCATCTGCTGACCCAGGGATACAGACGCCTCGCTTACACATTTTGTATAGTTTCCGATTTTCTTATGATCACTGTAGTAGCTATATGTATGCTTATGTATGGAAGTTTCCATTCTATAGCTTAATAGACTGGTAAACAGCCTGTCTGACCAGATCCTTGCGCCGGCCAGAATATCTTTTCTCCCTATAAGAGCAGTGAATGCTCCCTTATTGCCTGTTCCAAAAAGATTTTCTCCGACAATCTGCAAGAATCCCTTTGTGCTTCTCTCAAGGTCATACCTCAGTCCTGTTCTGAGAAGGGTATATCCATGTTCATCGAGGTATATGTTTAAGTTGTATGTGAAGCCGTTTTTCTTTACAGAAAACCATACTAGATCAAAATATCCAGAACTGTATATTTGATCGATCCCCTTCTTAAGCAGCTCTGCGTTAAAAAGATCTCCTGGTTTTAGATGTAGGTTTCGAGAGACAATGAAGTTCTGTGTGTGGTGATTGCCATAGATGGTTATTTTTCCTATGCGGCCTTCATCGATTACTATTGTAAGCACTCCATTTTGATCTATTCCAGCAGTATCAACCCTTGCCAGGGAATAGCCTGCCCTCTGATACATCTCAACAATTTTTTTAATGTCTCTTATTCCCTTCTGAATGTTTGTAATTTCACCTGCCCGAGTTTCAATAGAGTCGAGAAGAGTAGAATCTGAAAAGACTGTATTGCCTGAAAATACTATCTCCCTGATGAGAGGATTTTCTTCTACCTTGAAGATGAGGTGATTCTGCGTGGTGTCGATAAATGTTTTAATGCTGGAAAAATATCCACTCTTCAGCAGAGCATGACCTGCATTTACTATCTGTTCCACAGAGAGAGGAGCAGTTGTATCGAGCTTGATAATTGAAAACAGATGTGAAGAAGGTATGCTTCTCAACCCATAAATAGATATTTTATGTATTTTATATCGTGTCGTATCTCTACTATAGGTTCGCTCTTTAATCAATCTCTTAATTTGCGGAATCACTTCTTCTGCGGCCCTTTCGCCTGCCTCTATTAAAGATTTTATCATACTGAAATCTGTATTTGAAATTCCACTCAACCTGGGCTGTACAGCAACATCTGCAGAGTCGAGTTGGGCTTGTGTGATATCCTTCTGCATTATTGTTGTTACCTGATCTGCGATTTCCCATGGCGCCTGCATCGATTCCGGTTTTCTTAGTTTTGAGGAGGTGTCCACTCCTATTACTATGTCTGCATCCATGGATCTTGCCTCTGTCACAGGAAGATTTTGGACCAGGCCACCATCAACAAGTTGATAACTGCCAATAGTAACTGGTTCAAAGAGAAGGGGTATGACCATGCTGGCGTGAAGCACATCGATGAGAGAGCCCCTCTTGAATACAATCTTTTTCCCTGTAACCAGATCTGTGGTTACAACTCTAAGCGGGATCGTGAGTTTGTCGAAGTCGGTCTGATAGGGGCATGGAGCTTTTAATATCAGTTCTGTAAGCAGAGATTTTAGTTTATAACCCTTTGTATATGCAGAAGGAAGATCGGGATGTAGTTTCTTGAATCTCAGCTGGAAGATGTAGTGAGATTTCTCCTCTTTCTGACCGAGGAAGAGCTGACTTCTTGATGGAGCATCATGAAGGATTTTTTCCCATTCTATGTTGTATGAAATTTTCTCAATTTCATTAGGGTTGTAGCCCATTGCAAGGAGTGCTCCCACGATTGCACCCATACTTGTGCCGGCAATGCCGTCGATGTGGATGGAGTTGCGTTCTAATGATTTTAAGACTCCTATCTGTGCCAGACCCCTGGCACCTCCTCCGCTCAGTGCAAGCGCAATTTTTACTCTTTTAATTTTGTGATATGGAACAAAAGTGTGATTTGTTGTTACAATTTCTTCCAGGCCCATTGGTATTTCGATCAGATTTGATTGATCGGTGAATGCATGTAAACCCGATATGATTGAAATAAGGATGATGTTTATGATGTAACGTTTCATTTTAAAAAAGATAATCAAACTGATGGGAAAATGCAATATAAATGGGCAGAATTTCAGTTTGCTTTTTTGATTGAATTTTTGTAAAATTAAAGTTATAAATGATTTAAAAGTATGGTGAGAATGGATGAGGATAGAGGTCAAATCGCTCTCAGAAATCGCTCTTTTTACTTCTTTCACGGCTGCTGGAAGCTTCATAAAGATACCATTACTACCAGTCCCCGTAACGCTCCAGACATTTTTTGTCTATCTATCTGGAGACCTTCTGGGCAGTAGAAAGGCAGCAGTTAGCCAGGCTCTTTTTTTAATACTGGGGCTGATGGGAATTCCTGTTTTTTCAGAAGGCGGAGGAGTTGGATATATCATAAGACCAACTTTTGGATATTTGGTCTCGTTTCCTCTTGCTGCATGGATGATTGGTATGATGCTGGAGAAGTTCTGCAGATCCAAGGGTTTTAAAGATTTCATGATTTCCAACATTGTAGGTCTTGTAATAATATTTTCTATAGGGGTTGTTTATCTTTATTTGAATATAAATCTTGTAGTACACAAGACAATGACGTGGTCGCAGGCCATGGTAAGTGGTGTGGCTCTGTTTCTCCCTTTCGAGTTATTAAAATTAGTTGGTGCCGCACTTCTGGCGGGAAAAATTTTATCGGTGCTTGAGAGGTGAGGAAAGAGATAAAAACAGCAGTAATATTCATACTCTTTTTTTCTCTGTGTTGTACAGAGTCTCATGCTCAGGAGAGAAGAAAACTTGAACAGATAAGGCATGAGATCCAGAGATTGAAAGAGGAGCTTAAGGCAAGAAAGAGCAGCGAGGTATCATTACTGGATCAAATAGAAGACATCGAGAGAGAAATAGGTCTTCGCAAGAAACTGCTGCATCAGCTTGAGAGGGAGCGTCTTAAGAACGAAAGGGATCTGTCGGTTACAAGAGAGCGTTTAAGTTCGGTGATCAAGAGCTATGGTTTGCTCAGGGAATCGGTAGCGGAGAGGATAATATCTCTTTATAAACATGGCCGCTTTGCAGACTGGGAGATTTTTTTTGCACTTAAGTCTTTGAGCAAATTGCCGATCTGGTTTAAATACCAGAGGATAATAATTAACAACGACAGGCGTAATATGAAGCTCCTTCAGGAGAAGGGAAGAGAAATCGAGAGGCAAAAAGGGGTACTTGAGGCACAGTTGAGAGAAAGAGATATTCTTATTAAAGAGAAGATAAAGGAAAATGAAAGGCTGGAACAGAAGAAATCTGACAGGGATAGATTATTAAAGAGAATAAGCAGCGAAAGAAGAAGCATACAGGAACAGTTGAAGCAGAAGCTTCAGGCATTTGATGAGATAAGCGGTGTGATAAGAAGCAAGGAGAGGAGGAGAAGGAGTTCTGCATTAAAGCACATATCTACAAATTTTTCTTCGTTGAGGGGAAGGATGATGTGGCCTGTAGAGGGGAGGATAGTGCAGAAGTATGGAGAAAATGTAAATCCAAAAACAAGAACAGTGATCGAGAATATTGGGATAGATATTCAGGCTCAAGAAGAGGCGGCTGTAAGGGCTGTGTGCGGTGGTCAGATTTTATATGTCGGATGGCAGAGGGGGATGGGTAATATTGTGATGATAGATCATGGCGATGGTTATTATACAGTCTATGGACGTCTTGAGGTGGTATTTGTTAATCCAAAGGAGATGATTGGTGAAGGTGATATCATAGGTAGGGTTGGTGACAGAAAGAGCTATAATGGTTCTGTTCTCCATTTTGAAATATGGAAGGGTATGGATCATAACAATCCTGAAAGATGGCTGAAATAAGAGAAAATATTTTTAGAGGTGTAGTTGGGCAGAGGAGAGTAAAAAAGTTTTTCGTGCACTGTCTGGAAAAGAACCGTCTCGCCCATGCATACCTTTTTCAGGGGCAGGCAGGAGTTGGTAAAGATGCAATGGCAATTTCTCTTGCCATGACATTAAATTGCGATAGAAGAACCTCAGGAGGGTGCGGCAATTGTCCAACATGCAGAGCAATGTGCCGTCTTGAGTATCCATATTTCAGAATGATAATGCCTGTTCCTCCAAAACCAAAGGGTATGAGGGATGAGAAATATAATCAGATCCTGATGGAGAGAGCCTTGCTTCACATTAGAGATCCCTATAGGGAGATAAATTTCTATCCAGAACTGTCTGGCCTACCTGTTATTGGAATAGATCAGATTAGATCTGTTAAAAAGGATGTGATGTTGAGGATGGCAGGTGAAGGATCTCGTGTGTTTATAATTTCAAATATCGAGAGAATTACACAGGAGGCAGCAAACAGTCTACTCAAGCTGCTCGAAGAGCCGCCCGAGCGGACTGTTCTTTTTCTTACGACTTCATTTCCATCAAGAGTCTTAAAGACTGTAATTTCCAGATGTCAGGTCATAGGGTTTGACCTTCTTTCGTCAGAAGAGATCGAGAGTGCACTAATAGAAAGATGGGGTGTAGATAAAGGCAGAGCAAAGCTCTATTCCAGAATGGCTTGTGGAAGTCTTAGGAAGGGTATATCATTTTTGGAAGAGGAGTTCGACAGCTACAGAGAGGAGGCATTTAGATTTCTTAAGAATACTATCATGGGAAGCAGACAGGGCAGTATTGATGCAATGGATAGATTGTCCGGAGTTGAAAATATTGTAGAAGCAAAGAGAATATTGGAACTTACCCAGATTCTGTTGAGGGATATGTTTTTAGTAAGAAATGGTTTAAGGGAGAGGGTTATGAATTCAGATCTTCTTGGGGAGCTCGAGAAGTTTCAGGAGGGAGTTTCATTTTTTGACTACGACAAGGGAACAGAACTCATCACCAGGGCAGTTACAGAAATCGAGAGAAACATACATCTTCCACTGGTTGTCTACTCCCTCGGAATGGAACTTTTTAAATGTTTAAAATCATAGGAATTTATTTCAATGGCAAAGATTCTTGAAATAGAGTTTAAGGGTGGAAGAAAGGCATTTTATGCAAATCCACAGGAATTTCCTTTTGTAGTGGGAGATATGGCGGTTGTGCAGGCAGAGAATGGCGAAGACCTTGGTCGAGTTGTCAACATGGGGCCTCTTGTAGATAAACGCGCAGGTGGTCAGGAGCTTTTAGAGATCATACGAAAACCGATTGGAAAGGACCTGGAGCATCTTAAAGCTAATCAGCAATTAGAGAAGGAGGCTTTTGATGATTGCCGCAAGAGGATAGAAGAACATGGGCTTGACATGAAACTTGTGGATGTAGAATATAGATTTGATCGCAAGAAGATAACATTTTACTTTACCTCTGAGCACAGGGTAGACTTTCGCAACCTAGTTCGTGATCTGGCAGGAAGATACAAAACAAGAATTGAGCTCAGGCAGATTGGTGTCAGAGACGAGGCAAAGAGGATTGGTGGAGTGGGAGTCTGTGGACATCCATTGTGCTGTACAACATTTCTTCGTGATTTTGAGCCAGTTGTTACCCAGCTGGCAAAGGATCAGAATCTTTCACTTAATCCAACAAAATTGTCTGGAAATTGCGGAAGGCTGATGTGCTGTCTACGTTTTGAGGGTGAATTTTACAAGCAGGTTCTGGATAAATTTCCTCCTATTGGTACAAAGATTAAAACTGATAAAGGAAGAGGTGTGGTTTCGAGGATAAATGTACTAGATGAGACTGCAGAGATTGAGTATGAGAATGGAGATAAACAACTTTTGACCCTAAATGAAATATCAAAGCTAATAAAAAAGAAGAAAAGACATAAGGAAGATTAGATTATGAAATACAAACGGATTCTTGTAACGAGCGCACTTCCATATGCGAATGGGCCACTTCATCTCGGACACATTGCCGGTGCCTATCTTCCGGCAGACATATATGTGCGTTTTCAGCGTTTGAAGGGAAGGAATGTTATCTATATATGCGGATCGGATGAACATGGTGTTCCAATAACGGTCACTGCAGAGAAGGAAGGAATTTCACCTCAGGATGTTGTTGACAGGTATCATTCTATTAATAAAGAGAGCTTTCAAAAACTCAGAATCAGTTTCGATCATTACTCCCGCACCTCTATACCGCTTCATCATAAGACTGCTCAGGAGTTTTTCAACATCCTTTACAAAAAGGGCGATCTTGTGGTAAAGTACGATAAGCAGTTCTACAGTGAATCTTCAAACCAGTTTCTTCCAGATCGTTATGTAGAAGGGAAATGCCCGTATTGTAACTATGAGAGTGCAAGGGGGGATCAGTGCGACAGTTGTGGAAAATGGCTCAAGGCAGGTGAACTGATAGATCCCAGGTCAAAGATAGATGGATCGAGGCCTGTTCTCAAAGAGACAAAACACTGGTATCTGCCGATGGGCAGGTTTGCCGAGAAGTGGAAAAGGTGGTTTGAAAAAAATAAAGAGTGGAAGGAAAACGTAAAGAACTACTGCATGGGCTGGTACCGGGAGGGCCTTGAGGACAGGCCGATTACTCGTGATCTTCAGTGGGGAGTTCCGGTTCCTTTAGAGGATGCAAAGGATAAGGTTCTTTATGTATGGTTCGATGCACCCGTGGGATACATCTCTGCGACAAAGGAATGGGCTCAGAAGATAGGAGATCCCGATAGATGGAGAGAGTATTGGTGTGACAGCCAAACAAAACTTGTTCACTTTATTGGAAAGGACAACATTGTATTTCATGCAATTCTATTTCCAATGATACTAATGGAGGTCGGAGGATATATACTTCCTGATGCGATCCCTGCAAACGAGTATTTGACAATAGAGGGCAGAAAGATCTCCACCAGTCAGAATTATGCAATATGGGTCAAAGATTATCTAAGGGTTTTCCCACCAGATCCATTAAGATATACGCTGGCGGCCAATTCACCCGAGACCAAAGACACCGATTTTTCCTGGCGCCAGTTTCAGAGAAGAAATAATGATGAGCTTGCAGATACCCTCGGAAATTTTATTAATCGAACATTCACATTTATTCACAAATACTGTGATGGAAGGGTTCCTCTAGTTGTGGAAAAGAAGGAGATCGATCTCAGGCTTATTGATAAAGTAAGCAGCACAAAGGAGGCCATGGAGGAGTGTTTTGAGAATTATAGAGTGCGTGAGGCAGTATACAATCTCATGGATCTTGCACGTTTTGCAAACAAATATTTTAATGATAGTGCACCATGGGAGACTAGAAAGAGTGATTTCGCAAGATGTCAAACCACACTGAACATCTGTCTGCAGATCGTAAAAGACCTTGCAATATTGATGTCGCCAATCATGCCAGATTCTAGTGAAAGATTAATATCTATGTTGAGGCTGGAAGATGAGGTTAAATGGGATGATATTGGCAGGAAGGATTTACCGACAGGCCATATTATTGGCAGGCCAGAAATTCTTTTTAAGAAAATAGATGATGATCTAATAGAAAGGGAGATTGAAAAGTTGAAGAATATTTCTAAAGAAAGAGAAACACAAAAAATCGAGATTGAGGATTTTGTCAGGGTAGGTCTTAAGGCAGCAAGGGTCATAAGTGCCGAGAAGGTAAAGGGAACAGACCAGCTACTTAAGGTTGTCGTAGATCTTGGCAGTGAGAAGCGGACCATCATTGTAGGAGTTGCAGAAGATTATGAGCCTGAACAGATAATAGGAAGATGTGTAATAGTTACTTCAAATCTAAAGCCTGCAACTATACGCGGGATCGAATCGAATGGGATGATACTGGCAGCAAAAAATGTTAAGGGTGGATACTCCCTTTTGACAACTGATGGAGATGTGGCTCCTGGAACAGATATAGAGTGATGATGGTTGTCGATACACATACACATCTCAATATGGATCGATATGATGATGATCTGCCGGAAGTAATTAAAAGAGCAGAAGAGGCAGGCGTTGGTCTTATTATTGATGTAGGAGTTGATGTTGAGAGCAGTCAAAAGTCGATCCAGATCAGTGAAAGATTTAAATCCATTTTTTCTGCTGTAGGGTGTCATCCCCACGATGCAGTAAAGATGAAGGAGAAGGATTTCTGCAGGCTCGAAAGACTTCTCAACCATGATAGAGTGGTTGCAGTTGGAGAGATAGGACTCGATTATCATTATAACTTTTCACCTCCAGAGGTTCAGAGGGAGGTGTTTAAACGGCAGCTTGAGATGGCATCTGAGAAAAACCTGCCTGTCATAGTACACATGAGAGAGGCAATGAGAGATGGAATCAAGATAATGGAAAACTATTATAAAAAGGTTCGAGGTGGAGTTTTTCACTGCTTTGGAGGAGGCGTTGAGCATGTCCATAAGGTTGTTGAGATGGGATTCTTTATCTCCTTTACAGGAGTAATAACATTTCATAATTTTAATAGTTTTAAGAAGGTAGAGAGTGTCCCGTTGAACAGACTACTCCTGGAGACCGATTCTCCCTATATGGCGCCAGTACCAGAGAGGGGTAAGAGGAATGAGCCAGCATTTATTGTTCATATAATAAAGGTACTATCATCTATATACCGCACATCTGAAGAAGATATAGCAACTGTCACAACCGATAATGCAGTGAGGCTGTTTGAACTCAAGAGATGATTTATGAATAAGACGACAAGACCCATAAAAAGACTCGGACAGAATTTTTTGAAAGACAAGGCAGTGGCCAGAAAGATAGTGGATTCTATGAATATTTGCCGCGGCGATAAGGTTTTAGAGATTGGTTGCGGTGAGGGCATCCTAACAGAATATTTGATAAAAAGCAGTGCAGCGGGAGTATATGGCGTTGAAATAGACACAAGGCTCGTGCAACTGTTAAAGGAAAAGTTTGGTGATACCTCCAAATTTGTACTGATCGAAGGCGATATTTTGGGGATCGATTTCTCTTCGATGGTTTCAGGTGGAGAAAAATTGAGGGTTGTTGGAAACATTCCTTACAACATAACATCACCAATACTGTTTCACATGCTCGACTGGCGCTCTGCCATAAATGATTTTACAATAATGGTTCAGAAGGAGGTTGCCGAGCGTTTGAGAAGCAGTCCTGGAGTAAAGACATATGGAGTTCCCTCGATTTTGTTTCAGATGTATGGTCAGATAAAGATTTTGTTTTCTGTTTCGAGAAGATCGTTCTATCCAGCCCCGTGTGTAGATTCGGTTGTTGTAAATTATAAATTTTTTAAAGACTCAAGATATGAGTTGATAGATGAAGATTTTTTTAGATTGCTGGTAAGGAATCTATTCATGCACAGAAGAAAGATGCTTAAAACCACCTTAAGAAAATTTATTGGTAGAGGCGAGCCATTGGAAGGCCTGTGTGTGGATTTAAGGTTGAGACCAGAAAATCTTACCGTTGAACAATTTGCATCACTTAGTGACCAGCTGTTTAAAACCATGGGAAGGGAAAACCATGGATAGAATTAAAACCGACTCAAATGAGATATTTGAGATCATAGAAAAGCTGATCGAAAAAGAGGATTGGTCGGTCCTCAAACAGATACTCATTGATATTCATCCTGCAGATCTTGCAGAGATTGTAATGCGACTCGACAGGAATGAGAGAGAGAGAGTATTTGAGAATCTTGGGCCAGAGCGAGCCGCAGAAGTACTGGTAGAACTCGATTCTCCAATACGACAGGACATACTGAAAAATATTAATGAGACAAGACTGGTCAGGATTGTAGGGTCTATGGATTCAGATGATGCAACCGATATAATTGGTGAGTTGGAAGAGGATACTGCCAAGAGAGTCTTAGAATCCATGCCCTCAAAAGAACACCATGAAGTCGAGACTCTTCTGGTCCATGATGAAGAGACAGCCGGCGGTATCATGGCACTCGAGATTGTGGCTGTCAATGAGGAGAAGACTGCTCATCAGGCACTGGAGGAGTTAAGAAATAAGGCCGATGAAGTAGAGGATGTTTACAACATCTATGTTATTGATTCAAAGAGAAGATTGAAGGGAGTGGCTTCATTGAAAGATGTTGTGCTTGCAGATCCTCAAACAAGATTGTCCGAGATTATGGACCGAGATGCGGTTTTTATTCACCATGATATGGATCAGGAGGAGGTGGCAAACATATTTCACAAATACAACCTTGTTGCAGCACCTGTTGTGGATAAAGAGGGCAGACTCATTGGACGAATCACAGTTGATGATGTTCTAGATGTCGTTGAGGAGGAGGCGAGTGAGGACATATCTCTTATGGCTGGTATTACAGATGAGGAGATACGAGGAAGATCGATTTTTAGGGCATCAGGGGTCAGGCTTCCATGGCTGTTGATAGCATTTGGAGGAGAGATCGTGTCTGCTGTTGTGATGAGTCATTTCAAGACCTCGCTGAATCAAATAGTGGCCTCTGCATTTTTCATACCGCTAATAATGGCAATGGGAGGAAATACAGGCATGCAGTCTGCGACTGTTGTGATTAGGGGTCTTGCTACTGGAGATATAAATTTGCGAGATACAGGAAGAAGATTGTTTAAAGAGATAGGAGCGGTATTTCTAAATGGCATTGTAATATCTTTGCTGCTTTTTGGGGTTGCAGTCATCTGGCTTCAGCAGCCGAGATTTGGTCTTATACTTGCAGTTGCAATGATGTCTGTTCTTTTTAATGCAACCTTTATGGGCACAATGATTCCATTTTTACTTAAGCGGCTGGGAGTAGATCCTGCAATCGCAACAGGTCCTTTTATTACAACATCTAATGATATTCTTGGTCTGGTTGTCTATTTTGGAATAATGTCAATATTTTTCAACTGGCTGTGAGGTGAGGCTTGTCGATAAGGAAGACAGAGGCAGTAGTGCTGAAAGGCTGGAAGATGGGAGAGACCTCGAAAATTCTCTCTCTTTACACAAGAGATTTTGGAAAGATTAGAGCGGTTGCAAAGGGAGCAAGGGGTTTGAGGAGTAAATTTAAGGGATGTCTTGAACCTCTTACACATATAGGGATAGTCTATTATGATAAAAGGACAAGAGATCTTCAACTTCTTAGCAGTGCCTATCTCATTGATCCTCATCTTGGAATAATCGGTGATATTAAACGAACAACATTGGGGCTGGCTGCAGCAGAGCTGGTCGAGAGGGCAGTAGCCGGAGAGGAGCCTCACACACGGCTCTTTGACCTTTTAACCTATACACTCGGGTTTCTCGGTAAAACTTCAGGGTTTTTGGAGGGAGTGTTCTGGTTCTTTGAGAGCCACTTTATAAATCTGATGGGATATAAGCCCAGATGGAGTATGTGCCTCATGTGCGGCAAGTCACTCGGTATAGGAGGAGCCTATTTCCAGCCCCAGAATGGGGGGCTGCTCTGCAGTGAATGCGGTCGTGGTGGGGGAGGTCTAGTGGTAGAGAGTGAGACCCTTGAGATTCTATACTGGCTTCAGAAGGATGATATCAATGACGTTGAGAAGTTAGACCCAACACCTGCACAGAAATCTGAGATTCGAAAGATGTTCGATATCTATTTTAAAACTCATATTGAACACATGAGAAGCCTTAAATCTCTTGCATTATACTATGAATTGGAGAATGGAGATAAAGAGCCGAGGAGGTAATATTGAGTGTTTCAATGGAAAAGATTGTCTCTCTCTGTAAGAGGAGAGGATTTTTATTTCAGTCGAGTGAGATATACGGTGGACTGAATGCCTGTTATGATTATGGACCGCTTGGAGTAGAGCTGAAGAGAAACATAAAGAACTACTGGTGGAGGTCAATGGTATATGAACATGAGAACATTGTGGGTCTTGATGCTGCAATACTAATGCATCCGAAAGTATGGGAGGCATCTGGTCATGTTTCTGAATTTACAGACCCTCTGGTTGACTGCAGGAACTGTAAACAGCGTTTTCGGGAGGATGAGATCGATCCAGAAAAATGGGAGAGGCGGCAGTGTCCGAGATGTGGTAAGGTTGGATCTCTCACAGATGCCAGAAAATTTAATTTGATGTTTAAGACCCATATGGGGCCAGTTGAAGAAGACTCATCATTGATTTATCTGAGACCTGAGACTGCACAGGGAATTTATGTAAATTATAAAAATATTATTGAGACATCAAGGATGAAGATACCATTTGGAATAGCACAGACAGGCAAAGCCTTTAGGAACGAAATCACACCAGGCAATTTTATATTTCGGACAAGAGAGTTCGAGCAGATGGAAATGCAGTACTTTGTCAAACCTGGAGAGGATGAAGAGGCATTTCAATACTGGAAAGAGAAGAGAATGAAGTGGTATGAATCTCTGGGGATAAGAAAAGAAAAGTTGCGTTTTCATCAACATGGAAAGGATGAGCTTGCACATTACGCCAGGGATGCTTTTGATATTGAATACGAATTTCCTATTGGGTGGAAAGAGCTGGAGGGGATTCATAATAGGACAGATTTTGATCTTTCGAGACATCAGGAGTATTCTGGAAAGGATTTATCCTATTTTGACGATGCTGTTCGGGAAAGGTACATACCATATATTATCGAGACTTCTGCAGGTGTCGACCGTACACTTCTTACATGCCTAATAGATGGTTATGAGGAAGAAGAGCTTGAAAAGGAGAAGCGTACTGTTCTTCATCTGGATCCGAAGATCGCACCATATAAGGCAGCTGTTTTTCCGCTTGTGAATAGGGACGGGATGCCTGAGATTGCAAAAAAAATTGCAGAAGATTTAATGGGAAAATTTCTCGTGTTTTTTGATACCTCAGGGGCAATAGGTAGAAGGTACAGGAGACAGGATGAGGCTGGAACTCCATACTGTATCACTGTCGATTCTCAGACTCTACAGGATGATACTGTGACAATCAGAGACCGTGATACGATGGACCAGATCAGAGTAAAAGTTAATAAAATAGGAGTAGAACTTAGAAACAGAATATGGAGAAGAAAAATTTGATGAGAGCAGGAATTTTAATCGGTCTTGTTGTTTGTTTTTTTATTACTGGATTTTCCAGTAGCGCTTTGTCAAAGGTCATAATGGAGGATGCAGAGAAAAAAGAAAAAAAAGAGGAAAAACTCTGGAAAAGAAAACTTGTTGCTCAAATAAATTTTTCTCAATTTGGATATTCGAACTGGGCAAAGGGCGGTCAGAATGCAATTTCATGGAACACGCGTGTTGAGGGAGAGGTAATTAGAAATGGCGGCATGTTGAGTCTTGACCTGACAGGCATCATGGAATTTGGACAGACGAAACAGGAGGGTGCAAAGATTAGAAATTCAAAAGACAAGATAGATGTGGATTGCTCACTTTCATGGAAGGTTGGGTCTTATGTTAATCCAAATTTTACGTTTGGCCTGCTTACTCAGTTTACAACCGGTTACGACTATTCTAAAACACCAGCGGTTCCAAAATCGAATTTTTTTGATCCTGCCTATCTTACTCAGAGTCTTGGTGCAAAGATAAATGTGAAGAATATATTTAAGAGTGAGCTTGGGATCGGTTTAAAAGAGACAATTACAAACAAATATAATCAGTATGCCGATAATCCAGAAACAGAAGAGGTGGAGAAGTACAGATTCGAAGAAGGAATAGAATCGAAATCGAGACTGAACGTGGATATTCTTAATGGGCTAAATGTGCGTTCAAAGCTGGACATGTTTTCTTCGTTCAAGCATCTCAACATAATAGATGTTGATTGGGATATTTTATTTACTTACAAGCTGAACAGATATATTACTGTTACATTTAATACACAGGTCATATATGATAGAGATGTTGTGAATAAAACGCAAATCAAAGAGGAAATGGGATTAGGAATAAGCTATAGCTTCTTTTAATCAATATATTACTTGACAATGCGTAAAAATATTATTATTTTTAGCATTGATAGTAAGTTTTCTAAATAATATAAATGGAGGTCATGATGGCCAAGGGAAGAGGAACAGTAAACAAAGTCATTTTGGTTGGTAGATTGGGTGCAGATCCGGAGTTAAAATATACTGCTTCTGGAAGAGCAAATGCAAGATTCAATCTTGCCACAAATCGGTTTTGGAAAGACCAGGATGGAAATAGAAAGGAGGAGACCGATTGGCACAGAATATCTGCGTGGGGCAAACTTGCAGAAGTAATTGGTGAATGGTTAAAAAAGGGAAGTCTTGTCTATATAGAGGGAAGGCTTCAGACACGGTCATTTGAAGACTCTAATGGCGTTAAGAAGTGGATTACAGAAGTAGTCGCAGAAGATCTGGAGATGTTGGGAGGGAAAGGGGAAGGACAGATAGAAGAAGCGCCTCCAAACATACCGGTTGAAGGTGAGAGTGAAGATGAAGAGGTGCCCTTCTGATAAATAGAAAATAAAAAGGCCAGTACATTACCCCTGGCCTTTTTATTTTCTCTCCTCTATAACTATATAATATTCTTGCCAATATAGAACTTTTTAAAACAACGTCTTGCCTCAAAAAAAATGTAGCCGAAGATACTGGCAAGAGATACAAATTATCCTCTAAAAACAAATCCCCCTATAATCCCCCTTTGACAAAGGGGGATATTAAATGCTGTAGGGATGATGAAAAGTAATATAGTTTTTCCTATATGATCGCCCAGTATATCTATGCCGGGCGTGCTCCTGAGTTTCGGCAAATTCTTAACTAAAAGTCGAATACTCAATTCATTTCAGGAATTCAGGCTTGTTTGGTAACCCATCTGTGTTAAAAGCTCTGTTTTGATAATGACAAAATCGATGAGATTAGATCATGCATGATAGATACAAAATGATTGACAAGAGAAAATGTGCATGAACCTTCAAATTCAGATCACTTACCAGATAGAGGAATGAAAGATTGGATAGGATAAGTCTGTTAGTTTTCATTTTGGATTGCGACGCCTTGGCGTCGCTTTTAAAAGCGGCAGAATGCCAGTGCAATCCAAAAAAAGAGAATACTTATTTTTTTAGTATAGTATATATAGAGATTTTCAATATCATTCCCAAACTGCAGTTTGAGAGTTAGAAAATATTTGGTCCTTGTGCCCATAATTAATTCTCCTGTTTTATGGTTACATCTATTATGAGACAACGACCAATTTTTTTAAAAGTTCAATTCCTCTAAAGTTACTTTATTTTTGAGTCAATGCGGTGAACCGGATATTTGAAAATAATTTGTTGCATAATTTAAGATAATATATTATAATATATTGATATTAATTTAAATTATGGAGGAATCATGAAGAATCTGATTATCGTCTCTTTTATTATGCTATTTTTATCTGTGAGCCTTGTTGCTCAGGATGATGTGATGAGACAGATTTATCAATTTTACAAAGATGCAAAATATGAAGAGGCTCTAAAACTGGTCGACAAGACAATTCAAGAAAAGGGAGAGTCGCCACAGTTAATGCAGTTCAAGTATTACATCTTGAAGAACCTGGAAAGATATCAGGATGCATTGAACATAATAGTCGAACAGGAAAAGAATTCTAAAAGAAAATCCCCATGGAATTGTATAGAAATTGCAGACCTATATCTTAAGATGAACAACAGCGACAAGAGTCTTGAATGGCTTCAGGAAGCAGTCAACAGAGGTTTTATCGATTATCATACACTAGAGAGTGACGATTTTAAATTAATTAAAGGTGATGAGAGATTTGCCAATCTTATTACAAAAATAAAGGACAACCTTGGAATTGGGAAGCCTGCGAAGGATTTTACTGTAGAACTTACAAATGGTGAAAAGTTTGTTCTTTCAAAACAGAAGGGTAAGGTTGTGCTGATTGATTTCTGGGCGAGCTGGTGCGGACCGTGCAGGGCAGAGATGCCAAATGTCAAAAAGCTATATGAGAAATATGGTCCAAAGGGTCTTGTGATTATCGGGATAAGTCTCGATAACAGCAAGGAGGATATGGAAAAGTATATTAAGGAAAGTGGCCTGAGTTGGAATTTTGCATTTTCAGGCAAGGGATGGAAAGATGAAACTGCCGAAATGTATGGAGTTAATTCGATTCCATCTATGTGGCTCGTGGACAGGGATGGAATTCTGTACCAGTTTGGTCTGAGAGGAGAAAAGCTTGAAGAGGCAGTTGCAGAACTAATCTCAAAATAAGGTTAACCGTTAATAAAATATGCGGCACACATCTTGAGTGTGCCGCATATTTTAATATTAAATAAGATTTGTATTGTTGCACGATTCTATTACACTTCTACTTTTTCCCCTTACCATTCATCTCTTTTTCTCTGGTTATCTCGATAATATCCACACTTTTTGGACAGTCTCCAATAAGATATCTGCAAAAATAGTCCGCTCTCAGCCAGAAAAAATATTCATTCATGTTTCCGTAGCCGTGCCTTTGACCAGGGAACAGGAAGAAATCGAATCGTTTGTTGGCCTTAATAAGGGCATTGGCAAGTCTGATTGTATTTGCCGGATGAACATTGTTGTCTATGTCACCAGTACATATAAGCAGATGACCCTTGAGATTTTTAGCGATTTCTGAATTTTTGTCTATGTCATACTTAAATGTAACGTTTCCCTCATCGTCTGTAACCTCTTTTACTCCATGATGTTTCTCACTCCACCAGCGGTTGTAAATGTTATTTTCATGATTTCCAGAAGAGGAAACAGCTACCTTGAAGAAATCGGGATATACGAGCATGGCAGCGGTTGACATGAAACCTCCACCAGAATGTCCAAAAATGCCGACCTTATCAATATCTATAAAGGAATATCGGGCTGCAAGTTGTTCTATTGCCCTTTTCTTGTCTGCAAGACCATAGTCCCTGAGGTTTCCATATCCATAGTTGTGGTACCACTTGGAACGGCTTGGATGTCCTCCTCTGTTTCCCACTGTAATTACTATGAATCCGAGTTGAGCAAGTCTATCTGTCCTGTCCATTCTTGTAGAAAAGGATTTATAGACTGCCTCTGTCTGAGGTCCTGGATATACATATTCAATGATTGGATATTTTTTTGTTGAATCAAAATCGAATGGCTTGTACATAACACCATAGAGGTCTGTTATTCCGTCTGCGGCCTTGACCTTGAAGGGTTGTGGAAATTTATATCCTGCCTCCATAAGAAGAGATAGATCTGCTGTTTCAAGCTCAAGTATTTTATTTCCTCTGTTGTCAAATAGTGCTGATTTTGGTACTGTGTTTACTCGAGAGTAGTTATCGATAAAGAATCTGTTTGAATCGCACATACGGATCCTGTGGTTGAAGTTACCGGGGTTAAGGAGCCTAAGGCCAGTGCCGTCGAAATTTATCCTGTAAAGATGGCTGTAATAGGGATCTTCACCTTCTTCTTTCCCATTTGCTATAAAGTATAACACCCGGTTCTTTTCATCTATACCTGCTATTGCGTCGCAGTGGAAGGGTCCTGATGTGATCTGATTTTTCAGGTTTCCATCTCCATCATAAAGATAGAAGTGGCCCCAACCATCCCTTTCAGACCAGTGGATCATCTCCCTGCCGTTGTCTATGAGTCTTAGTGGTCTGGTTTCTACATAGGTGTTGAGTCTCTCCTCTATTAGTACTTTAACATCACCACTCTTTGTGTCTGCCACACATATATCGATTCTCTTAAGGTCTCTGCTTGTTCGTGTAAAATAAAGTTTATCAGAAGTTTCTGCCAGCCACAGCCTGGGCCTATAATCGTCGTCTCTGTATTTTTGGAGGTATGGAGCGCTCAGGATGTTGAGGGTCTGATCAACAAATCTTTCAGACTTGACCTTTATTTTTTCTTTTGACGGAAAATCGAAAATCAAGATCTCATGCTGTGGGGCCTCCTTTTCGCCAGGCATATGGTACTTGTATGTCTCCAGTGTTGGTCTTGGTTCGGCAATAGAGTTTATAACCCAGAGTTCTTTGACCTTTCTGCTGTCTGTGCGAATCATTGCAAATTTTTTTGAATCTCTCGACCACAGGATGCTGACAGGTTTTCTTTTATCCTTATTCTTTTCCTTGTCGACATTAGTTTCACCCCAGGTTCTTATTTCGTAGCCATAATATTCAACACCATCTGTTGTCAATTGATGTTCTACTATTGTAGAATCTTCCTCATCTTCTAATGCCTTTAGATAATTTTCCCAGTCCATCCAGTATAGATTGTGGTGTCTTGCAAATATGACCTTTTGGCTGTCTGGTGCAATGGATGCCCATTTTGGTCGCTTGGGTGGTTTTTCATAATCTTTGAGATGTGTGAGTTTTCCAGTTTTAAGATCATACTCAAAGTAGTAAATCTTTTTCTTCTCTTCCTTTTTTTTCTTCTCTTTTTCTTTTTTCTTCTCTTTTTTTTCTTCCTTTTTCTTTTCTTCTGCCTTCTCTTCCTGAGAGCTTTCTACTTCAAAACGGATTGCTGTTTCACCCTTAACAAACTTTATCTTTTTAATTGGAATGTGCTGAGCATCATACGGATCTTTTATTATTTTAGTCAGCATTGCAGCCATTTTTGCATTATCGAATATTGGGGATTTTCTCTTTCTTACAGGATCTACAATATAAAACGTCTTACCCTCTGGAGTCTCATATAGATACCAGAACCTGTCGCTGAGTTTGAGCCAGTGAGGATCGACAGATGTGCTGAATACCATCTTCTTGATTTTTTCTGGAGAAAATCGTGCTGCAAGTTTGTAGTTTGCCTTTGTGACAGGAGTGTTTTGAGACAGGGAAAATCCTGTAAAAACAAAGATTAATAACAACAATAGAAAGATGTATTTTCTCTTCATTTTTTTCTCCTTTCAGTTTGTTCATAATCTCGATACATTCATCTTTTCTTCCTGCTCGGCGATCTGCATCTTTTCTATGATCTCATCAAGATCGCCAGCCATGATCTGCTGCAGTTTATAGAGCGTAAGGTTGATGCGGTGATCGGTAACCCTTCCCTGTGGGAAATTGTATGTACGGATTTTAGCGCTTCTGTCTCCTGATCCTATTATTGATCGTCTATTAGCGGCAATTTTGGCCTCTTCCTCTTTCTTCTTTTTATCAAAGAGGCGGGCCCTTAAGACCCTCATTGCCTTTGCCTTGTTTTTATGCTGCGACTTCTCATCCTGACATGTGACAACTATACCTGTTGGAATGTGAGTTATCCTGACTGCAGAGTCGGTTGTGTTTACACTCTGTCCGCCCGGTCCTGATGAACGATAGACATCTATTCTGATGTCTTTCTGTTCGATTTCAATATCAACCTCATCCGCCTCTGGAAGTACTACAACAGAAGCTGCAGAAGTGTGCACCCTTCCTCCTGTTTCGGTTTCTGGGATACGCTGTACCCTGTGGACTCCATTTTCATACTTCAATTTGCCGTAGACATCTTCGCCTGTTACAGAAAATATAATTTCTTTAAATCCTCCAAGTTCTGTAGGACTGGTGCTCATGATTTCAGATCTCCATCCCTTTCTCTCGATGTATTTAGAGTACATCCTGTATAGATCTGCTGCAAAGAGTGCAGCCTCTTCGCCTCCTGTGCCAGATCTGATTTCCATGATAACATTTTTACTGTCGCTCGGATCTTTTGGTATTAGCAGCCTCTTTAGTGCAATCTGAACCTCTTCCCTCTTTTTCTCATACTCTTGAAGTTCTTCCCTTGCAAGTTCTTTTAACTCCTGGTCGTTGGAGGATCGAACTATCTCTCTGTCCTCTTCTATTCTTTTTACTATCTCTCTATACTCTTCAGTTTTCTCGGCAATTTCAGAGAGATGCTTATACTCTCTGGTAAGGCTGGCAAGTCTTTCTGGATTGTTTAGAGTCGATGGATCTTCTAGAGACTTTTCGACCTCTTCGAGTCTTGCCTCAAGGAGCGATGTTTTTTCAAGAAGAGGGTCTTTATCGATTGGTTCCATTTTTTTCTCTGTTTATGAGTTGTATATTACTACATCAGGGTCGACATTTTCTCCTAAGGCGCTCTTTAATGCTATTAGTCCGACTTCGAGCTGGCTGTCGTCCGGCTCTTTTGTCGTTATCCTTTGAAGCCAGAGGCCTGGTGCCACGACTATTTTTGAAATCCATGCACCAAACCTGGTTTCTGAGAGTCGAATGATCTCATAAGAGATACCGCCTATAATAGGAATGAACAGGAAGCGTATTAGTCTGTCACCAACATCCTGTGGTCTTCCAAGAAATACAAAGACTACAAGAGCGACTAAGATTACTACCAAGAGAAAACTCGTACCACACCTAGGATGGTGTGTTTTGAAGGGTTTTACACCTTCTAACGTGAGGGGCATTCCATTCTCATAGGCATAGATTGTCTTGTGTTCTGCACCGTGATATTCGAAAACCCTTCTTATCTCTTTCCATAAACTGATAAGACCGAGATACAGGAGAAAGAGAGCAAGGCGAATAGTACCGTCTATCAGGTTAAACAGCAGCCCACCTTTTACACCGGTTAATTCTGTTAATAACAAGGGAAGATAAAAGAAGAAGGCGATTCCCAAAATCAAAGAGAAGACAACTGTTACTCCCAGAAGTAGTTTTGATCCCCCGCCCTTACTTTTTTTAGATCTTTTTGTTTTTTCCTCTTCTATTGCAATTTCACCCGAAAAATTTAATGCCCTGATTCCAAGAACTAATGATTCAATTAGAATAACACCACCTCTGATAAATGGGAGGCCGAGCAATTTAAATCGTTTTGTATAGGATCGAAATGGGTCTCTTTTCAGTACTATTTTGTTGTCTCCTCTCCTTACTGCAACAGCAACATACTCCGGTGAGCGCATCATTACACCTTCTATTACTGCCTGACCTCCGACGTGTATTTTTTTTGCTTTACTCATTTACGTTCCCTATTAAATATAAAAAACGGAATACAGCCGCTGAGTGCTATATTCCGTATGTAGCTTTCAATTGATTTACTATGAAGATTTATTTTTGATTTCCTTGTTGTGCAGTTTATATTTTCTGAGATATTTTTCAACCCGTCCTGCAGAATCAACGAGCTTTTGCTTACCAGTGAAGAATGGATGGCAGTTTGAGCATATTTCTACATTGATCGACTCTACAGTGGATCTTGTTTCAAAAGTATTTCCACATGCACAGGTCACTTTGCATTTAGTATATTTTGGATGAATATCTTTTTTCAACTTTAAAACCTCCGATTATGAATCTAACAGACGTCAATTTAACAAATCGATATAATTTAATCAAGTAAAAAAGTAATCTTAATTGGAAAACGGAACCAACATGGTACCCCCCTGGTGGAGTTGAAAGTGTTTGGGAGAAGAGAGGCATAGAATATTTTATAAAAGATCGTTTTTAAAAACCATGCAGAAATGTATAGATACAGAACATCAACATCAAAAGGTGATGAAATTTAAAATAGTGTTTTATTTTGTCAAAAATTGATCTGAAAGATTTTTATGAGTTCATGGAGTTTAAGAATTCCGCATTGTTTTTTGTACCCTTCATCTTCTGAAGTAGGAATTCCATTGCCTCTGTCATTGTCATCTCATTCAACAGTTTTCTTAATATCCAGACTCTGTTGAGTTCGTTTTTAGCAAGTAGAAGTTCTTCCTTTCTTGTTCCAGATTTATTAATGTCTATTGCAGGAAAGATTCTGCGGTCAGAGAGCTGTCTGTTGAGCTGCAATTCCATGTTTCCGGTTCCCTTAAACTCCTCAAAGATCACCTCATCCATTCTGCTTCCTGTGTCTATCAGTGCTGTTGCTATAACTGTCAGGCTTCCTCCCTCTTCGACATTTCTTGCAGCACCAAAAAACCTTTTTGGACGATGAAGCGCATTTGAATCAACACCTCCAGAGAGTATCTTTCCTGATAATGGAACCACAACATTATGTGCTCTTGCAAGACGGGTGAGTGAGTCGAGAAGAATTACTACATCGTGCCCATATTCTACAAGTCTCTTTGCCTTTTCGAGAACCATGTCTGCAACCTGAACATGTCTTTCTGCCGGCTCATCGAATGTGGAGCTTATGACCTCTGCATTTACAGATCGTTCCATGTCTGTTACCTCTTCGGGTCTCTCATCGATAAGCAGAACGATTAGTGTTATCTCGGGATGATTTGTTGTGATTGAGTTGGCAATCTTCTGAAGAATCGTGGTCTTTCCTGTTCTTGGCTGAGCAACTATTAACCCCCTTTGCCCCTTGCCAATAGGTGTGAGCATGTCCATTATTCTGGTTGTGAAATCTCTTGCATCCCTTTCCAGCTTTATTCGTTCGTTTGGATAGAGTGGAGTGAGATTGTCAAAGAGTATCTTGTGTTTGGCCTCTTCAGGATTTTCATAATTTACTGCCTCGACCTTGATCAGGGCAAAAAATCTCTCGTTTTCTTTTGGTGGTCTTACCTGTCCACTCACAACGTCTCCTGTTCTTAGACTGAACCTCTTGATCTGGGACGGAGAAACATAGATATCGTCTGGTCCAGGGAGATAATTTGTATCTGCAGAGCGCAAAAATCCATAGCCATCCGGCAGTATTTCGAGTACTCCTTCTGAGAAGATGTTTCCATCCTTTTGAGTCTGAGTTTCTAAAATCTTGAATATGAGTTCCTGTTTCCTCAAGCCTGAGTATCCAGGAACATTCATTCCCTGTGCCAGAGATATTAGTTCAGAGATCTTCATTTTTTGTAATTCTGCAATATCCATCTAATACCCCTCTATTGATAATGTTAAGAATCAAAGTATAGTAAAACTTACTATATGATACTTCTTTCTGAATTCTCCTCTTTATTAAAATTAATGGTTGAATTTTACAACAATAAGATACTTTTAAATGGTTAAAGAGGCCATCAGAAGCAATGTTTGTAATTCTACATCTTTTAAAAGAATTTAAAAAATTCTATTATTTTGTCAAGTACAATATTAAATTTTTATATTTTTCTTTCGGATCATTTTCTTGACAAAGAATATAATAATAGGTATATTTTAAAAGTATATTTATAAGGCAGTAGTAATGAATAAACAAATATTAAGAAAAGATATAGAAGATCTTAAGAAAAAGAAAGATGCAGTAATACTGGTTCATAACTATCAGATAGGTGAAGTTCAGGACATGGCCGATTATCTTGGTGATTCACTCGGGCTTTCTCAAAAAGCAGCGGTTGTCTCTAACTCCATGATCGTATTCTGCGGAGTAAGGTTCATGGCAGAAACTGCAAAGATTCTATCTCCAGAAAAGAAGGTTATTCTCTCACACATGGATGCTGGTTGTCCAATGGCAGAGATGGTAGATGTCGAGAATCTGAGGAAACTTAAAGAGAAACACAGAGATGCGGTTGTTGTTACGTATGTTAACTCAACTGCAGATGTAAAGGCAGAATCGGATGTTTGCTGTACATCTGCAAATGCTGTCAAGGTAGTTCAGAACATCGAGGCAGATGAGATAATCTTTACTCCTGATAAAAATCTTGCCTCTTATGTCCAGAGATTCACCGATAAGAAGATAATACCCTGGGATGGATTCTGTTATGTGCATAACAGGTTCACAAGAGAGGAGGTGATAGCGGCTAAAAGGGCACATCCGGATGGTGTTTTGATGGTTCATCCTGAATGTAGGCCTGAGGTGATTGATGTGGCGGATGAGGTTCTGTCAACAGGTGGAATGGTTCGATTTGCAAGGGAGTCCTCATATAAGAAGTTTCTCGTTGGTACAGAGGAGGGAATAATTTATAGGCTGAAAAAGGAGAATCCTGAAAAGATATTCTACTCGGCAGGCAGCGCAAAGATGTGCAGGGGCATGAAATTGACAAGACTGGAGGATCTACACGAGGCCCTTGCCACAGAACAATTAGAAATAGATTTACCTGATGATATCATCTCGAGGGCAAGAAAATCTCTTGAGAGGATGTTGGAATATGTCTGAGGATCGGGTTGTGGTAGCAATGAGCGGTGGAGTCGATTCATCTGTTGCTGCCGCATTTTTAATAGAAAAGGGATATGAAGTAATAGGTGTGACAATAAAGCGATGGTCGGAAAGTTTTGATAGAGATTCATGGAAAGATATTGAGGATGCCAGAAGAGTTGCCGAAAAATTGAAAATTCCACATCATGTTCTCTCTCTTGATGCCCAATTTGAAAGGAAAGTTGTAGATTATTTTGTTTCTGAATATTTAAAAGGAAGGACACCAAACCCCTGTGCGCTATGCAACCCCAATATAAAATTTGGAGATCTGTTTCTGTTTGCAGAGAGGATGAATGCAAAATACATATGTACAGGTCATTATGCAATTATCTCATCTAGAGATGGGATGCCTGTTTTAAGAAGGGGAAAAGAGAGGGCAAAGGATCAGTCCTATTTTCTTGCGCGACTGAAGCGGGAGTCTCTAAGCAGGATCATATTTCCTGTTGGCAGCTTTCCGAAGTCGAAGATTAGGAAGCTTGCAGAGAGGTTTGGACTTCACATATCTGACAAAAAAGAGAGTCAGGAGGTCTGCTTTGTTCCTGATGGGAAGGTAGCAGAGTTTGTAAAGAGGTATTCTGGAAGTAAGATTTTACCCGGCCCTATTGTAGATATGGATGGAAATGTTATCGGCACTCACGATGGGATAGTCGGATATACAATAGGCCAGAGGAAGGGTCTGGGAGTCAGTAGTGACAGACCCCTTTATATAATAAAGATAGATTGTTCAACAAATACAATCTATGTTGGGAACAAAGAAGATCTTTATAATAAAAGATTTATTGCAAAGAACCCTAACTGGATTGGTTTTGATGGAGGCATGGAGGCATTCAGAGCAGTTGTAAAGATAAGATATCAACATCGAGCAGCAGCAGCAAGGATCAGAGTAGTTGATAGTAGCCAGCTGGATATCCAGTTCGAGAAGAAACAGAGGGCCATAACACCAGGTCAGCTTGCAGTATTTTATGATGGAGATGTTGTATTGGGTTCAGCATGGATCGATAGAGTAATTAATGAGAAAAATGAGAAGGAGAAGCAATGAGAAGAGAATTTGTTAAATGTCTGATGCCCTTTTTAGTATTGTTTGTTTTTTTTGTCCTTGTGTCTGACTGTACAAAGAAGAAGGATCAGGGGATTGAGTGGATGACAGACCTGCAAAAAGCACTTACTATTGCAGAGAAACAAGACAAGCCACTGATGATTGACTTTATGGCAACATGGTGCCCGCCATGCAAGAAGATGGAGGATTCTACATTCAGCGACCCGCGAGTAATAGAAAAGGCTGGATCGTTTGTAACGCTTCGCATCGATGTTGACAAGCAGGGAGAGATTGCGGATAAATATAACTGCAATGCGAGCAAATATGGGGGCATAGGAATTCCAAACATACTATTCATGACACATGAAGAAAAGAGGCTTAGACACATCATTGGCTACAGGAAGCCGGATGTGCTTCTTTCAGAAATGGATTCTGTGCTGTCGGTTTACTATAAATAGGACTCTGGTTTTATGCTTGTCTGAGATTTATTGGTTTTGGCTTCCTGTTTATACGCGGAGAAAAAGACAATGGAAAAGGTTACAATACCAGCTTTAAAGAAGATGAAAAAGGCGGGCGAGAAGATCGTCTGCCTCACTGCCTATGACTGGATCCTTGCAACCCTGCTCGATCAGGCAGGAATAGACCTGATTCTTGTCGGAGATTCTGGAGCAATGGTGTTTGCGGGTCATCAGACTACTCTACCAATAACGATGGATCAAATGATATACCATACCCAGGCTGTATCGAGAGGTGTGGAAAGGGCTCTATTGATTGCCGACATGCCTTTCCTCTCATTTCAAGTAAACACTGATGAGGCCCTCAGGAATGCTGGTCGATTTCTTAAGGAGGGAAATGCAGAGGGAGTAAAGATAGAGGGTGGTAAGCCTGTGGCAGGGACGATTCGAAGGCTCGTGGACGCAGGAATCCCTGTTATGGGACACCTTGGACTCACACCGCAGTCGATATGTCTGTTTGGCGGACATACCCTTCGTGGAAAGAGAGAAGAGGAGATGATGGAGCTGAAGGAGGATGCGGCGATTCTTGAGGAGGCAGGTGCATTTGCCATTGTGCTTGAAAAGATGCCAGCATCCCTTGCTGCAGAGATCACAAGATCGGTTTCTATACCGACGATCGGGATAGGAGCAGGCCCTGAGTGCGATGGACAGATAGTGGTGACTCACGACATACTCGGTCTTTTTGAGAAATTTAAGCCGAAATTTGTAAGGAGATATGCAGAGCTTGCACCAGAGATAAGAAGAGCCGTAAAATCTTTTATTAAAGATACAAAAAATGGAGATTATCCATCCATGGAGGAGAGTTACTAATGGAATCTTCACTGCTATTTTTTCTTGTTGGTCTGACAATATTTTTAGTAAGTATTTTAGTCAGGATCGATTCTCAGAGAGTTCGACTCATTCTATTTACAGCTGCTGGTTTTGTATCTGCATCTGTTGTTGGAAAACTTTCAGGACAGGCCCTGTATTCAAATCTTAACATTCCATGGTCTCTGTATGCAGTAGTAGGTGGTCTTGCAGGTGTAGTATTATATGTTGCGGAAAGGCTCGAAATAATCACCCGTCCTGGTATTCGATACATGGCCACAATAATTCTTGCAGCCGTGATTTTTGGCGCTTTTTACACTCTTACAGTAATCTATTATAGTATAATAAAGATAGATTATTCAGGATCTTTTCTTCCCTTTACTCTTCTGTTGATAAGTTTTGTCATTGTCTTTGGATATACGCTACCTGTGAGGTTTATTGGGCAGAAAAAAGGTGATAAGAATTAGAATTAACAAGATGTTTAATATTGAGGAAAAACATCAGAAAATTGTTTCAGTGATATCTCTGTTCCCTGAATAACACTATTACCCTTCCAGTTCTTATCGTCCCTCTTAGGATAGTCTGTTGTATAATGGAGTCCTCTGCTCTCCTTTCTGAAGAGTGCAGATCTTATAATCAGAGAGGCAATGTATGAGAGATTCCGCAGTTCAAGAAGGGCTGGTGTGACCCTTGTCTTTTTATAGAACTGTTCTATTTGATCTGCTACCAGATTTATTCTTTTGCCAGCCCTGATGAGTCTTTCATCTGAACGCACAATTCCAACATAATCCCACATGAGACGCTGGATTTCTCGTTTATCGTGTGAAATCAATATCCACTCTTCATGATTGTACGTTCCTTCATCGTTCCATCTGGGGACGTCGGGTATTGAAATCTTTTTCTCATTTATATATAATTTTGCACTTAGATAGGCGTGATAAGAAAACACAAGTGCCTCTAGAAGAGAGTTTGATGCGAGTCTGTTAGCTCCATGGACTCCAGTACAGGCAGCCTCGCCAGTAACATAGAGTCCTTCTATCGTACTCCTTCCACTCAGGTCAGTCATTACCCCACCACACATGTAGTGTGCGGCAGGAACCACAGGGATCGGTTCTTGTGTCATGTCTATTTTTAGCGACAGGAGTTTCTCGTTTATTTGTGGGAACCTGTTTCTTAGCTTCTCTCCATCTAAATGGGTTACATCTAAATATACACACGGCTCTCCCCTTTTCTTCATTTCTGAATCGATTGCTCTTGCAACCACATCCCTCGGGGCAAGATCTGCCTGCGGATGATACTTTTTCATGAATGGTTTACCGTCACTTGTGATCAGGATTCCCCCAAAGCCTCTTACTGCCTCAGAAATAAGAAAAGAGTCTCCGTCAGGGTGATACAGAGAGGTGGGGTGAAATTGCATGAATTCGAGGTTTGCAATTGCTGCTCCTGCCCTGTAGGCCATGGCTATTCCATCACCTGTTGCAATTGAGGGGTTTGTAGTGTGCTGATAGACCTGTCCAGTTCCACCTGTTGCAAGCAGTGTGACGTTTGAGATGTACTCCTCCACCCTTCCGCTGATTCCATCAAGCACATATGCTCCCCAGCAGTGAATCCTGCCTGGTTTTTTCTTCCCACTCTTTTCGATGTGGTGTTCTGTGATGATTTCTACTGCACTGTGATTGTCAAACACCTCAATGTTTGGATGATTTTTCACCTTTTCGAGGAGAGCCTGTTCAACGGCCTGTCCTGTTTTGTCTTTCACATGAACGATCCGATTTTTTGAGTGTCCTCCTTCTCTGCCAAGATCAAAATTTGATCCACCTGATCCTGACGTGAACTTAACTCCCCAGCGCTGAAGATCATAGATGCGCTCAGGCCCTTCACGGACTATGAGCTCTACGGCTTTTTTGTTACAAAGCCCTACACCTGCAACGAGTGTGTCGTTTATGTGAGTTTCGAAAGAATCACCAGGATCAAATACCGCTGCTATTCCTCCCTGGGCGTAATTTGTGTTGGAATCGGCTCTTTCTTTCTTTGTAACAACCATAACGGTTCCAGATTGTGCAGCGCGCAGAGCAAAGGAAAGTCCTGCTGCACCGCTTCCTATTACCAGAAAATCTGCCCTCTTGGCCAATTGAAGATCTCCTTATCTTTTAATGGGAATGTTATACTTTTTCGCCTTTCTATAAATCGTTGCCCGACCGATTCCCAGCTTTCGAGCAACTCTGGTCACATTACCCTCATATTCTAGAAGAGTCTTTCGAAGCACCTCCACTTCTAGTCTTTCAAGCCATTTGGGCAGATTCTCTTCAGGAAAATCGACTTCATCTTGCTCAAATGCCAGTATATATGAAGGAATGCATTCTTTGGTTATTATATCCTTGTCGGTAAGCACGATTGCCCTCTCTATGACATTCTCAAGTTCTCTTACATTACCAGGCCAGTGGTAGTTCATCAAAGCCTTCAGCGGTTCTTTATGAATATCCCTTACCTTTTTGTTTTCCCTCGAACTGTAGAGCCTGATAAAGTGAGCAACCAGTGACGGAATATCCTCTCTTCTTTCTCTGAGTGGAGGTAGTTTAATAGGGAACACACTTATTCTGTAATAGAGATCCTCACGAAATGTTCCCTGACGGACCTTTTCTTCCAGGTTTTTATTTGTTGCAGTTATCAACCGAACATCAACCTTTACAGTAGTATTGCCACCGACTCTTTCGAACTCCATCGACTGGAGGACTCGCAATATTTTTGATTGTGTTGTAAGGCTCATGTCGCCGATCTCATCGAGAAATATTGTGCCATTATTGGCAAGTTCAAATTTTCCGATTCTTCGCGATGTGGCACCTGTAAAGGCTCCTCTCTCGTGTCCAAATAGCTCGCTTTCCAGAAGGGTTTCTGGAATTGCAGTGCAGTTGACCACAACAAATGGCTTGTTCTTTCTCCTCTCTGATTCGTTATGGATTGTTCTTGCTATGAGTTCCTTTCCTGTACCGCTCTCTCCCTGTATTAGTATTGTAACATTGCTATCTATTACTTTTTCAAGATCACGAAATACGCTCTGCATCACCCCGCTGTTGCCAATGATGTTTTCGAATCTGTATCTATGTTTTAATTCAGAGCGAAGGTTTTTTACTTCTCTTTCTAAAAGACTCTTCTCGAGCGCATTTTTAACAGTTATTGTAATACGCTGCCTTGTAAAGGGTTTTGTAAGAAAGTCGTACGAACCAAGTTTCATTGATGATACTGCTCTCTCTATTGTTCCATGAGCAGTCATTATTACTACGGGGAGAGCAGGGAAACGCTCCTTTATCTTTTTTAATACCTCTATTCCATCCATTCCCGGCATTTGAAGATCTAAAAGTATGAGATCTATCTCATCATCAAGCTTTCTCAGGCAGGCCTCTCCGTTTGAAATAAGAATGACTTCATAATCCCTTGTTGCAGACAGGATTTCTTTTACAAGCCTTCTTGTGTTCAGGTCATCGTCTACTACCATGATTCTTCTTTTTTTCATTGTCTAATCGCTCCTCTTAAGAGTGAATCTATTTTTCTTGAGAATTCATGATTAGTATCGTGGATTTCAAATTTGATTCTTAAATAGTAAAGAGGAAAATTAGTTTTATTAAAATATGGAATTCGGAAGGAGTCCTTTTCGGTGGTAACAATTCCATCGACTCGGTACTTTTCTGCTATATCTAAAATATGTTGAATATCTTTTTTAGTGTACCAGTGGTGATCTCTGAATTGGACAAACCTCTCTATTTTGATGTTTAATTCTTCGAGGCTCTTTCTGAATGATTCTGGAGATCCTATGCCTGCAAAGGCTACCACTTTTCTATCTTTAAGATGATCTAGTGGAAGGATTTTTTTGTTGTCCATTCTTACAAACTCGAGCGGTTTATGATCCGAGAATATAACAGGCGAATCTGTATATCGACGTATATGTTTGATGACCTTTTCGCGCTTTTTTATCTGTTGTTTTCTTGATATTATTATTATATCGGCTTCTCTGAGCGATGTGAGCGGTTCTCTCAGCGGACCTGCAGGAAGAAGCTGGCCGTTTCCCCACGGATCTATTCCATTTACTACAACAATATCTAGGTCTCTTTTCATTCTAAGATGCTGGAATCCATCATCGAGGATCAGGATGTTGCATCCCATTTTTTTTACTGCTATTGCACCACTTTTTGTCCGATCTTGTCCCACGATTACAGGTATGGTTTGTAGATTTTTAGCAAGAAGGGATGGCTCATCACCAGCTATTTTCGGTTGTGTGCATATGTTTTTTCCGTCAGATACAATCACTATTTCTCCGCCCTTTCTTCCATATCCCCTGCTTAATATTGCCGGTCTGTAGCCCTTTGAAAGGAGATGTTCAGCAATGGTCTCGACAAGAGGTGTCTTTCCACTCCCTCCTACTGTTATGTTTCCTATGCTTATGACTATTGCATCTATCCTTATAGAGGGTAAAATCTCTTTCTTATATAGAAGTCTGCGAAGTTCTGTTATGGCTCGATATGTCAGCGATAAAGGTGATAAGATATAGCCTGCAGTACTGTTTTGCCATATATTCATTTCATGAAATCAATTTAAAAATTCTATGATCCTCTCTGCTGCTCTTTCAGAAGCACCACGGCCTCCAAGACTTCTGGACACCTCCATGAGATCTTTTTTTATTTTCTCTCTTCTTTTCTCATCGGAGAGAATATTAATTACCTCTTCGGCAATTCTTTTGGCTTTAGCATCCCTTTGAAGCAGTTCTGGTACTATGGTTCTGCCCGCAACGATATTGACAAGCCCGACATTACGGAGCCTGATTACGGCTCTAATTATAAATTCAGAGATGATCGATACCTTATAAACTATTACCATAGGCGTTCCCAGGATTGCAGTCTCCAGGGTCGCCGTTCCAGATGCTACTATTACAATATCTGAGTAGGCCATGACTTCGTATGTGCTCTGTCTGACCATGACTGCAGATTCTGAATCTTTTATGTATCTTTCATAGATGTCGTCACCAAGTGATGCCGACTTAGCAAGTATGAATTGTATTTTATCGACCCTTTTCTTTATAATAGATACTGCCCTTACCATCTCCGGGAGGAGTCTTTCTACCTCCTGTTTTCTTGATCCTGGCAGCAGTCCTACTGTGATTTTTTCTTCTGAAAGCCCAGTGCGATTAAAAAATCTGATCTTTGATTCCGATGCTTTTACAGACTCCTTAAGAGGATGACCAACAAAGAAGGCATCGACTCCTCTGTTTCTGTAGATCGACTCCTCAAAGGGGAATATGACAAGCATCCTGTCCACACATTTTGCTATTCTCTCTATACGTCTTTTTCCCCATGCCCATACCTGCGGACTTATGTAGTATATAACATCAATTCCCTGTTTTTTAATCATCTTTGCTAGTCGGAGATTGAAGCCTGGGTAGTCGATAAGTATTGCCAGTTCTGGCCGTCTCTTATTAATAATATCTTTCATTTGTTGGAATAGTTTGAAAATTGACGGGACGTGTTTCAGGATTTCAGAAAAGCCAAACAGCGACATCTCACTGATGTGCCGTATAATTTCCACACCTGAGGCGGCCATATCGTCGCCGCCAATTCCAAATATTTCTATTTCAGGACATTTTTTTTTCAATGCCCTTACAAGGGCTCCTCCATGAATGTCTCCAGAGGCCTCTCCGGCAACTATAAAGAATGATTTTTTACCGCACTCTTTCATTGATCCTCTTATTTTTCTATTTGCTCTAATATCTGCAGTGCAACAGAGAGAGCCTCTCGTGCATCCTCGCCGGTTACTCCCTCAACCTGTTCACCATTAACAGCACTAAGGAAAATTTCCAGTTCTTTTTGAAGGCCGAGTTTTTCGGGTGTTCTTGGACGAGAGTAGAGAATCTTTAGTTTTTTATCCTCTCCGATCTCATCAATTACCCTGTAGCCCTCTTCTGGTTTTTTCCCAAGACGAAAAATCTCTGAAACCATTTCTAAAAAGTCGATCGATATATAAGCATCCTTTTGAAAGAGTCTCATTTTTCTCATTTTTTTCTGCGATATTCTGCTTGCAGTGAGGTTGGCTACACATCCATTCTCAAAGTGGATTCTGGCATTTGCAATGTCAACAGACTTGCTTATGACCGCAACACCACTGGCGTCGATTTTGTCCGGTCTGGATTTGACTGTGTCTAAAACAATGTCTATGTCATGAATCATCAGGTCCAATATTACAGACACTTCTGTTCCCCTTGGATTGAACGGAGAGAGCCTGTGTGATTCTATAAAGAGTGGATTTAATTCGATATTCTTTAGAGCGCGCAGTGCCGGATTGAATCGTTCTATGTGACCCACATGAAGAACAACTTTTCTTTTTTGTGCCTGATCTATAAGATAGTCGGCCTGTTTGAGGCTCTCTGTTATTGGTTTCTCTATCATACAGTGAATTTCTCGATCAATGACTCTTTTGGCAATATCAAAGTGTTGATCAGTAGGGACCGAGATTGTCACAGCCTCGACCCTGTCGAGCAGTGAATCGAGCGTTTTGAATTTTATGCAGCCAAACCTGTCTGCCAAAGCCTTTGACTTTTCTTCATCAATATCATAGATCCCTATGAGTTCGGCCTCTGGAATCTTGTTATAATTGTCGGCATGAAATTTCCCCAGATGGCCAACACCTATTACTCCGACCCTTATCCTGTTCAAATCCTCCTCCTAAGTATTGGTGTCCGTTTTGAAACGTTTTAATTTAATACATGGCCTATCAATAATCAACCTTTTTGTTGACATTTACTCCTAAATTTATATATTTCAAAGATATTATTCTGTATATGGAGGATGTTTATGTTTCAAAAATATGCTCTAACAAATCCTATTTCTGTTATTGTTGATAAGCCAAGAGAGGATTTCACAAGAGAGGATCTTCTAAAGGTTATAGTTGAGAAGAACATAGAAAGAATAACATTTCACTACACTGCACTGGATGGAAAACTCAAGGAGCTTCGGCTTCCTGTGGCCAATCGGTATCAGGCCGAAAGGATTCTAACAGATGGTGAGAGGGTAGATGGTTCTTCGCTCTTTCATGGTATGGTAGATGTTGCTCTGTCAGACCTATATGTAGTGCCTGTATATAAGACGGCATTTTTAAATCCGTTTGACAGCGGGAGTCTAGATTTTATTTGCCGATATTTAACCAAAGATGGCAACCTTGCGCCCTTTACTCTGGATACGATTCTTCACAATGCAAACAGGCTGTTCATGAAAAATACGGGACTGGAACTTCATGCAATGGGAGAGCTTGAGTTTTTCCTTCTTATAGATCCAGAAACAAGAATATATAGTGGATCAAAGCAGAGGGGTTATCATGCATCATCGCCATTTGTAAAGACAGGAAAGATTTTAAATGAAATGGTTGGCTACATAACGCAGATAACAGGAGCGGTTAAATATGCCCACAGCGAGGTTGGATATATTGAGAGTGTGCGCAGTGATATTGAAGAGATAATGGGCAAGCAGGCAGAACAGCTTGAGATAGAATTTTTACCTGCTCCTATTGAGGATGCAGGTGATCATCTTGTGGTTGCAAGATGGTTAATTCGAAACATTGCGTATAACTATGGATGTGTGGCAACATTTACTCCCAAGTTGGAGGAGGGAATTGCTGGGAATGGCTTTCATATTCATACAGAGCTTTTGGAGAAGGGCAGAAATGTAATGATAGACAGAAATGGGGAACTTTCAATTAGAGCGAAAAAGTTGATTGGGGGCCTTTGTGAATATGCAGACACGCTGACCGCATTCGGCAATACAATATCTTCTGCATATCTGCGGCTGGTGCCGGATCAGGAGGCGCCGACAAGAATTTGCTGGAGCGATTTAAATCGAAGTGCCATGATTCGGGTTCCACTGGGATGGTCAAAGGTAAACAATCTTGCAAATAAGTTGAATCCTCAACAAAAACAGAAACTGGGAAGTATTCCTGGAAGACAGACTGTAGAATTAAGAAGCCCTGACGGAAGTGCAATTGTACACCTGCTACTGGCAGGAATAACAATGGCTGCTGAATGGGGATTAACAAATCCAGAGTCTCTTGATATTGCAGAAAGGCTCTATGTAAAGGGAAATGTTTTTAAGGATAAGAAGATTTTGCATAGACTGACTCCATTGCCAACAAGCTGTGTTGAGTCTTCAAAGATACTTCTTAAGAAGAGGGGTCTATTCGAGAGAGAAGGAATATTTCCACCAAGCTGCATAGAGTATGTTGCAAGGCTTCTTCAGGATGAGAATGATGAAAAGATGAATAGGATTCTTGCAGATTTGCCGGCAGATGATCGTCTTCATGAGACGCGTAAGATTATGCACAAGGATATACATAGACATTAAGTAAAAAAGTACTTGAAAAGTTTTAAATTTTTTGTAATATACTATGTGATCATCTCATAAGCGGGGGAAATTAAATGTTTAGAATCACAATATTTTTTCTTGTATTTTTGCTCCTTTCTTTCAAATGTGACAAGGGACTGGTTCCGCCTGAATCTGAAGAAAGTGAGATTGAATTTCCTGTTAAACCCCTTGGAGGTGATCTTGTGGGGGAGTGGGTTCCCTCTGAGGTTGATCCTGTTGAAGCAGGAGTAATGGATGAGAGCCTGCTTCCAGACTTTGTCGATTCTCTCATAATAAGTTCAACGCTCGAAGGAAATTTCAAATTTTATGTAAATGAGCAGTGTTCCATATATGCAGAGCTAACCTTTAATCCAAAGGTGTACCTCCAGGGGCTTCCAGTTCCACTCGAGTTAACAATAGGTGATACTATTACTGCAACAGGAGACTATGAGATTGTCGATGAGAATATTCTGTGTCTTCCTGTTCAGACATCTCGGTTTGATCTTGATACACTCGGATTTACATCCAGTGAAGACAGATTAGATCTGATCACTCCATATATTACATTTTCTTATGAAGATTTAATGGAGTTTCCAATATATCTGATTTTTCACCTTACAAGAAAGAGTCAATCGAGCAGTCAAAAAGGACAGATCGTTTCAAAATCCTTTAAATTATAAAGGAATAAGGTCATGAAACGATATATATTATTTTGGATTATAGCGATTCTTATTGTCGGTTCTTTATACGGCCAGTCACCAAGATATAAAAGATACGGCAGGATCAAGGGAAAGGTAACGGTTGTTTCAACAGGTGAGCCTGTTATAGGTGCTAACGTGCTACTAAAGGGTACCATTTATGGTGGAGCCACAAATACTCAGGGTGAATTTTTAATTCCTATAGTACCGCCTGGTGATTATGTAATAAGGGTCAGTGCAATAGGTTATGAAACAAAAGAGAAGTCGATTCACATATCAGCTAAGCAGCAGTTGATCCTGAATTTTACCCTCAAAGAGACTGTAATACAGATGGAGAGTGTTTCTATTACAGCAAGCCGATACCGTCAGGCTGTTAATGATGTACCTGTAAGTATAAGCCTCATGCCGTCAATTGAAATAAGAAAAAGAAACATAGTTTCACTCGACAAGGCGCTTCAATATGTACCGGGTGTTAATGCTCTCGATGGTGGTCAGATATCGATACGCGGTTCATCTGGATTCAACTGGGGAATGGGGAGTCGTGTGCTTGTTATGGTCAACGGCAATCCTTTTATGAGCGGAGACATGCATGGTATAAACTGGTATGCCCTTCCCACATCAAATATTGCCCAGATAGAAGTAATGAAGGGTTCAGGCTCTGCTCTATACGGATCGAGTGCAATGGGTGGTGTGATAAATATAATTACAAAGAATAATGATAGGGGAAACCATATAAACGTGCAGACTTTTACTGGTTTTTATGATGGGCCGTCATACAAGGAGTGGAAATGGACTGATACAAAAAATCATTTTGAAGGAACAAAGGTAGACATATATACTTACCTTGGACCGATCTCGACTACACTCTCGTCTGGTTTTCAGATGACGACGGGATACAGAGAAAACGATGATTGTAAGAATTTTAACTTCATGACTACTATGGGATATAAATTAAATTCAAGATTACGAGCCGATCTCATAGCAGGCTACGGATCAAACAGGGGTGGAATGTTTATATACTGGAAGGGATTGGAGAATCCATATTTAAACGGTTCAGACCCTGCGGGATATAAGACAAGGACATCAGGAAGCAACACATATATTTATCCATCGATCTCCTATGTCATTAATGATAAAATGACACTGCTCTTAAAGGGCAGATATAACAAGTCTCACAGCGAGGATCATCTAAAGCCAAAGAGCGGGACAAAAGAGCCTTCTGAGGATACCTTTAGATCCTCGAAGGTAATTTCAAATGGAATAGAGAGTCAGCTCAATTACCAGATGAGTTCGAGTGGGATAATCATAACTGGATGCGACTTTCAGCAAGATGGTGTAAACTCTATTCAGTATGGAAGAAGAAGGGTTTCTCATGCCTCGTATTATATTCAGATTGAGCAGCGTTTCAAAGAGAAGTTAAAGCTTACTCTTGGTGCCAGGTATGATGGTGAGAAGATTAAGAATTCTGTATATACTGGTAAGCTGTCACGTAAGTTTGGCTTAAATTTTGATTTTACCCAAAGGACGCACTTCAGGTTTTCCTTGGGAGAGGGGTTCAGGGTACCGGCAATAGGAGAGCGTTTTGTGTCGACATTTACGCAAGGATTAAAGGTGCGCGAGAATCCAGATCTCAAGCCGGAAAAGAGCTTCTCTGGTGAGATTGGTTTAAGGCACAACTTCTCAAAATCTATGAATATGGATGTTGCAATCTTTTACACAAGATACAATGACCTCATAGAACCTCAGCTCGATACAGACCCGACCGATCAATCTATAGTGGTTAGATTCAAGAATGTTGTGAAGGCACAAATCATGGGGCTTGATCTGTCCTACAAAACAGATTGGTGGTCGAGATTAATTTCTACACGAGTAGGATATACATATCTCGATACAAAAGATCTGTCACCTGGCAAAGAGTATGGCCTTCCGTTGAAATATCGATCCAAGCACACTATTTATATTTCAAATGATATATCTATGCATCCCATAATAGCAGGTATGGACTTCAGGTATCTCAGTAAAATTCAAAGGGTTGATGAATATCACAAGACCTATGTTAAGGATATAGACAAAAGAGTGCCTACATATGTTGTTTCGGTCTATTTTGGCATTTCATCAAAACACTACTCACTTCGTTTCATAGTAAAAAATTTGTTTCAATACAACTATCTCTCATCACCTGCAAACATGGGTCCTCCAAGGCATGCTGTCATTCAGCTTAATGTAAGTTATTAAATTTAATGATTGATGAAAAACCTAATCCCTCTATTGAAATCATACTATATTATTCCCTCTTTTTTAATCATAGTACTAATATACAGAATTACTCTGGCCCCCTCTGTTGTAGAGATTGATTCTGGTGAGCTGGCTGCAGTTCAATCGCTGTTGGGAGTTGCACATCCAACAGGATATCCTCTCTTTACTCTTCTTGGATATCTATTCCTTAAGATTCCACTATCTGGTTCAAGGATATTTCAACTAAATCTTCTGGCCATGATTTTTTGTATTATTGGGCTGTGGTTTTTCTATTGCTCGATTCGCATGATTCTGTTGCAAATGAGAGCAGACTCTATAACAAATAAAAGGAAAGGATCGGCAAAGAACATAGACTATATAGTAATTGCTGCATCCACGCTGAGCCTTTTTTTACTTGGTTTTTCAAAGACATTCTGGCTTCAATCTACATCTGTAGAGGTCTATTCGCTCCATATTTTTCTAATGAACTCCATAATTTATTTTATATTAAAGGCAGATTTCGAGTCGAATAAATACTGGATATGGGCAGCATTTTTTCTGGCTCTTGGATTTTCAAATCATATGACTACAATTCTCATTCTGCCGGGCCTGATTTATCTATTTATTGCAAAATTAAAATTTCGTTCCTCGACCCTTAGAATAGCGTCTCTCATGGCCGTAGTTTTTTTTGTTACTGTGATTGTAATATATTCATATTTACCCATACGCGCCTCAAAAGCACCCGTTCTGAACTGGGGAGACCCGTCAAATTTAAAGAACCTCATACGGCACGTTACAGGAAAACAGTATCGGGTATGGCTCTTCTCATCTGCAGAAGCTGCAATGAAAAATCTCAACTATTTTTTTAAAAACTTCTTGAATGAATTCAATTGGATTGGAATTCTGTCAGGATTTGCAGGTCTTTACTACACACTTTTTAAAAAGAGGAGACTGGGAATATTTTTTATTTTAACATTTGTTTTAACGGTTCTTTATTCTGTTAATTATGATATTCACGATCTGGATTCCTATTTTATTCTTGCATATATAGTTTTTGCATTCATGATAGGTTCTGGTATTTATTGGGTATTACATGTTAGAGGAAAGTTGTTTTTTATTTTATTTTCGATATTGATTTTTCTCTCTATCCCATATCAAATTATGAATAACTTTCAGAGGGTAGATAGGAGCAGAGATTTTGTATTTGAAGACTATACAAAGCAGGCACTTGAAAGCATGCCGGAGAACAGTCTATTAATAAGTTATCAGTGGGATTATTTGGTTTCCCCATCATACTATTTTCGATTTGTTGAAAATTTCAGGAGAGATGTTGCAGTAGTAGACAAAGAGCTTTTAAGAAGGTCGTGGTATTATAAACAGATCGAAAGAAACTATCCGCAAATTATTGTGGGAATTAAACCAAAGATTATATCGTTTTTAAAGGCACTAAAACCTTTTGAGGAGGGAGAGGAGTTCGATCCAAGACTTCTGGAGAGGTTGTATAGAGGATTGATAGCAGGGTTAATTGATACCAATGTAGATAAGAGGGCAGTTTTTTTAGGTCCAGAATTGGTTCAGAATGAATTAGTGAAGGGCCATATATATCTTCCTGCAGGGGTCAGGCTAATTCCAGATCTGTTTTTTTATCGAGTAGTCAGGACAGATGTCTACCATCCAATGAGGCATAATTCTATATCGATTCGATTTCCAGAAAGAGTGGATTATTATTCAGACATGATCAGAAGATTTGTGTCAAACATGGTTGTATTGCGAATGCGATATGAGATCAGGCATGGAAGGATTGAGATTGCAAAGGGGCTAAAGAAGGATTTTAAGCTCCATTTTTCGGGCGTCAGGCTTCCTCCTGATCTTGAAGCGCTTTAAATATTTAGAGCATAAAGCAGGATTGGGGGCGCTTAAAATTTTTAACTTGACTTTGAGGAAATTATTGTTATATTTTTTCAGAATTCGTTTCCGGAGTAGCTCAATGGTAGAGCGGGTGGCTGTTAACCACTAGGTTGGGGGTTCAAGTCCCTCCTCCGGAGCAAGACCCTGACAGTTTTGTCGGGGTTTTTTATTTTATGTTGACTGCTTTGTTTTGACTTTTTAATTATTTTTAGCTGCACTTTTGCACTTTTAATCAAGAGAGATACCATTTTAAAGTCTTCTCAAAT
>CAZYVD010000009.1:0-29478 GCA_964651045.1 uncultured bacterium
TGACAAATATTAAATCCGATTATCTATGGATCACGTAACTTTGCAACACCGCCAAATTTTAAATAGTTATAAAGAGGAGTCGAGGTTTGAATAGAATCGTCATAAAATCTTATTTAATCTGTAGTATAATTATGACCTCTATCCATCTTGGCGGAGTGATAAATGCAAAATATGCGGGTGATTTTGTAAGCATTGGTGTAGGAGGCAGACCTCTTGGAATGGGGGGTTCCTATGTTGCAGTGGCAGAGGATGTAACATCAATATACTGGAATCCCGCAGGTCTGGTTTTGATGGAATCTTACCAGATACATGGAATGCATTCTGAGAGATTTTCAGGTGCTGTTAACTGGGATTTTATTGGTATGGGAGTTCCACTTGATAATAAAAATGCTGTTGGTTTTGGAGTGTTCCGACTCGGAGTCGACAACATACCATTTACCCGTCTCAGAGATCCATCCAGACCGATAGGTGAATATTATCAGGATGAGGATGGAACATGGCTTCAAAATGTACCCTATGTTTATAAATATATCAATGACAGTGAATGGATGTTTACCTTTTCGTTTTCCAGAAAAAGGTCTGAAAGAGTTCTTCTCGGTGCAAGTGTAAAGGTTATTCACAAGAATATGGGAAGTTACAGGGCGTGGGGGCTAGGTTTTGACTTTGGGATCATATTAAATCCATACAGATCACTGAGGCTTGGTATGGTACTAATGGATGCAACATCTACACTCGTTGCATGGAATGGTGGAAGGAAGGAGATCATAGCCCCACACATAAAGGCAGGTATTGCTTATCCGCTAAGGCTGTCGGATATCTCTATTCTTCCCACTATTGATATACACATGAGTTTTGAGAATCAGGGCTCTGCTGCACAGATGTCGCTCGGAAGGGCTGAGTGGAATATCAGCAGCGGTATCGAGGCGCTCTTCAAGGATCGTTTTGCGATTCGGTTTGGCCAGGACAGGGGAGACCTGACAGCAGGTATAGGATTGAGAATTGATCCTATAATAGTTGATTACTGCTTCTCACATCATTTTGATCTTGGTAATACCCACCGGATCTCCATGACTATTTTTTGGAGTTGATTATTTAAAATTTTTTTTGTAATATTTAAGTTAACAATTTATTGAAAATTATAATCATAAGGAATGATATGGCTTCGAGTATGACAGGATGGGGATATGGGGAATTTCAGAAGGATGGGAGGATTATTACAGTAGAATTGAGATCGGTGAACAACAGGTATCTGGAGATATCCTGTCGTACACCGCTTCATGTATCTCAATATGAGAATCAGATAAAAAGGATGATAAAGGATGTTTTGCACAGGGGTAAGGTATATGTTACAATTTCTATACAGGGAGATACTCAGGAGGTACTCGATTTTAAGTTAAATCCTGTTAGAGCCATAACAATTAAAAATTTACTCCAGCAGCTATGCAAATCAACCGGAATAGATGAGAGTTTGAGTTTAGATCATCTGCTTAAATTTTCTGAAATCTTTGAATCGAATGTTGAGCCGGGTGATTCAGATCAGATTTGGAAAGAGATAAAAAAACCTCTTTCAGATGCGCTCATTAATCTTAAAAAGATGCGGGACGCAGAGGGGGAGGCCTTAACGAAAGACATTGTTAAGAGAATCCAGATAATAGATCGACTGATTGGGGAAATAGAGAAGATTGCTTCTCAAAATGTTGAGACTCATTTTAAAAGACTATCTGAGAATGTAAGTAAGCTGGTTAAAGATCAGGATGTTGATGAGAACAGATTATACACAGAGATTGCTCTTATGGCCGACAGGATGGATGTAACAGAGGAGTGTGTTAGATTAAAGAGTCATACAAATTTATTTATTAACACATTGAAGTGCGAAGATGTTGTTGGAAAGAAATTAAATTTTCTGCTGCAGGAGATGCACAGGGAGGCTAACACGATTAGTTCCAAGGCGAGTAATAGTGATATAAATCATATTGTTGTGACAATAAAGGAAGAGATTGAAAAATTGAGGGAGCAGGTTTTAAATCTGGAGTAGGATATATAGTGTCAAGAGGAAGAGTTTTTGTAATATCTTCTCCTTCAGGAGGAGGTAAGACCACAGTAATAGAAGCCCTCAGGGAAAAAAATAGGGATCTGTGCTATTCTGTTTCTGCTACCACCAGAGATCCGAGGCCTGGCGAGGTGAATGGGAGAGATTACTATTTCTTAAAAGAGGATGAATTTTTAAGAAAGATAGAGGAGAATGCCTTTATCGAATGGGCAAGAGTTCATAATTTTTATTATGGAACGCCGCGAGACCAAATAGAAAAATATCTTGGGGAAGGAAAGAAAGTGATACTGGACATCGATGTTCAGGGAGGTTTAAAGATAAAAGAACAAATTCCTGATTCTGTGTTAATATTTCTACTTCCACCTTCGATGGATGAACTTAGGAAAAGGCTGATTCAGAGGGGTACAGAGGAAGAAGAAATTTTAAGGGTAAGGATCGAGAATGCAAAGAAGGAGATCGATATGGCAGATCGATATGATTATCAAGTAATAAATGACATTCTCGATGAGACTGTAAGAGAATTGGATTCAATTATTAATAGAAACAATATAAAAAAGTGAGGAGTTCACATGATAGACATTTCTATTGAAGAGCTTCGTCAAAGGGTAAGCAACATATATGAAGGTGTTGCAGTGCTTTTTAAGCGTGCCCGCCAGATAACAGATGAGCAGAAGCTTCAGAGAGAGATGGAAGCAGAGACCGCCCAAGATTTTGAGATAAACGATAATGAAGAGTATGATGATGTCGAGATCGATAGGGAGGCACTTCAGAAGGAGTATAAGAAATATCCAAAACCAACGACTCAGGCAATAGAGGAGATGCTGGAGGATAAGATCAAGTTCAAATACATAAATCCAGAGGAAAATCAGGAGGAGCAGTAAAATATCTCAATAATGAAAATTTTTAAAAACAAAAATATTCTTCTAGGCGTAACTGGCAGTATAGCCGCATACAAGGCATGTGAAGTACTGAGGTTGCTGCAGAGGCTTGGGGCTGATGTAAAGGTTGTTATGACAGAAGCTGCAGAAAAGTTTATTGGTAAGGTAACATTTGAGGCACTGTCGGGAAACAGGGTAATAACAGAGCTGTTTCCTGAGGAGAGGATTACTGAAGTAGAACATATAAAAATCGCAGAGTGGGCAGACTGCATATTGATATGTCCGGCTACTGCAAATATAATAGGAAAGATATCCTCCGGTATTGCCGATGATTTTTTAACAACCACCGTAATGGCCGCAAGATCTGTTGTTATATTGGCTCCAGCAATGGATCATCGAATGGTAAAGAATCCGATCTACATATCCAACTGTGAAAAGCTGAAGAAGCATGGATACAGATTTGTTACAACCGAGAAGGGTTATCTTGCAAGTGGAGCAGAGGGAGAGGGCAGATTAGCCCGACCAGAAACAATTATTGACAGTGTGAAGATGGTACTCATTGGTAGTAAGAGGCTTTCAGGTAAAAAGGTCTTGGTTACTGCTGGCCCCACGCGTGAATATTTGGATCCTGTCCGCTTTATATCTAATCCCTCATCAGGCAGGATGGGATTTGCATTGGCAGAGCAGGCTGCACTCAGGGGTGCCGAAGTAACACTCATATCGGGTCCATCTAGGGAGCGTTATTTCACAGGAGTTTCTCTAAAGATGGTCGAGACTTCAGAGGAAATGAAAGAGGCGGTTTTAGAGGAATGGAAAGATTCTGATGTGCTTATCATGTCTGCAGCAGTTGCCGATTTTCGTCCAAAAGAAATCAGGCCTGAGAAGATAAAGAAGGATATTTCAGAATTGAAAATTAAACTACAGAGAGTTGAGGATATACTCTCGCTTGCTGCAAAAAAGAAGCAAAAAAGGATTGTAGTTGGATTTGCTCTGGAGACAGAGGCGGAAGAGGAGAATGCGTTTAAAAAATTAGAGGAAAAGAATCTGGATCTTATTTGTCTGAATAATCCCAAAGAGGAGGGAGCAGGATTCGAAGTCGAAACAAACAGGATAACTTTGATCCAGCGGAACGGAGAAAGAGAGACTCTTCCACTTATGACAAAATATGAAGCTGCCGGGAAGATTTTAGACAGGGTAGAGAAACTCATGGAAAAAATAGAGAGATGAGCTTATGTGATGAAATTATCGGTGATGTCAGGCGATATTTCTCTCATCAAAGAGAGCTTTATGGGAGAGAAATTATTTTAGAAAATCCAGCACTCCTTAAAGGCCTGAACTGTTGTGAACAACTTGATTCTCTTACCGAACTGAGGCATAAAGTGGAGAGTTGCACGATGTGTGACATCTCCAAATCGAGAAAAAATATTGTATTTGGCGAGGGGAATGAGAAGGCAAACCTGATGCTCGTTGGAGAAGCACCGGGGAGAGAGGAGGACATACAGGGAAGACCATTTGTAGGAATGGCGGGTCAGCTTCTTGACAGAATACTTCAGGCCATTGGTTTTGAAAGAGATGAAGTTTATATCTGCAATATACTCAAATGCAGGCCTCCAAACAATAGAGATCCGAATCCGGATGAAATAGACAGATGTTTGCCCTTTTTGTTAAGGCAGATCGATTTTATAAAACCACGGCTGATATTGACACTTGGCCGAATAGCAGCACAGATTCTGCTGAGAAAAGAGGAGCCCTTAAATAGATTGAGAGGGAAAATACACGATTATAATAAAATGTCCTTGATAGTCACCTACCATCCTGCAGCCCTGCTGAGAAACCCTCAATGGAAACGTTTGGTATGGGAAGATGTAAAGATGTTGAGAGAATGGTATGATGAAAACGTAGGAGACAAACCAAAATGGCATCCACCCAGAAAGCAGTGAAAAAGAGCAAATCCGATTCGATTTTCGATAGAGTACCTCCCCAGTCTCTGGATGCTGAGATGGCCGTACTTGGATCTATGATGATTGATAATGACTGCATAGGTAGAGTGATAGAGATTTTAGAGCCGTCGTGTTTCTATAGAACTGCTCATAACAAAATCTACACAGCAGCAATAGAGCTTTATGAGCGAAATGAACCTGTGGATCTGATAACGCTCTCAGAAGCGCTGAAGAAAAAAGATATTCTTGATGAGATTGGCGGTTCATACTATCTGACCGAACTGGCTGAGAAGGTTCCTTCTTCTGCAAATGTACAACACCATGCAAGGATAGTTCTGGAAAAGTATTTAATGCGTAAGTTGATAGAAGAGGCGGCAAGTATTGCCAGAGAATGTTATGAGGCAGAGGAGGATGTCTACGATATTATAGACAGATCTGAACAAAGAATATTTGGTCTCACAGATAAAAGATTAAGAAAGAGTTTTAGACAGCTTTCACCCATAATGCATGAGGCCTTTGATACAATCGAAGGGTTTCATGAGAGAAAGGGTGCCGTGACCGGCATACCTACAGGTTTTCCAAAACTTGATGAATTGACATCAGGATTTCAAGATGGAGAACTGATCATAGTAGCAGGAAGACCCTCTATGGGAAAGACCGCTTTCAGTCTCAACCTGGCCAGAAACATAGCTGTCGATGCAAAAATACCAGTTGGATTTTTCAGCCTTGAGATGTCTGAGAGGCAACTAGCGCTTCGCCTGCTCTGTGCAGAGGCAAGGGTAGATGGTCACGGGGTTCGCACAGGCCATTTGCCAGAAGATGAGTGGCAGAAACTGAGCATGTGTGTTGGTGTGCTCACAGAGGCACCAATCTTTATTGACGATACTCCTGGGATCAGTGTTCTTGAATTAAGGGCAAAGGCGCGCAGACTTAAAAAGGAGGAAAATATTGGAATAATCTTTCTCGACTATCTCCAGTTAATGCAGGGTCCAAAGAATGCCGAGAGCCGGCAGCAGGAGATATCGATGATATCGCGTTCTTTAAAAGGGCTTGCAAAAGAACTCGATATCCCTGTTGTAGCACTCTCTCAGCTTTCCCGTGCTGTGGAGATAAGAGGTGGAGAAAGAAGGCCAATGCTCTCAGATCTTAGAGAATCGGGAGCCATAGAACAGGATGCTGATGTTGTGCTTTTTGTATATCGGCCTGAACTATATATGAAAGAAGAAGAAGTTAAGATGAAGCAGATGGAGGGAAAGGCCGAGATAATAATAGGAAAACAGAGGAATGGTCCTCTCGGCAGAATACATCTCAATTTTGTAAAGAGGTGGGCTCGTTTTGAGAACCCTGCATTTGAGGAAGAAGCTATTGGTATATAGTAATTCTATGTAGGTATGGAAGCTACTTCACAAAAAATAAAAACACAGGATTCCATAAAGAAGGATGGAATCGGAGAGTCTGCTGCTTCAACAGCAAGGCTGTATGGTGAATATCGCAAGCAATTCTGGCAGATAATCAGAAAGATTGAATCCTATACTAAAAGTGTAAACAAGAAGCTTCTCAGCAGGGCATACAAATTTGCATTCTCTGCGCACAAAAATAAATTACGAAAATCGGGCAAGCCTTATATTGAACACTGCATCGAGACTGCCAAAATACTGGCAGAACTCAAAATGGATACAACAACCATTGCCGCAGGACTTCTTCATGATGTTGTTGAGGATACAGGAATAACAATTGATGAGGTAAGAGAGGAGTTTGGTGAAGAGATAGCTCTTCTGGTCGATGGAGTAACAAAGATAAGTGAGCTGAAGTTTAAGAGCAGCCTGGAAAAACAGGCAGAGAATTTTCGGAAGATGATATTTTCCATGGCAAAGGATCTCAGGGTTATTCTAATTAAGTTTGCAGATCGCCTCCACAACATGAGAACAATAGAACATCTTTCCTACCAGAAGGCACGAAGAATAGCACTAGAGACCAGAGATGTATATGCACCTCTTGCACACAGGTTTGGTATAGCAAAGATAAAGTGGGAACTTGAGGATCTGTCTCTAAAGGTACTCGATACTGCTGCATATAAAGAGCTAGTTAGAAAGGTAATGGAAAGCAGGGAGGAGAGAGAAAATTATATAAATAGAATAAAGGTACCGATTCAGAGAGAACTGAGAAAACACGGAATAAGAAGCAGAATTGAGGGAAGAGCTAAAAATTTTTATTCGATCTACCGTAAGATGAAGACAAGGAAAGCTTCTTTTGAGGAGATCTACGATTTACTTGCAATTCGAATAATAGTGGACAGAGTGGATGAATGCTATTTTGCACTCGGGGTTCTGCATACTCTATTTACGCCGATTCACGATCGCTTTAAAGATTACATAGCAACACCAAAACTAAACATGTATCAATCTCTTCACACAACTGTCATGGGCCCAGAAGGTAAAATGGTCGAGATACAGATACGGACAAAGGAGATGCACACAGTAGCAGAAATCGGTATTGCTGCTCACTGGAAGTATAAAGAAAACAGACAGGTAGACGATGAACTGGATAGATATAGTAAATGGCTGCGTGAAATGGTAGACTGGCAGAAAGATTCACTCGAGCCAGGAGAGTTTATGGATATATTAAAGACAGATCTGTTCATATCCGAAATTTTTGTATTTTCACCAAAAGGCGATCTATTTAAACTTCCGATAGGATCAACTCCAGTGGATTTTGCCTTTAGCGTTCATACAGACATTGGGCTTCAATGTGTTGGTGCAAAGGTCAATGGAAAGATTGTCCCTCTAAATACCGAACTGAGGAGTGGAGATACTATTGAGATCATAACCTCCTCAAACCAGAGACCGAGTCACGATTGGCTTCTATTTGTCAAAACCTCAAAGGCTAAGAGTAAGATTAAAAGGTGGCTGAAGGAGGCAAGGTATCAGGAGGCAAAAACACTTGGGGAGGAGATCCTCTCTGGTGTACTGAAAAGGTATAAGATAGAGTGCAGTAAGAAGCAGTTGAAGAGAATAGCAGAGGAGATGGGCATCCCGAGTCTTGACAGATTGTATTCTGATCTTGGACAGGGTGAGATATCCATTGAGAAGTTAATAAAGAGAATTGCTCCGCAGAAATATTCTGCTCAGAGTGCAGTAGAAAAAGAGGATATTTTAAAGAGGTTTATAAAAAAGGCAAGAACATCTGTAGATGGGATAAAGGTACAGGGAATGAACAATCTGCTTGTGCGTTTTGCAAGATGCTGTCATCCTGTGCCTGGCGATTCGATAATTGGTTTTATAAGCAAGGGAAGGGGAATCATAGTACACAGAAGGAGCTGTCCCAATGTGAAGAAGCTTCTCTACACTCCTGAGAGAACAATAGAGGTCGAATGGGATGTAGATGGCGAGTATTCGTTCATGGTTCAGCTCAAGATAATGGCCACAGGAAGAAAGGAGTTTTTGAAGGAGGTGGCAGAAACACTTTCGACCATGAATACAAACATAATAAAGGTCGACATGAATACAGAGAACAATATAATAACTGCATTTATAATTATTGAGGTGAGAAATCTGTCGCATCTTACTCGGATAATGCGCAGGCTTTACAGCAGGAAGGGGATATTATCCATAGAACGTGAGAGCGGCCTTGACAGAGATTTATAGAATTGTAGTGAAGTTTTCATAAATAATAGGAGCGATCTATGAGTAAAATGAATACGATCACAAAGAAAGATGTTGCAAAGAGAACGGCGAAACTGGTTGGTGAGAGGATTTATATTACAGAGAAGATAGTAGATGGAGTCTTTACTGCCCTTAGGCAGATCATGTCTGAGGCGAATCCTGAACTGAGGATAGAAATAAGAGATTTTGGTGTGTTCGAAGTTAAGAAAACAAAACCAAAACCAAAGGCCAGAAATCCAAAGACAGGAGAGATAATCTATGTTCCTGCCAGAAGGAAGACCCATTTCAAGGCAGGCAAACTGTTAAAGGAAGTTCTCAAGAAACCCTTAGAATGAAATTGAATCATGGCCAGAATACTCGGGCTCGACTATGGGCGTCGGCGGATAGGTATTGCTGTTAGCGATCCTATGGGGCTGATTGCACAGCCTGTAAAGACATTATCAATACTGACATGGGAAGATGCTGTTGAAGAGATATCTGCACTTGTAGAGAAGTTTGAGGTTGACAGAATTGTTCTTGGTCTTCCGCTAACTCTAAGAGGAGAGATTGGTGAGATGGCCAAGGAGGTTAAGAGGTTTGGTGAGACAGTATCACGAGTAATAGATATTCCTATTTTGTTCTGGGATGAAAGGTTAACTTCTGTACAGGCTCAGCGTATTATAATAGATATGAATGGAAAGATCGGTAGAAAGAAAGAGAAGATTGATAGAATGGCATCTGTCCTTATGCTGCAGAACTATTTGGATTATCAAAGGATGAAGGAGTGAGAGGAACAAGATTGAAACAAAGAGATATCTTTTATATATTATTAACCTCCATAGGGCTCATATCGATTTTTCCTCCCTTCCCGTTTGGATTCATTGCTCCAATCGTATTGGTTCCATTCTTCCTTTTTCTTGAAAGAAAATCAATAAATGAGAGTGCAAAGGGAGCCTATATCGCTGGAATGATATGGAGTGGAGGAACAGTCTACTGGATAGGGTGGGCAACTTTTCCAGGCCTCATCGGATCGATTCTGTTTCTGCCAATATATTTTGTAATTTTCACAGTGATAATAAAATTTCTGTGGTCGAGATGGGGAAATAAATCGCTATGGACAGCACCACTTTTATGGACAGGTGTTGAGCTTTTGAACTCCTGGGGTCCGCTGGCATTTCCATGGAACAAACTTGCCTATTCTCAAAGCTCATATCCAATCCTCATACAGTACGCCGATATTTTTGGTGCCTATGGTGTTACTTTCTGGATAGTTACTTTGAATGTAATATTTTATTTTCTATTAAAAAACATAAAGAGGAAAAAAGAGGCCTTTCGATTTGTTGCAGCCATAATTCTGCTATATACGATCGTCATGGTTTATGGTGTTGTATCTTTAAAAAGGCCGATTGCAGTAGAAGAACGGGTCCGTCTCTCCCTTGTTCAGGGCAACATAGATCCCTACAAGAAATGGACCTCAACTTTTATAGACTCCAATTTTGCAATTTACCACAGATTGACCGATGAGGTCGCTTCAGAAAGGCCTGATTTGATAATCTGGCCTGAGACTGCTGCAACATGTTATCTGAGATACAATTATAAATATCTAAGAATGGTAAAGTCCCAGATAGATAGCATTGGAATTTCTCTCGTCACTGGCTCACCAGATTATATATGGAAGAGATATCGTGGAAGGATGACATTTAATAGCGCGCTTTATTTTCAGCCAAATTCATGGGAGATTGGAAGGTACTATAAGATGAATCTTGTTCCGTTTTCTGAAAAGGTTCCCTTTATGGATAAGTTTCCATTTATATACGATTTTCTCAGGAAACTCAACCTTGAGGTCGGGGATTTTACACCGGGAGATTCTACGGTTGTTTTTCAATTAAAGAAGAAAGATTCTGAAAAAGTAGTACCGTTTTCTGTAGTAATTTGTTATGAATCTGTGTTTCCCTATCTGGTCAGGAAATTTGTTAATTATGGAGCAAAATTTTTAGTTGTCATAACAAACGATGGATGGTTTGGCAGAACATCTGGGCCCTACCAGCATGCACAGATAGCAGTATTTCGAGCAGTCGAAAATAGAGTATGGGTTGCAAGATGTGCCAATACAGGAATATCGGAATTTATAGATCCATATGGCAGAGTCACGAGTCGAACACCTCTATATGAAGAGGCAGTACTGTCCGGAGTCATTACAACAAGCAGCAGGAGTACCTTTTTTGTGCATTATGGTATGGTGACGGTTTATTTAATAGCAACTGGAAATGTATTTGTTTTATTTATATATATTTTAAGAATGCGAAAGCGTAGTCAAGATGAACGAAAGATTTAAATGGATTTGTTTGGTTTTCATATTATTTAATTTAAGGGGAGTAGCCTTTTCGAGTGAATATTTTTTGATGATGTTAAACGTAAAGGCCAGACCAATTGCGATGGGAGGAGCCTTTGGTTCTTTGAAAGATGATCTGGCGTCACTGGATATGAATCCTGCTTCCTTTTCATTGAGCAGTACAAGACAGAATATACACTTTATAACTTTTATAAATCCTGCAGGGCCGCTTTACCTTTTAAATAGAGAGAGTGGAAGAAGCTGGGATGTCTTACCTGGAATGTTTATCCACGGCATGGCATTATCGATTGGAAATTTCAATTTAGGAGTTATCATAGGACAGGAGATATTCTCGAGAAATTCGAATTCAGCTGTGATAGGTACATTTAAAGTTTCGGACTATAAAGAAAGACGCAACGCTACTTTTGGCCTATCTCTTTCTCTATCGCCACTCGTATCTCTTGGTATGGCAGGCGACATCTATATGGGATACGATAGAATGGTAAGTGTAGGATATAGATACGGAATTTTGATTGAGACAAAACACAGGATAAATGCAGGTTTATACTTTGTCGATTTTCCAGACGATTACTCCGGAGACAGATTCACAATAGAAAGGTTAGAAGATGAGACGCTGAATATTGGGGTTTCATACAATCCATTTGATAGGCTGACACTATCCCTTGACATCAGGAATGTAAGCGATGAGGGAAGGCCGGCCGTTAGAGAACCCCACATTGGCTTCGAATTCATACCATATCATCATGTTGCGTTGAGAGGAGGATATTTCAGGTCAAGTGATGGGAAGAGTGAGCTCGTATCATTTGGATTTGGATTTCTTGACTGGAACTATTTTGTTGGGGATGAGAAGAGGTTCCCTCATAAAAATTTTGGATTGAACCTATCGGCTGCTTTTGGGAGGATTGGTGGCATATACAGTAGATGGATTTTTCTATCGGCAGTATTCAGGCTCTCGACGTGAGTTATCGGTCATGATTGAAAGTAAAAGGAACATTTAATGAATAGAGGGGTTAATTATATTATTGAAGGGAGAGTTGATGAAAAATATAAAATATGTTTTATTTTTTATAGTCATTGTATTGCTTTCACAATGTAACAAAGAAACTATATCTCCTAAGAGTAACACACCAGAAGAGTTGTATTCCTATGCAAAGAGGCTCTTTGATAAAAAAGACTATCTCAAGGCAAAGATACAGTTTAGCATGCTTATGATCAATAACAGGGCGGGTGGTGAGATATATGAAAAATGCAAATTTTATTTAGCAGAATGTTACTACTATTCAAAAGAGTATATAACAGCAATTCAGGAGTATGAAAGCCTGATTAAAAGCATACCACAAAGCACTTATAGAGAGAAAGCCGAGTACATGATAGCAATGTGCTACTATAAATTATCACCTCACTATTCTTTAGATCAGGAGTATACATATCAGGCAATAGTCCACTTTCAGGAATTTCTAGAAGATTTTCCTGGTTCAGAATTTAGAACGGATGCAGAAATGAAAATAAGCCAGCTTCGTCATAAGCTGGCAAAAAAGGAGTTCAAGAAGGGTGAGTTATATCGGAAGATGGGGCGTTATAGGGCAGCGGTATTTGTATATGACTGGGTCCTTAATAATTATTATGATACAAAGTTTGCAGAGGATGCCCTTTACTGGAAATCGGAGTGTTTGAAAAAACAGTTGAGGTATAAGGAGGCCATGGAGGCCTGTAAGAAATTTTTAGAGAAGTATCCAGATAGTCGATTTGCAAACAGAATCAGGAAGATGCTGAAAGATATAAATAATAGACTAAAAGAAGAATCAAACACAGGTTGAAGGGGCAAAATGAGAAGCGGGCTTCTGGGGGGGACTTTTGATCCCATTCATAACGGTCATTTGATAGTCGCTGAGGCTGTGAGGAGCGATTTTAATCTCGATCGCATTTTTTTTATTCCTGCTGCAGTGCCCCCCCATAAGGATAGCAGGGAACTGTCACCAGAGAACCATAGGCTTGAGATGGTGCATCGAGCTATTATGGGGAACGAGCATTTTAAGGTTTCAGATTTCGAATTAAAAAGTTGCGGGATATCCTATACGATAAATACAATTAAATGGTTTAAACAATCCTCTTCTTACAGGAACGATCAATTTTTTCTGATTATTGGAGCGGACAGCCTGCTGGATTTCCATACATGGAAAGATCCTGAGGAGATATTTAACACAATCAAGATCATAGTCATGAAGAGACCTGGTTTTGACATCGATAACGTTAAAAGTGAATTCAGAAATAGAGTTATAGTTGCAGAAGTACCTATGATAGAGATATCATCGACAAACATCAGGAAACGAGTAAGGGAGGGCAAATCCATTCGATACCTTGTGCCCGATAAGGTCGAAGAATATATTAAGATGAAAAGGCTCTATCTGTGATTATTATATCAATAATAAGACTTATTGGAAGGCGAGTCATTAGATATTTTAATGAGATCGGTGCAATATCGATTCTCTTTTACAGAATATTGAGCTGTACTAAATACATAATTAAAGACAGAAAAGTTATTCTGGAGCAGATGGTCAAGATCGGTATAAATTCACTGCCCTTGATAACCGTTGTAAGCATCTTTACAGGAGCCGTATCATCGTGGCAGGCTGCATATCAATTTAAGGGTGTAATATCATCAGAAATGACACTCGATCTATTGGGGGCAGCTGTGAGTGCGGCAATTTTGATAGAACTCGCTCCTGTGCTTTCAGGAATAGTTGTAGCAGGACGTGTCGGAGCATCAATTGCTGCAGAGCTTGGAACAATGCAGGTAACAGAGCAGATAGATGCACTCGAGGCTTTGGCAATCGATCCGGTGCGATATCTGGCATTTCCCAGATTTACCGCAGGCTGGACAATGCTGCCTGTACTAGTCGTATATGCTGGAGTGGTGTCGCACATCGGTGCCTATGTAGTGGCATATTTTCTTCTATCAATATCGACAGACAGATTTTTCGGAAGTATCCAGAGTCATTTTATTGTATACAATATATTTTCTGGACTGATAAAGGCTCTTGTGTTTGGAGGAGGAACCGCTTTGATTGGATGTTCTATTGGCTTCAGAACTTCTGGAGGAGCAGAGGGAGTTGGAAGGGCTACAATAAAGGCCTTTGTCTTTTCGGCAGCATTTATATTAATTGCAGACTATTTTCTGGCTATGATGCTTTTTTGAATTATGATAAAGATAAGAAATTTAAAAAAGAGTTTTGATTCGAGTCAGGTCTTAAGGGGAGTAAATCTGGATATAAATGATGGTGAAACGATCGTGATTGCAGGCAGAAGCGGCTGCGGCAAGACCGTTCTGCTTAAATCTATAATAGGATTGATAAAAGCCGATGAAGGTGAAATTAGTGTGGATGGTATCGATGTTAGCGAGTTAGACAGGAAAGGCATATTTGAACTTCGAAAGAGATTCGGTATGCTGTTTCAGGGGGCTGCACTTTTCGATTCTCTTACGGTCGAGGAGAATGTTGGTCTTGCACTAATGGAGCATACAGAATATTCCGAAGATGAAATTAGAACTAGAGTTAGAGAGAAGCTGAGGATGGTCGGGCTGGAGGGGATCGAGAAAAAGAAGCCTGCAGAGTTATCCGGCGGCATGAAAAAGCGAGTCGGACTCGCAAGAGCACTCATAATGAATCCCAAGTATCTCCTATTCGATGAGCCCACAACGGGTCTGGATCCTGTAATGGCAGATACAATCAATAATTTAATTATAGAGACAAACAGGAGCCTAAGTATTACCTCGATCGTTGTAACTCATGATATGGTTAGTGCATTTAGGGTTGGGGATCGTATTGCAATGCTGAGCAATGGCATAATCGTGTTTGAAGGCACCCCTCAAGAATTTCAAAAAAGCAAAAATGCGGCAGTAACAGAATTCTTGATAGAGTACTAAATGAAAAAGATTCATACAAAATATGTATGTCAGTCGTGCGGGTATGAGTCTCTGCGGTGGCTTGGTAAGTGCCCTGAATGCCAGAACTGGAATTGTTTTGTTGAAGAGGTCGTGGACTCAAAGAGAGGCAGAACACAACAAGGAGCCGAGTCCAAGAAGACACCAGTACCCCTTAAAGATGTTTCTGAGACGGATGAGGAAAGGATGAAAACAGGCATGGTCGAGCTTGATAGAGTGTTTGGTGGTGGAGTTGTGGCTGGTTCCATAGTTCTGGTTGGCGGTGCACCGGGTATGGGAAAATCGACCCTTCTTCTTCAGGCAGGAGATCGTCTGGCATCTCAGGGAAAGAGAGTGCTCTACATCTCTGGTGAGGAGTCACTTCAGCAGATAAAGATGCGTGCCCAGAGACTCGGAATAGATTCTGAGAGAATATATCTTCTTTCTGAAACAAACCTGGAATCGATTATCGATGTTATTAGAAAAACAACTCCAGATCTTGCAATAATCGATTCGATTCAGACTGTCTATTCGAATGAGCTGGAGAGCCTCGCAGGAAATGTCAGTCAGGTAAGATACTGTAGCGGTACTCTGACATCACTGGCTAAGGAGCTGAACATACCGATAATCGTTGTAGGCCATGTAACAAAAGAGGGAACGATTGCAGGGCCGAGGGTAGTTGAGCATCTTGTAGATGGATTGTTCTTGATAGAGGGCGATCACCAGCACATATATAGATTGGTCCGAAGCGTTAAAAATAGGTTTGGTTCTACAAATGAGGTTGGAATTTTTGAAATGACAGAGCTAGGTATGATAGAGGTTTCCAATCCATCAGAGATTTTAATTTCTCAAAAGAGAGAAAATGCTTCTGGATCTGTTATTATGGTAAGCATGGAAGGCACCAGACCCCTTCTTGTTGAGATTCAGGCACTCGTTACACCGACAAACTTTGGTGTTCCACAGAGAGTGGCAAAAGGTATAGATCTATACAGACTGTCCATTTTGCTGGCTGTGCTTGAAAAAAGAGTGGGATATAAATTCGGAAAATTTGATGTTTTCGTAAATGTAGCCGGAGGGTTGAGAATAGTAGAACCGGGTATAGACCTTGCCCTGTCAGTAGCACTGATTTCCTGTCAGAGGGATCTTCCTGTAGAGGATGGTATGTGTGTTGTTGGAGAGATAGGACTTGCTGGAGAGGTGAGAGGCGTATCGCATATAAACGCGAGAATCTCTGAAGCAGAAAGACTCGGAATGGGCAGGATTGTTTTACCAGATATAAACATAAAGAGACCAATAAGATCAAAAGATATAGAGATCAAATGTGTCAGAACTATAAGAGAGGCGGTTGATTTAATTTTTGGTAGAAAATGAATTTTTCGGTTGTTAGACAGGATGACAGAACAAAGGCCAGGGCAGGAGTATTAAAAACTTCACACGGCCGGATAAAGACTCCGATCTTCATGCCAGTTGGAACTCAGGGAAGCGTGAAGGCTGTTTCTCCTCATGAACTTGATAGTATGGGAGTAGAGATGATTCTGGGAAACAGCTATCACCTATATCTTCGTCCCGGAACCGATCTGATCGAAAGGGCTGGGGGGCTTCATGAGTTTTCGAGTTGGAAAAATTCGATACTGACCGATAGCGGAGGGTATCAGATATTCAGTCTTGCGGAGCTTCGTTCGGTTTCAAACGATGGTGTAAGGTTTCAGTCGCACATAGATGGTTCGTATCATGCATTTACACCTGAGTCGGTAATCGATATTCAGAGGAGTCTCGGTTCGGATATCATGATGGTACTGGATGAGTGTATTAAATATCCATCTTCGTATGAAGAGGCCGTGAAGGCAAACGAAAGGACAATTTCATGGGCAGAAAGATGCAGGAAGAGGTTTAATGAGACCTCATCGCCATTTGGATTCGATCAGTCACTTTTTGGAATAGTACAGGGTGGTACATTTGAGGCCCTGAGAAAGAGGAGTATGGAATCACTCGTTGATATTGAATTCGATGGATATGGAATCGGAGGGCTTGCTGTTGGAGAACCACAGAGTCTGATGCTTGAGATTGTCGATCTTTGTACAGATTTTTTACCAGAGGATCATCCCAGATATCTCATGGGTGTTGGAAAACCGGAAGATATAATAGAGGCTGTTTCGCTCGGCATAGACATGTTCGACTGTGTAATCCCAACCCGTAATGGAAGGAATGGGACAGTCTATACCAAGATGGGGAAACTTGTTCTGAAGGGTTCTTCTTTCAAGGATGATTTTTCTCCAATCGATGATAAGTGTGGATGTTATACATGCAGAAATTTCTCAAGAGCCTATATACGCCACCTTTTTCAGGCTGAGGAGATCCTTGCCCTCAGACTCGCTTCTATTCACAACATCTATTTTTATACCGAACTTGTGAGTATGGCAAGAAAGGCCATCATGGATGGCAATTTTTTAAAATGGAAGAGTGATTTTTTAAACAATTATCTATCAATCTTAAATTAGAAGGAGGAAGATGTGTACAATCTTTTATTATTAATGGGTGCTTCTGGAAGCGGAAGTGGTCAGGCAGCAAATCCGTTTATCGGGTTTCTACCACTTATTGCAATCATTCTTGTAATCTATTTTTTCATGCTGCGTCCTCAGGCAAAAAAACAGAAAGAACATCGAGAGATGTTGGCAAGGCTTGAGAAGGGGGACAAGGTACTGACAGCAGGAGGAATAGTCGGTACAGTTGCAGGAATAAAGGAGAAGGAGGGGCTGGTCGTACTGAAGATTGCAGACAATGTAAAAATCGAACTTTCAAGAAATTCGATTGGTCAGGTATTAAAGAAGAGATCTGAGCAGTAGTCATGCGGCTCATTTTTATGGGGACTCCACAATTTGCAGTCCCCACATTGAGGTTGTTATTAAAAAGCGGTCATGAAGTTGTCGGTGTTGTTACAAAACCCGACAGGCCTAAGGGAAGGGGGAGGCATGTGTCTCCCCCCCCTGTTAAGATCGAAGCGGTAAAACACGGTCTTCCAGTTCTACAGCCGGCAGATTTAAAGGATTCGAAATTTTTAACAGATCTTAAGAATTTCAGGGCCGAGTGTTTTGTTGTGGTAGCTTTTGTAATACTACCTCCAGAAGTATTTAAGATGCCGCCCAGGGGAACTGTAAATCTGCATGCCTCTCTTCTACCGAAATACAGGGGAGCTGCGCCGATACAGTGGGCAATAATAAATGGTGAGAAGGAGACAGGCCTTACAACCTTTTATATAGAGGAGAAAGTAGATACTGGAAAGATTCTGTTTCAGGAAAGGGTCAAGATTGGGAAAGAGGAGACCGCAGGACAGCTTCATGACAGGTTAGCCGAGATTGGTGCAGGGCTTCTATTAAAGACATTGGATGCGATCGAGGAGGGCAGGGCAAGGCCTATTCAGCAGAGAGGCATACCAACCAGAGCACCAAAAATAGAGAAAGATGACTGTAGAATCGATTGGAACATGTCCTGTGAAAAAGTAGTAAATCTCATCAGGGGTCTTTCTCCAACTCCTGGTGCATTTACAGATTGGGAGGGTAAAAGATTAAAGATAATCAGAGCAAGGGCAGTCGATGTCAGAGAAAGATTATCTGAAGTACCTGGGAGTGTAGTTGAGATATCGGATGAAGGGATAGCAGTAGCGGCAGGGAAAGGAGTCGTGTTGATAACAGAGCTTCAGCTTCAGGGAAGAAAAAGGCTCGGAGTAAGGGAGTTTTTGCTTGGACAGAAAATCGATCCTGGTACGAGGTTTGATTGAAATGGTCGTTATTGAGACTGCTGAGTCATGAGAAGTAGTAAATCACCAAGGATGGTTGCAGTGGAGGTACTATCCAGGGTTTTCAAGACCAGGGCATATGCAGAGATTTTACTTGATAATGAATTTCGAAGGGTCTCTCTTTCTGGAAAAGACAGGAGTCTTGCAACAGAGATTGTTTATGGTACTCTTAGATGGCACAGATGGTTGGAGTGGATATTGAAAGATAAATATTCTGGAGAGTGGTCTGATTGTCCATCTGCTGTCCGACAGGCTCTTGAAACTGGATTATATCAGATACTTTTTCTTGACAGAATTCCCGACTATGCATCGGTAGACGAGGCTGTAAAGATCACACTATATAAAAAGGGCAGAAAGTGGGCAAATAGAGTGAATGGAATTCTAAGAGAGATTATAAGACATCGCGATTCAATTCCTCCTATCTTACTGGATGAAGATCCTGTAGCAGGTATCTCGATTCGATATTCTCATCCAGAGTGGATTGTAGAGAGGTGGATAAGAAGATTTGGAGTCGATAGGACAATCGCTATATGCAGGGCAAACAACCAGACACCCGGCCTTACTGTAAGGATTAATAGATTGCGTCTCAAACCTGAAGAGGGGATAGAAAGACTCAAGAGTATTGGACTTTCACCAAGAACCTCAGAGATCCTTAATGAGTTTGTAACTATTGAAAATGGTCAGGTTTTATTAAATTCTGACTACTTCAAGAAGGGGCTTTTTTCAATTCAAGATGTTAGTGCAGGTTTGGTGTCGCATCTATTGAATCCAAGACCGGGAGAGAAGATATTAGATCTTGCTGCAGCACCTGGAGGAAAATCGACCCACATTGCAGAGTTGTGCGGTGATGGATCATTTATAGTTGCAGTGGACAGTAGTTTTACTAGAATAAAGAGACTCGAACAGAACAGGATTCGTCTATGTATGGGATCTATATATCCTCTGTGTGGTAACATAAGAGAGTTGAGTCTTCCGACTTTTGATAAGGTTCTTCTCGATGTTCCCTGTTCAGGAATAGGAGTCATAAGAAAGAGGCCAGAGGTTAGATACCACAGAAAACCGGAAGATGTACAGATACTGGCCTCTACACAGAGAAAGATGATTGAATCTGCAGCAAGGTTTGTCAAGGATGGTGGTATAATGGTCTACAGTACCTGTACAGTTCTTTTAGAGGAGAATCATGAAATCATCGATAGTTTCTTAAAAAGTAATCCTAATTTTGTTGTTGAGGATGGAAGGGAGTTTGTGGATCCCGGAGTTGTTTCTGAGAGGGGATTTGTGGAGACATGGCCCGATATCCATGGAATCGATGGATCGTTTGCTGTGCGTTTAAAAAAGAGGGAGTAGGCGATATATGAAGAGAATCAATATTTGGCTCAAAAAAAGAAGCAGATTACTGCTGGGCTTGAGTTCGACTGTTGTGATGATAATAATTCTGTTTTTCCTGATGGATATTGTTGTAATGCCTCTCTATACACGAAGAGGGCGTGAGGTAGAGTTGCCAGATATTACTATGCGTCCATTCTCAGAGGCCAAGGAAATTCTTAATTCACATGGATTTAAGATAGTAAAAAAACGCGAGATATACGATGCTATTTATCCTGAGAGTACGGTAATAAACCAGAATCCTCTACCGTATATAAGGGTAAAGCGTGGAAGAAAGGTGTATGTTACAATAAGTGCTGGCGAACAGCGTGTCAGGGTCCCGAGGGTAATAAGCAAATCTGAGAGGGAGGCAGAGTTTATTTTAAATCAGGCAGGCCTTCAGCTTGGCAAGGTCGATTATCAACATGACAGCTATTACTTAAAAGATGTGGTTTGCGGTCAATCGATCCTGCCGGATGAGGAGGTTACAAAGGGCACATCTGTCGATATAGTTGTAAGCCTCGGACCAAAACCGGATTATTATGTTGTACCGGATCTTATTGGTAAAAGTTTAACTTCGGCAAAAATGATCATCCAGCAGGCTGGATTTAAAGTTGGAAAGGTCTCTTATATCAGAGAGAAGAGGCTCGTTCCAGATACAGTAATAAGACAGTCCCTGAGTCCGGGTGAAAGAGTTGATCAAAGTCAAGAGATCGACTTGGTTGTCAGTAGAATAGGAGATGTTCCCTGAAATTGAAAGAAGATATAAGAGCCGAAATTCTCAGGAAATTGATACATTTATCTGTAGTCGTGGTTCCCTTAGGATATCTTTTTATAAATAAGGAATTGTTGTTGTTGATACTCTCATTACTGCTTGTTGTGGCAGTGTCGATAGAGGCCGCAAGATCTGTTTCTGAGAAATTCTCAGATCTTTTTATAAAAATCGTTGGGAGAATGTTGAGAAAACATGAGAACAAAAGGCTTACTGGAGCCACCTATTTGATTTTTGGATCATTTTTAACTATATTAATCTTTAACAAGTGGATAGCAATAACCGCTCTTTTTTTTGTTATTATTTCTGATGCACTTGCTGCTGTTGTTGGAACAATGTTTGGAAGACACACTATTTATGGAAACAGGACTGTAGAGGGGAGTGCTGTTTTTGTAGCTGCTTCCCTAATAATCATTTTAATGATCAACAAGGTTCCTTTTTTTGTTGGTTTATCTGGTATGGTGATTGCACTCGTCTTAGAGGTGTTTGTTAAGAGGGTGAATGATAATTTGATGATACCTCTGAGTTCGGGACTGGTAATGCAGTCTCTGATGATGATAACAAAACAGTTGTGAAATTAATTACCAAAAATTTTAGAGGTAAGATGGAATTTAAATTTTCACAAAACGATATTAAAAAGATAGGTAAGATTCTTGAGGCAGATTTTAAAAAGGAAGACAATTGTTATCGAACAGTTTTGCTTAATGAGAAGGAAGGAAGAAAGCTGTCGCTGGAAATATATCCATCAATCCCAATCGGAACCAGGAAGGGGAACTTGATTTCAGTATATACAAAATCTACCCACATCCAGCTTCATTTTTGCTCGGGATATGTGGTGAGTGAGATGTTGGGTGAGGTGACCTTTATAAGTGAGAATGAGGGACGATTGTCAGGATTGATTATTGAGAAGGGAGCAGCATGTTCGATATATGCAAATGTTGATTCGAGCCTTCTTTCTGGAGACTTTACCAAACTTGGTCCCGAAGTCATGCTCTCAGGAATTGCCCTGTCACTTGCCGAGGATTTAATATCAGAGGAAGATAATTAATTATTTTCATGGAATCGGCCAATTACAGAAAAATCAAGGAGTTTTCGTTTTCTCTTGGTGCGTCTCTCTTTGGAGTCGCAAGACTCGATCGTGTAAAGGGAGAATTTTTGTTATCAAAGGATGAGCTTCAGGGCATGGAATTTGGCATATCTATAGGTGTTGTGCTCTCAAAATCTGTGTTGATGGGTATTGTCGATGGTCCAACTCTGCTGTATAAATGGCATTATCGTCAGGCAAACAATCTGCTCGATAAAATCGCCTTTCTTGTGACAAAGTTTATCACAGATCTTGGACACAGAGCCCTTCCGATTCCTGCCTCACAAATAGTAGACTGGGATAAACAGAGGGGGCACATCTCTCATAGAACTGTTGCAGAAGCAGCAGGTATTGGCTGGCGGGGAAGAAACAATCTCATTGTCAATGAAAAGTATGGTTCGGCCATTCGACTGGTTTCTGTTCTAACAGATATCCCATTGAGCGAAGATTCCCCGGTTCAAAACATGTGCGGATCCTGCAGGAGATGCATATCTGTCTGTCCTGCTGGTGCACTTGGTGAAACATGGAGAGAATATGATCTTAATAAATGTTATTCAATGCTAACCGAATTTAGCAAGAGAAGAGGAATAGGTCAGCATATATGTGGAATATGCGTGAAAGAGTGCTATAAGAGGAGAGAATAAAACTCTTGGTGGAGATAGATACTTTAGAACTCGGCCCTCTTGGTACTAATTGTTATATTCTCTATGACAAAGAATCTGGGGAGGCTGTAGTGATAGACCCTGCCGACGATGCAGAAAGGATTTGGCAGGGAATAGTCGGTAAAGGACTCGAACTAAAGAGGATACTTCTGACCCATGCACATTTTGACCATATAGGTGGTGTAGCCGAACTAAAGGAGAAATCAGGAGCAGATATCTGTATACACAGCGATGATGCACAAATGCTGATTAATCCAGAAAGGAATTTTTCATTATATACTGGAAGAATTGTAAGATGCCCAGAGGCAAATATATTCATCGATGATGGCGACTCATTTATGATAGGCGGATTTACGATTAAAATGGTTCACACTCCTGGTCATACTCCCGGGGGAATGAGTTTTTTAGGTGACGGTTTTGTGATTGTTGGTGATACCCTCTTCAGAGGAAGCATTGGTCGTACCGATCTTCCAGGATCGTCTTTCGAGCTGCTCATTGATTCCATAAAAAAGAAGCTGATGATTCTTGACGATGAGGTTCGAGTTCTTCCGGGACACGGGCCAGAAACAACTATTGGTCAGGAAAGAGAAGAGAATCCATTCCTTGCATGAAATCAATCTTAAATATCAGGCCTATTTAAATAAATTCTTGAACTATCTTTTACTCGATAAGGGATTATCCAGAAATACATATGATGCCTATAAAAATGATGTCGAGCGGTTTCTCGTGTTTATCGATGAGATAGGAGTCGATGAAATTTCGAATGTTGCTCCTGAACAGATCAGGGAGATGATAGATCTGCTTAAAGAGTTGGGACTATTGAGTTCGAGTATAAGAAGAAATGTATCTTCTATTAGGATGTTTTTCAGGTATCTTGCTGGAGAAGAGATTATTGAGAGAGATCCTGCAGAAAACATAGAAGTGCCGAGAATGGAAAGAAGGCTCCCTTCTGTGCTGGAGATTCATGAAGTCGAGAAGATTTTAAGTATTCCTGATCTCTCCAAACCAAAGGGGATAAGAGACAGGTCGATGCTGGAGTTTCTCTATGCAACAGGTGTGAGGGTTTCAGAACTGATAACAATAAAGCAGTCAGATATAATTGTAGAGGAAAAAATAGTTAAAATATTTGGAAAGGGGGCAAAAGAGAGGATCGTACCAATTGGAGAGACCGCTCTATTTTTTATGGAAGAGTATCTTAACAAGGTGCGGCCCAAACTTTCGATGAGAGGGTTCGGAGGAAACACTCTCTTTTTAAGCATGCATGGAAGAGTGCTGACTCGTGTGGCAGTTTGGAAGATAATAAAATATTATGTCGCAATAGCAGGGATCAGAAAGAATGTAACGCCACATACGTTCAGACATTCTTTTGCAACACATCTTTTAGAAGGAGGAGCAAACCTGAGGGCAGTGCAGGAGATGCTGGGACATTCAGACATATCGACCACGCAGATATATACACATATAGATCGTGAATATCTGAAGGAAGTGATACAGACATTTCATCCAAGAGAAAGGGAGGATTTTTTCAAACGGTGAAGAGGATATTAAAAATTTTCATAACTTTTCCAGTGATCTTGATTTTTTCTCTATCTTCAGGAATCAGACCTGATGGTAAGGGCATGTATAGAAAAGTTTCTCCAGAGCTGAGGTTAATCATGCAATCTGCTGTGGTTGGTTATCAGGAATTAAATGCCAGAGGTCTGATAAGAACTTACAAGGGAGAGGAATATATCGATGTTCTAATTCAGACACGGGATAGGGCGGAGTTGGAAGGAATGGGAGTGAAGATTCGTTCATCGGTTGGGGATGTTGTTACTGCAGCACTTCCGCTTAATCAGATAGAGTCTATATCTAATCTCTCATCGGTCTCATATATAGAGATTCCTGCTGTTTGCAAATCCTCTCTCGACAGAAGTATTCCAGAGATAAATGCAGATCATCTGCATGATGGAAGTCTTGGAACTGTCTACAAAGGAAAGGGTGTGATAATCGGAATAATCGATTACGGTATAGACTGGTCGCATGAGGATTTTATAGATGAGAATGGAGAATCGAGAATACTCTATATCTGGGATCAGACAGATGAGTCAGGTACACCTCCGGATGGTGGTTTAGATTATGGATCTGAATACACGAGGGAACAGATAAATGAAGAGTTAGGTGATAATACTCCGGGAATTGTCAAGGGCAAGGATTTCAATGGACACGGAACCCATGTTGCTGGAATTGCTGCAGGGAACGGTCGTGCTTCTGGAAATGGCAAGCCCGCTGGTGTCTATGTAGGTACTGCACCAGAGGCAGATCTTATTATTGTAAAAGGAGCCAATCAGGGCGGCATACCGAACATAAACATCATGGATGGACTGTACTACATTTTTCAAAAGGCAGATTCGCTTAAAATGCCTGCTGCAGTGAATATCAGTCTTGGAACCCAGAAGGGGCCGCATGATGCTACAAGCTCTTTTGAAAAGTATGTAGATAACATTTTATCAGAGCCTGGTAGAGTTGTGGTCGTTGCTGCAGGAAATGATGGCGATAAAGACATACATTTCAGGGGCTGTCTTGCTCCAAGTGCTGGTGTGGATTCTGTTGTTGTTGAATTTCAGATAACAGAAAATAATCTCAACAGTTATGATTATACTAAATTTGATATATGGTATCCTCAGTCGGCTGGAGTTGCGGTTACAATAGAACCGCCAGGAGAGGGCCAGTATGGACCTGTGCACTACGGTACCATGTCAGACTGGGACACAAGCTGTGGAAGGATAGTAATTGATAATGGAGCAGGAGGGCCCTATCCAGGTAATGATGATATTGAGATGTGGATTCAAATATCCGATAGAATAAAAAACGGCAGTATATCAGACATAATGGAAACAGGTGTATGGAAGCTGATATTTACCGGTTCACCAGGAAGGTTTGATGGATGGCTTTATGACTCATCCGTTGGAGCGAGATTGATAACCGGAATGGACACGTCGACCCTCATAGCTGAACCTGGAAATGCCATGCATGTAATTACGGTAGGGTCATATGTTTCTCGAAATTCATGGTCGAGTCTGTGGTCCGATCCATTTAATATTGGTGGGATCACGGTTGGGGAGATATCAAAGTTTACCAGTCCTGGACCATCGAGACCATATTCAAATCATGATCCATTACAGAAACCAGAAGTAGTAGCTCCAGGTGAGTATATACTCTCGTCACTCTCACACGATATGACGAATCCTCCGAGCGATCACTATATAGCCACAGACAGTGTTCACTGGGCATACAAGGGAACAAGTATGGCTGCACCTCACGTTACAGGTGTTGCGGCATTGATCTTCCAGATGGATTCTTTGGCAAATGTACGATGGAGCATAATGGCTACTGCAAGAAGGGATGAATTTACAGGACAGGAGGTATGGAACAGATTCAGGGGATATGGAAAGTTGGATGCACTCGAGGCAGTCAAATATACATCTGTTGAAGATATGGGAAGAAGATCGATTCGATCTTTTTCGCTGTTTCAGAACTATCCGAACCCTTTCAACGGATCTACGATAATCGAGTATGAGCTATCGTGTAGTATGGACTCTTTTAAGGATGTTTCGCTGACTATATTCGACATCTCTGGCAGGATTGTAAAGGTGCTAGTAAAAAAGAATCAGGGAACAGGTGTTTATAGGGTGAGGTGGAATGGTGATGATTATCGTGGTAGAAGAGTAGGGTCTGGACTCTATATATGCAGGTTGAAGATAGGGGAAAGTGTATTTACCAGGAAAATTATTTTTATTCGATAATGGTCTTAACATTTACAGTTTTTCATGGAAGATTTTTCTCACTGTATCGTCCCAGAAGGGACTTTTTTAATGTTGTATCTCTTTTTGAAAAATAATCCTGATTCTCATGATTCATGGAAAATACCGATTCCTTCTATGGTCTCATTCTAAAATTCTATACAAACCCTGATGCCAAATTTTTCTTGCAAATAGGCTTAAATTTTGTACATTCTAAGAGATGTCAAGACTCTTTTATTATGGTTGATATTAAAATAAAATCCGCTTGTTTGCTGCTCTTTTTACTTCTATTTATCGCATGTAGTGTAGATAAACCATTCGATCAGGGAAGTGATTTAGGTTCACTATTAATCAATTTTGCAGTAATATCTGACATTCACTATTTTGATCCATCTCTGGGGACAGAGGGAGTAGCATTTGATACAGCAGTGTCAAAGGATAGAAAAATGGTTGCAGAAAGCGAAGAAATCTTAAAGTCTGCAGTTAATGATCTGATTTCTGAATCCGTTGATTTTGTTTTGATACCGGGCGATTTAACAAAGGATGGAGAACTTTCCAGCCATCTAAGAGTAACAGAATTTTTAAAAATGATCGAATCATCAGGCATAGATGTATACGTTATTCCAGGAAATCATGATATAAACAACCCAAACGCAGTATCATATAGTGGCAGCTCGGTAACAAGGGTTAAAAGTGTGACGCCTGAGGAGTTTGAGGAGATTTATAAAGAGTTTGGATATTCAGAAGCAATAGATCGCGATCCCAATTCGCTTAGTTATGTGGTTGAGGTAGCCGATGGATTGTGGATTCTTGCGATGGACTGCTGCAGATATAGAGAGAATACAGAAACTAATTCTTTAGTGGGTGGCGAATTTTCAGAAGAGACTCTCTCATGGATAAAAGAAAAATTGAAAGAGGCAGAAGAGAGATCGATCCGCATTTTTGGAATGATGCACCACGGTATATGGGAACATTTTCTGGGCCAGTCCCTGTACTTTACAGATTATGTTGTTAATGATTATCAGGAAGTTGCTCGTGAGTTTGCAAGACTCGGAATGAGAATTGTATTCACAGGCCATTTTCATGCAAATGATATTGTAAAGATGAATTCTATCTATGGTTTTCTTTTTGATATAGAAACAGGATCTACTGTTACATATCCATGCCCTTATCGGTTGTTAACTCTTTTTTCAAACGACATCTTGAGCATAAGAAGCAAAAGGATAACTAATATTAATTATGATACAGACGGGAAAACATTTCAGAAATATGCAAAGGATTTTCTAACAGATGGTTTGAGCAGCATTGTGTCAGAGATGTTGATTGAGGAGTTAAAACTATCAAGAGAAGATGCCGCACTATATACGCCATTTTTGTTGGATGCCATGATAGCACATCTTGAGGGTGATGAGTCGCCGGATTCAGAGACTATCTCAATGATTCAGAAGATGATGACCAGTGAGAATCCTACAATTCATATCATTGGCATAGCATTAAGCTCGATATGGTATGATCAACCGCCTGGTGATAATGACATAGACATAGAATTAGACTCAGGTCTTGTGACAGAATATACAGGAGCTGAATTTAAAATAATCTCGAAAAACAAAAACAGATGATAATCATGAGCAGTGTTTCCACTTTGCCTGATCCAATGTCACCGCCCGATGGTGTGGTGAATTATAAAATGAAGCGTTACTCCCATTTTGACCAGAGGGCTGTAGATTTTTTAGAGCATCGTTTACTTGAAAAAATACTTTTAAAGACAGGGATTGATAGAGGATCAATTCTCAATGTTCCATGTGGATATGGCCGGTTTTCTGAGATACTGCAGAATCACTGCACAAGGTTGGTTTATTATGATCTTCATCCTAAAATGGTGAGCATCTGCAGTGAAGAGTGGGGTGGAAGTGGCAGGGATTTTATCAATGGATCAATACGAAATCTACCTTTTAAAGATGGTAGTTTCGATATTGTGATTTGCATACGACTGTTTCACCATTTTTTCCCTTCACATGACAGGTTCAATATTATTAGTGAACTTGCAAGGGTATCGAGAAGATTTGTATTGCTTACATATTACAGGAAAAACGCTTTACATAGCCTGATGAGGTCGATCAATAAAAAGGGACATCGGATTATAATGATGTCCAGAGAGGGATTTTACACTGAGCTCAATTCTGCTGGTTTAAGACCATTGATTGAAAGATCGATCGTGCCTGTTGTTCATGCACAGCGGTTTGTTCTATCAATCAAATCTTAAATGTTTTTCAGCCAGTCTTTAAAGCGTCTTCTCTTCTTGCGCCAGATGTAGTAGAGATCGAAATACCACTTCCAGTTATATAATCTTTTTTCATTCTCTGCATAGATTTGAAAGAAATGTGATCTGTATCTCCTCCAGTACAGTCGTCCTATATCCTTGACTCTTGAAAAGTATCCGATGCTTTTTCTGATTCTGGATCTGTTAAGATCCACAAGAACAAGCCTGTTTTTTGTAATGAGGAAATTTGCAAGGTTGAGGTCACGATGGATCATTCCAGAACCATGCATACTCTTGCAGTAGTCTGCTACAAGATCGATTAGCTTTAAAACCTTATCTTCATTTATGGGATTTTCTAATAAACAGTGCTTCACTTTTTGATTCTTGCCTATATACTCTGTGATATAATAACTCTCTTTAATAAAGCCAAATCTTCTTCTGTCTATCACACATAAGGGTAATGGTGTGTCCAGACCATTAGCAAGCAGATGTTTTGCTGCCGTAAAAGATCTGACTGATTTAGATTTTTTAAGAGGACTCATGATGAATTGAAGGAAATTTCTGTGATAGAATTTTTTAACAACAATATCTGAAAACGGTTTTAAATCTCTAACTTTAATCCTAAAAATCAGGTTGGGTTTTTCCTTGATAATTTCTGCAGCACTGTTCTTATCTAGTAGTTTTTCTAATCCATTACTATCAATCCATGGAATAAGAGATGGACGAATGAACCCCTTATATTCGTTCCTGCTGTAAGGCAGGAGATTTAGATGTGATTTAGATGTGGTTTTTATATTCATGAATTGTTCTTTGGGTTTTGAAAATGATTATTCTCCAAGAAATGATTTTTTGATGTTTAATTCATCCCCATTACTGATTATGTGTTCGTAATAGTTGGGGCAGGTTCTGAACCTGCCCCTACAACTTTTGAGAACGAATGGGCTGTTTTGGATTTAAATTCAAATATCTCATTTTCTAA
>CAZYVD010000009.1:29578-68331 GCA_964651045.1 uncultured bacterium
CAATGAATTATTTGTTGTTGGGGTGGTAGGGGCAGGTTCTGAACCTGCCCCTACATTATTAATAATAATGATACCGTGAACATGATTTGGCATAATTACAAATTCATCCAATAAAATATTGTCATTATGATTGGGTAAATCATACCATGTATATTTTACAATCTCTCCGTATCTATTAATCACCATTTGACCATCTATTATCTCGCCAAATAATAATTTTCTACCTTTTACACAAATAGTCACAAAATATGCGCCTGGTTGAGAATAATCATAATCCTTTAATCTGATCGATCGTCTGCGATGTATTTCCCTGTCGTACCTCATACTGATCTTGATATTTTAAAAAAATATTTCTTAATCTAATTGTTCTAATGAAGATTTGCAAGAAATAAATTTTGTCTTCCGTAAAGGATTGTTTTGAATAATTCATAAATAACATCAATCAATATTAAGGGATTTATAATTGGGACTGTATTAAAAATGGGTTATTTTACGATTATGAAAATTTATATATGGATTTGCCTATTGTCTTAATCAATATCTGAAGATACTCTTGATACAATCTCTCAGAATCATTACAGACGCCACCTCTCCAAGGCAGTGGCGTCTGTATTGCATGTATGTCATCCATTCTTTCAGATAGAAAAATCTACTGTTCTCTCAATTCTGAGATTTTACCCAAGAGTCCGTCTATTTTGTAAAAGCTGAAGCTTCCAGGTGAAAATATGATTGGATGCAGCTTTTCAATATCAGGATAACCATTTCTGTTCAATATTGAGGGATCTACCTTGACATCTTTGATCTCACCAATGAACATTGTGTGGGAGCCAAGCTCATGAATCTCAACAACTCTGCATTCAATGTTGATTGGAAATTCTTTAAGATATGGTGCATCAACAGAATCTCCTCTTATGGCTGTAAGGCCAGTAACCTTCAGTTTATCTACATCTCTTCCTGAAACACTCCCGAAATAGGCTGCATTGCCGGCAAGTTCTTCTGTAGGGAGATTAACCGTAAAGGCCTTCCTTTCAATGATATTTCCATGTGTATATGTAGCACTTCTTAAGGATATAGCAACACATGGTGGACGGGAGCAGCATATTCCAACCCATGCTGCTGTCATCATGTTGGGTTTTCCCTGATTGTCATATGATCCTATGACCCACACTGGAGCAGGAAGAATCGTCTTGGGGCCAATAGAAATTTTATCACTTTTTTCGGTCGCTTCTGATGCGCTTTTTTTGATTTCAACAGCCTTCTCAAGAGCGCTCTTGACTGCATTAAGAACAGCATTGGTTGTTTCGGTTGCACCAGTAATTGCTTCGACACCCTCTATTCCACCATTAGCAATAATTCTTTTGGGGATTTCTTTAAGGGCTTCTTCATGTTCATATTCTGGATGTTTGATAATGATTACATCTTTTATATTTGAATCTTCAATAATTACCCGAACATGAACCGTTCCTTCATGCCCAAAACCACTTCCCTCATAAATACCATCTTTATATTTTTTATGCTGAGGGATGGATCGAGAAAGAGCAGAAGTGGAAAGAATGATAAAAAATATAATTAATGTAAATGCCTTATATTTCATTTTTATTATCCTCCATTTGTAAGCACTTTTTTAATCCTTTCAAATGCCCAATCAATATCTTTCTTTGTGATTACCAGTGGAGGTGCAAATCGTATTACATGTTCATGAGTCTCTTTGCATAAAAGGCCTTCCTTCATCAGAGCTTCACAGAATCTTCTTGCACCGCCTGCTTCTTTCTTAAGCTCCACTCCAATGAGAAGCCCTCTTCCACGTACCTCTTTAATATGTTGACTCTCTATTGTTTTCAATCTGTCCATAAAATATTTACCGAGATTTTCTGAGTTTTCTACAAGTCTCTCTTCTATTAGAACCTTTAAGGCCTCACGGGCTATGCTGCATGCAAGCGGATTACCTGCAAATGTTGAACCATGTTCTCCTGGTGTAAAGACTCCGAGTATCTCTTTACTTGAAACTACTGCTGATACGGGATAAAATCCTCCTGACAAAGCCTTGCCAAGAATGAATATATCGGGCTGAACGCCATCATATTTACATGCAAAGATTTTTCCACATCTGCCCAGACCTGTCTGAATTTCATCGAGTATGAGAAGCACATTATTCTCCCTGCAGATCTCGGCACACTCTTTTAGATAACCTTCAGGAGGAATCAGAACTCCTCCTTCGGCCTGAATTGGCTCTACAAGAAATGCTACAGTATTTTTATTTATGGCCTTTCTGAGAGATTCTGGATCTCCAAATGGTATTGTCTTGAAACCAGGCGTAAATGGCCCGAAGTATTCTTTGTACAATCTTTCTGTTGAGAACCCGACAATTGTTGTTGTACGGCCGTGAAAGTTATTTTCACATGTGATGATTTCGGCCCTATTCATATTTACACCCTTTTTTGTATATCCCCATTTGCGTGCGGTCTTTATTGCGGTCTCAACAGCTTCGGCTCCGCTGTTCATAGGAAGCATCATTTCCATGCCTGTCAGTTCGCATACCTCCTTGCAGAGCAGTCCGAGTTGATCGTTGCGAAAGGCACGAGAGGTTATTGTAAGCTTTTTTGCCTGTTCGGTCAATTTCTTTAAGATGCGCGGATGACAGTGCCCCTGATTTACAGAAGAGTACGCACTGAGAAAATCGAGATATTTATTGCCTTCAATATCATATACCCAGATTCCATTCCCCTTTGTCAATATTACATCGAGAGGATGGTAGTTGTGTGCACCATACTGGTCTTCCATTATGATGAAATCTTGTGGTTTCATATCTACTCCTATTATTAATTGTTTAGATTATACTTACTTAATTTTAAGTTTAATATAATGATAAAGAAAATGAAGTAAATATGCAAGACTAAAAATCATAAGTAACAGCATACGCACTAGGTGTGAATGTGGAATTTTAAATAATAGAGGCAAGTTAAACGCTACAGATTTTTAGCTTAAATAACTGTTTAACCGGGTATATATTTTCCTTGAAAAGAGAATATTGATTTGTTAACTTATAAAAAAAATTGATAAGGTAAGGAGAACATGATTCGTATGCTATTCAGAGCCTTTTGCGGCAAGAATCGTTTCAGGATACTCTATGCACTTCTGATTTTCTGTTTGCTTAACAATCGGTCGTATTCTGCTTCTTGGAAGTTTATAGTTTATGGAGATACAAGATCTGATGATGCTCGGCACAGAGAGGTGCTGAGATCAATGGTTAATAATACACCCGATTACAAATTTATAATTAATGTTGGAGATGTTGTTGGTGATGGAAGGATTTCAGAGAAGTGGGATATATGGAAGGCGGCCTGTGATAGCATACTGGGTGGAACAGGACAGAATTCGGTTCCTCCAAAATATATGGCCTGTCCTGGAAATCATGATATGTTGAATTATTCTGAAGGTCTGAATAACTGGAATCAATATCTACCCGGCCAGTATCAGGAATATGGAAACTATGGTAAATTCTTTGTGTTTGATTATAAAAACGCTCGATTTATTATACTGGATTCTGAATTCTCATACAAGAAGGGTGGTCAGTACAGCATGCTCTTAAATGCAATTGATAGCAACACAAAGACATGGCTTTTCGCATTCTGGCATAGACCAGTCTTTGATTTTGATGCAAAGCGATATGAGGATGAGATTCATGATACATGGGGTGTTCCGCTTTATAAAAGAGGATGCGATATTATATTTACTGGACATGCTCACTACTATTTAAGGACGAAAAAGCTGGAGCTAAATGGAGAAAAAAATCCACCGCTTGATCCTGAGAATGGGACTGTACAGATCGTTGCAGGAAATGGTGGTGCACCACTCCACTCGGTCAATCCTAATAAAGATGGTAATGGTTATATGCTTGAATCATACAAAGAGGATTATGGATATTGTGAAATAACAATCGATGGAGACCAACTCTATCTAAAACACTACTTGCGAGACGGAACCGTTACAGATCAGGTAACACTGACTGCAAATTTTAAAGGATGCCCGGATATAGATGTTTTACCCTCAATGTATGATTATGGCGATATTCTAATCGGTGAATATTCGTCAAAGACCTTTTCGATTACAAATGAGGGCAGTGATGTTCTAAATGTAATTTCAACAGAAATAACAGGCACAAATTCCTCTGATTTTAATTTTACAAGTGGAAGTGGAAGTTTTGCAATTAAGCCAGATTCTACTCATGATATCGTGATACGATTCAGCCCGAGTTCTCTGGGCAACAGGAGTGCAACTTTTACAATAGAAAGTGATGACCCTGATGAGAATCCATTTGAGGTCGAACTTAAGGGAAGAGGAGTTGCACCAGATATAGATGTTGATCCTGATTCTAAAGATTTTGGCAATGTAATTATTGGCGAAAGCAGTTCACAGAAATTCACGGTTAAAAATATGGGAAATTTGACTCTCGTGGTAAACTCAACATCAATAACTGGACCCAATTCAAATAATTTCTCCATCGATAATGAGGTCGATTCATTTACTTTGGATCAAGGAGAATCATTAAAAATAGAGGTGAGTTTTATTCCTACATCATCCGGATCTAAGAACGGTGTTCTTAAGTTTGAGAATAACGATCCAGATGAAAATCCAAAGGAGATATACCTCACAGGTATCGGAGTTATACAGGATGATGATTCTCCTGCTATTAGATGGTGCTATCCACCATCGGGGGCTCAATGGGTAGCAAAGAATACGAGCATAGAATTTAGCATAATAGACAGTACAACAGGAGTAAACAGGGACTCAATAAAAATCTCAGTTAACGGTGAGGAGATAGTAAGAAACGGAATCGTTCAAAATGGTTTTGATGTAACGGTAACTCCAAATAATAATAGGTATAAAATAAAGTATAGGCCTAGTGAGAGTTTTGATCAAAATAGTAGTGTTACGGTGAATGTTAAAGCTGTCGATCTATCTGTAAATGAAAATTCTATTGATACTACTTATTGTTTTAGAACAGGAGAGGCCACAGTAGAGATAACATCAAATAAAAAGATTGGTGCAAGTGGAGGAACCATTCTGGATGATTCATTAGATATTGAGATAATCATATCTCCAGGTAGTCTTGTGGATACAACCGAGATATCAATCGGGAGGGCCGATAAAATGCCTGTGCTGCCAGACACGGTCTCTGGAATTGGAACGATCTTTTATCTGTCGCCCGATGGTATCAGGTTTCTGATACCAGTAACACTGAGGATACCATATACTCAAGAGGATCTTGATGAGGCCGGAGTATCGGATCCTTCCAAAATTCCAATATATATGTTTTCGACGGTAAATGGCAGATGGTCAAATCTTATGCCAGCTGGATATGACGAAGATTTGATTTATGTTGAGATTTCAGAGTTTTGCTATATTACCTTAGGGAAATATATGAATGTGGAGAATAGGGTAGGAGAAATTAAAAGTCTATATGGGTATTTATTAATGCAGAACTATCCCAATCCGTTCAACTCAGAAACTACTATATCATACACAATAAAAGAGAAGGCAAGTGTTAGAATCGATATTTTTGATACAAGCGGAAGAAAGATTCGTACATTGATCGATGAAGAGAAAGAGCCTGGCCTTTACGCGGAAGTATGGAATGGGTGCGATGATGAGGGAAGATCTGTCGGCAGCGGTCTATACATCTATGTTATGAAGTGCAGGGGAAGGACAAAAATTAAAAAGGCTCTATTGTTGAGGTAAATAAAAATGAAGAAAACGGTGTTTAGATGGTTTACTGTTTTTCTAACTTTGATTGTTATGTATGGATGTTATAGAGAAGGTGGTGTTGGACCGGATGAAAATGGCAGCCATAAAAGAGGTGACATAATAGAGGCAACACAAATTGGGGAGTTTTCATTGGAATATATAGGGCTTATCCTCAACACATTTCAGATTGAGCTTCCGATACAGTTAGAACATTCGGTAAAAGTTATAAAGATTGTGTATCAAACGGTTGATCATGAGGGAAAGGGGGAGGTGGCTTCTGGAGCACTCTTCATACCACAGACATCAGGACCATTTCCCATGCTGAGTCATCATCATGGAACAGTGACAAATAGATATATGGTTGCATCTGTTAATCCTCTATACTCACCAGTCGGATTGATATCTGCATCCATTGGCTATTTGACATGTGAGGCCGATTATCTCGGGCTGGGAGTCTCGGGGATAATGCATCCATATTTGCATGCAGAGTCTTCAGCACTTGCGGTAATTGACATGATAAGGGCTTCGAAAAATTACTGTAATGACAATAATATATCTTTCAATGGAAAGCTATTTTTAGGAGGATACTCTCAGGGCGGATATGTTACACTTGCGGTTCAAAAACAAATTGAGGAGTCATATGGGGATGAGTTTAATATAACGGCCTCTGCACCAATGGCCGGGCCTTACGATCTTGCAGGGACAATGGATACTATTCTGCAGGATACATCTTACACTCATCTTTTATATATTGGATACACCTTAACCGCTTATGACGATATCTACGGATGGAACAGACTGGAAGAGTTTTTCAATCCTCCTTATGGAGAGATGATGCCAGAGCTCTTTGATGGTACAAAGACATACTTTGAAATAACGAAGGAACTTCCCGACAGGTTGACTCAACTGTTGAATCAAAAATTCATTGATGATTGTATCAATGGAACCGAAGAGGATGTGATTCCTGCACTTGAAGAAAACACACTTTTGGACTGGTCTCCAGTAGCGCCAATAAGATTTTTCCATGGCGATTCGGATGATGTTGTAATGTACCAGAACGCTTTAACAGCAGTGAAAAATTTAAAACAGAACGGAGCCGGTAGTGTGGAACTGGTAACAATACCGGGTGGAACTCATGAGAGTGCGGCAGTGCCTGCATATATCGGAATGATTGAGTGGTTTGAGAGCTTCAGAAATTTTGAGGTGATGGCAGAGAGGAATAAAGAAAACATACCCCTCACTCATTATTAATTGAAACCATGTGCCAGTACTCTAAAAGTATTGACTCCTGAAATCTTTTATTTTAGCCTTTCTCTTCAGGCTGTTATACCACTCCTGATAAACGAGCTGCTGTTTCTGAGCAAAGAGTCTCCTTTTTATCTCATTCTTTTGTGATTCGAACTGGTTTTTATCGAATTCGATTTTATCTGTAACCTTGATTATATAATATCCATTCTCACCCTCGATTGGGCGTGATATATCACCAATGTTTAATTTAAAAGCAGTACCAGCAAAATCGGGTTCTCTGCCTACACCAGGAATATATGCTCCGAGTGTGAAAAAGTCTGTACTCTGCAGTGTTAGCGAGTGTTTTCTTGCCAGTTCCTCAAAGCTGGTTTTATAATCTATACTTTTCCAGAACTCTTCACACATTTTGCCTGCTATTTTCTTCTGCTCTTTTTTCTCAAGGAGTGATACTATTTCTGTCTTTACATCTTCCAGAGGTTTGATGTGGGATTTCTCAATATCGATTATCTGAAAAACGAAAATTTTTTCTCCCGAATAGATAGGTCGGCTTACCCAGTAGAGTTTTTGACTGAATGTATAATAGTTGATAGTTGGCTCTATTCCGATTCCTCTTATGAATTCACCTTGTTTAAACAAAGGGGTTTCTTTGAGGTCAAAACCCTCCTGTTTTGCAAGCCGAGCAAAAAACTCCGGTCCCTTTGATCTTACTTCTTTATAAAAATAGTCTGAACTCTGAGTAATATATTCATAAGTGGCTGGACTCGGTTTATACTTTAAAAGAATATGTTTGGCATGAACCTTCACCTCACCATCTTCTTTCTTGCGATCAACAACTTTTATCAGATGCAGTCCGAATCGTGTCTTTATTGGTCCAACTACTTCACCAATCTTGGCAGAGAAGGCAGCATCCTCAAAAGGCTTGACCATCATCCCTCTGCTGAAATAGCCGAGATCACCCCCCTCCGATGCAGTGCCCTCGTCTTCCGAATATTTTTTCGCAAGCTCTTCAAACGAACCGCCGCTTTTGATCTCTTTTAGTATATCCTGTATGTCATATAGAGTCTGAGTGCTGTCGTCCTTTGATGGTTTGTTCTCGAACAACACATACTGTATCTTTCTTTTTTCTGGAACCCTGTAATCTTCCTTGTGTTCCTCATAATATTTTTTTATTTCAGAATCTTCTATCTTAATGTTTTCTTTAGGAATAGAATCTGCATCAAAGAAGATATAATTAACCTTAACCTTTTCGTTTTCTCTTCTAAATGTCATTTCGGCTTCGGCGTCAGATACTCTGGCAAGGGATATGATATATTGAATCAATTTATCGTATGGAAGATTTATCGCAAAGTGGTTAACAATCAACTTTGTAAAGGTCTCCTTGTTGGCAGGATCGCTTATTGCCTGTCTGTACTTTGTTATATCGAATGCTCCATCGGTCTGAAGCTGTTCTAAATTTTTTACAAAGGATGGCGGATTGTTCTGCAAATTTATACTTATTTCTTTTATTGTTGCACTTAAACCGTACTTCTGTATCTGTTCATGAAATAGAATTTCTCTTACCATGTCTTCCCAGACACGATCCCGTATTGATCTTATTTGGAGATCTGTTAGTTCTGCATTATTTGACCGCTGTCTCTGATATTCTATTGCCTGATTGACTGAAGCATTGAACTGTTGATACATTATCTTCTTGCCATTAACGATTCCGATTATTCCTCTCTCCACAGCCGATCTCTTTCCCTTGAATCCACCCATACCCCAGCTGAACACTATTGTGGCAATAAAGGCAATGGCAGTTATTATGATAATATGTTTCATATAATCTCTGAGTGTCTGCATCATAAGGCAGGATTCTCCTTTATATGGTTATTACTTAAACAAAAAATATACGATATAACCATTCAAAAATCAAGATAATTTTAATGGTCTTGACTTTCTTTATATTTTCAATTATATTAAAATTAGTTATTTATGATCAATGTTTAACTCAATGGGAATGTTTAAGTTAAAATCGAATTTAAAGCCGTGTGGGGATCAGCCAAGAGCCATAGAACTGCTGACAAGAAACATATTTAATGGCAGTCGCTTTCAGACTCTCCTTGGTGTGACGGGCTCGGGCAAGACATTTACAATGGCAAATGTAATAGCAAGGATAGGTAAACCAACCCTTATAATATCCCACAACAAGACACTTGCTGCGCAGTTATATGGTGAACTGAAGGGATTTTTCCCTGATAATGCAGTGGAATATTTCATAAGCTATTATGATTATTACCAGCCTGAGGCATACATTCCATCAACAGATACCTACATTGAGAAGGATACATCTATAAATGATGAGATAGACCGTCTGCGACTAAAGGCATCAAGCTCGCTGATTGAGAGGGATGATGTTATAATAGTTGCTTCTGTATCATGCATTTATGGACTGGGCTCGCCAAAAGATTTCAGAGATTTACTTCTATTGATTGAGAAGGGGCAAAAGATCGATCGTGACGATATACTAAGAGGCCTGGTCGACATTCAATACACAAGGAACGATATAGATTTTCACAGGGGAACATTTCGTGCAAGAGGAGATGTTGTAGAGATTTTCCCTGCCTATGATGAAACTGCATTAAGAGTTGAGATGTGGGGAAATGTTGTTGACAGGATTTTAAGGATAGATCCTGTGACAGGCAAAACACTTGAGGAGAAGAGACTTGTTGCCGTATATCCTGCAAAACATTTTGTAACAACATATCCGAAATTGAAGGAGGCCATAAAGTCGATAAAAGAGGAGTTGAAAGAGAGGCTCGAGTATTTTCGTTCCCGGGGAATGATGCTTGAGGCTCAGAGACTGGAGATGAGAACAAATTATGATATAGAAATGATGGAAGAGGTTGGTTACTGCACAGGAATAGAGAATTACTCGCGACATCTTTCAGGAAGAAAACCAGGAGAGAGGCCCTCATGTTTGATAGACTATTTCCCGGACGATTTTCTTATGATCATAGATGAGTCTCATGTGACGATTCCGCAGATTCGTGCCATGTACAATGGTGACCGTGCAAGAAAAGAGACACTTGTCGAACATGGATTCAGATTGCCATCTGCACTCGACAACAGGCCTCTGAAGTTTGATGAATTTGAATCACTTATAAAACAGGTTATATTTGTATCTGCTACTCCTGCAGATTACGAGCTTGAGAAGTGCGGTGGAGAAATAGTAGAACAGATAATAAGGCCGACCGGTCTGATAGATCCTGAAGTTGTTATTCATCCAACAAGGGGTCAGATAGACCATCTGATAGAGGAGATTAACAAGAGGGTTAAAAGGAAGCAGAGGGTACTCGTTACAACCCTTACAAAACGGATGGCAGAGGATCTTTCTGAATATCTGTCAGAGATAGGAATAAGGGTTAGATATCTTCATTCAGAAATAGGAGCGCTTGATCGTGTTGAGATACTTAGAGGTCTGAGGCTTGCTGATTTCGATGTACTTGTGGGAATAAATCTGTTAAGGGAGGGTCTCGATCTTCCAGAGGTGTCTCTGGTGGCGATTTTAGATGCAGATAAGGAAGGTTTTTTAAGATCCGAGCGTTCACTCATGCAGATTGCGGGAAGGGCTGCGAGAAACATAGATGGATTGGTAATACTATATGCGGATAACATTACAGATAGTATAAAGAAATTCTATGATGAGACAAAACGGAGAAGAAAGCTTCAGCAGAAGTATAATGAGGAGCACCGAATAACTCCGAAGACCATATATAAGAGTGTTGAAGAGGTAATCTCAACAACTGCTGTGGCAGATTCCAAGAAGATATCCTATCTGCCCGAAGAAAGGCGGCTTGAGTCGCTTTCAAGAATGGAAATAGAAGAGATGATAGAGAACATAGAGAGTGAGATGATGGCAGCTTCAAAAAGACTGGAATTTGAAAGGGCGGCCGAACTCAGAGATGAAATAAATGAATTGAAAAAGGTAATAAAGAAGGGAAAGATAAGGAGGAGAAGATGAAGGTTCTTGTAGTCGGAAGTGGCGGCAGGGAACATGCATTAGTATGGAAAATATCACAGAGTCCAAGGGTTGAAAAGATTTACTGTGCCCCTGGAAATGGGGGCATTTCACAGATAGCAGAATGTGTCGATATAGAAGCAACCGACATAAAGGGTCTTGTTCAGTTTGCAAAAAAGAAAAGAATAGATCTTACAGTCATAGGACCCGAATTGCCTCTTACATTTGGAATTGTCGATAGATTTCAGGAGAATGGACTGCCAATTTTTGGGCCGAACAGGGCAGCAGCAGAGATTGAGGGAAGCAAGGGATTTGCAAAAAGGTTTATGAAAAAATACAAAATACCCACTGCAGATTATCAAATCTTTACTGATCCCGAAGAAGCAGTAGCATATATAAATAAAAAAGAACCACCATTAGTTTTAAAGGCCGATGGTCTTGCGGCAGGCAAAGGAGTGCTGGTCTGTCACACAAGGTCAGAACTCTATGATGGAATCGATCAAATAATGAAGAAAAGAGTGTTTGGTGAAGCTGGAAGCCGTTTAGTGATCGAAGAGTTTCTTCAGGGAGAGGAGGCCTCGGTACTGGCGGTTACAGATGGAGTGGACATGGTCGTATTTCCACCAGCACAGGATCATAAACCCATATTCGAACACGACAGGGGTCCGAATACAGGTGGAATGGGTGCCTATGCTCCTGCTCCTGTTGTAGATTCTAAAATGCTGAAGATCATAAGGCATAAGATACTCGATCCGACTATAAAGGGCATGAGAGAAGAAGGAAGGGAATACAGGGGAGTCATTTATGCAGGGCTCATGATAACAACCGAAGGTCCCAAGGTACTTGAATTTAACTGCCGATTTGGTGATCCAGAGACACAGGCCATTCTGCCGCTAATAGAAACAGATCTTGTTGACCTCATGGAAGCTTCGATAAAAAGAGGAGTGGGTGAGGTTGAGCTGAAGATAAAGAAGGGATTTGCCGTGTGTGTAGTAATCGCATCTGGCGGATATCCAGGCAAATATGAAAAGGGTAAAACAATTCACGGCCTCGATGATGTTTCTTCAGATACTTTAGTGTTTCATGCATGCACAAAGAGAAGAGGTGATCAATTAATAACCTCTGGAGGCAGGGTGCTTGGCATAACATGCATCGATTCCAGTGTTAAGGGTGCAATTGAGAAGACGTATATTGGAGTGAGCAGGATAACATTTGATGGTGCATACTACAGGAAGGACATTGGATACAGGGTTGTTGGAAAATGAGTAGAGCGAGATTTAAAAATCTTCTCGAAAAAATTCCTGTAACAAGCCATACATTTATGATAGTTCTGGCTGCTCTGACGGGTCTTCTGGGTGGATTCGGGGCCGTGGGATTTCGCAGTTTAATTGCTTTTTTTCAGCATCTCTTTTGGAAAGTTTCTGAATATACGCTTAACACAATTGGTGAGCTTCCATGGTACACAAAATTGATAGTTCCTGCTGCTGGTGGAATAATAGTCGGACACATTGTCTATTTCTTTGCAAGAGAGGCCAAGGGGCATGGAGTCCCAGAGGTAATGGAAGCTGTTGCTTTAAATAATGGGCGCATCAGGCCTAGAGTCGTTGTTGTAAAGAGCATAGCTTCTGCTGTATGCATTGGATCCGGGGGTTCTGTTGGAAGAGAGGGCCCAATAGTTCAGATCGGTTCTGCTCTTGGCTCTACTGTTGGACAGTGGCTGAATCTTTCTGGCACTCATCTCAGAAATCTGGTTGGTTGCGGAGCTGCTGCTGGAATCGCTGCCACATTCAATGCTCCTGTGGCTGGTGCACTATTTTCTGCAGAGGTAATTTTAGGAAGTTTTGGGGTTGGCCAATTCAGTACTGTTGTAGTATCTTCTGTTGTTGCAACTGTTGTCTCCAGATCTTTACTTGGCAATGAGATTGCCTTTACAGTACCATTTTACCAGTTGGTTAGTTACTGGGAGTTGATTCCATATACGATTCTTGGTCTACTAGCAGGAGTCATGGGAGTTGTTTTTATAAAGACGCTTTATGCAACAGAGGATGTTTTTGAAAAGATTCCACTACCGGAATATTTAAAACCTTTATCAGGCGGAATCTTAATAGGATTGATTGGCATCTGGTTCCCAAACATATTTGGTGTTGGGTATTCTACAATAGATATTGCACTCACAGGTGGGTATGGTATTGGTGCTCTTGCACTCCTTTTTATGTTGAAGATGATATCTACTCCTATTACAATAGGATCTGGTGGTTCGGGTGGAGTCTTTGCACCCTCTCTGTTTCTAGGGAGTATGCTTGGCGGCATCGTGGGTAGTGTTTGTTCCTACCTCTTTCCAGGTTCTGTCGCCTCATCTGGAGCATATGCCCTTGTTGGAATGGGAGCAGTTGTATCAGCCACGACTCATGCACCGCTAACGGCGATTGTGATGATTTTTGAACTGACAGGTAATTACCATATAATTCTTCCTCTTATGATTTCGTGCGTGCTGGGTTCTGTTGTTGCAGGCAGAATTAAAGAGGAGTCAATTTATACGATGAAGCTTGTGAGAAGAGGGGTTAGGATAAAATCTGGTTACGAAACAAACCTGTTCAGAACCATAAGAGTCAGAGAAGTAATGCGAAGAGAGATGGAAACAGTAGATGAAGATATGCCATTTGAAAAATTGCTTTCAAAGGTTCTTCGAAGCAAGCACCTTAATTTTTTTGTTACAGATAAAGATGGAAGGTTAAGGTCCGTTATTTTTGCACGAGATTTACGTCCCTATGTGTATGATTCAAAAAGAGCAAGTGGAATCAGGGCCAGGGATCTTGCACATGAACTGAAGTTCTGGGTAACAGGTGAGGATTCTTTGGATGTAGCACTCAAGGCATTTGAAAGGGAGGATATTAATGAGCTGCCTGTTGTGGATTCGGTTAAATCTAGAAAGATAATCGGAACGATATGGCAGAGAGACATGGCCGCTGCCTATAATGAGCTGGTTCTGAAACAAAACATGGCACAGGGAGTGGAGCTGGGAATAAAGTTCACCGACACTACAGAGAGGATAGATCTGGCAGATGGTGCAAGCATGATAGAAATTGAGATTCCAGCCAGGTTTATTGGCAGGACTATAAAGGATATAGGCAAGCTTTATGAACACAATTTGAGGATAGTTTTTATAAAGAAGATAAAACCTTCGGGTGAGATAAAAACAGTACTTCCAAAGGCATCATATAGATTTGAATCCGGCGACAGGATACTCGTTATTGGTGAAAGGGATGATATTGAGAGGTGGAGAGCTCAGATGAGATGAAAAAATAGAGGAATCAAATGATCCTGAATTAATTTATAAAAAAGGATCTTTTATGACTCATTCGAAAAGTAAAAGGATGACAAGATTGTTTGTTATTGTTTTAATGTAGGCAGGCGAACCATAGTTGGAATTAATCGAGATTTATTTTATCTATGAAACAGGAGTAATTAATAATAATTGAGTTTTTTAACGACTCTCACAAAAAAGTCTGTTTTTCAAATACTCTGATCTATCAGAAATATCATCAATCTCTTATCCAGCAATTGTATCTTTTGTTTTTAAGAAGTCTAATTGCAGTAGTTCGGATTTTATTTGTCTCGAATGATAGTCTCATTGTTCCAGCTTCCTGTTCTCTTACCTTGAGAATCTCTATGTCACAAATATTAATGTTTTTTTGTGCAAGGAGAGATGATATTGTTGATATTTCTCCTGGCCTGTCTTCCACCTGTATATAGAGGTCAAAATGGGGATGGAGAAACCCCTTTGTATCAGAAGGGATCGATAGGCGGCTGATAGATGCCCGATTGAACGATTCAGATGCAGAGTCTTTTGAAATCATGAATTTTATGTTTTGAATTTCTTTGGTGAATTGATCGATCGCATTTAATATGTTATCTTTATTGGTCTCGAGTATTTCTTTCCATAATGAATATGGACTCGATGCAACTCTAGTCATGTCGCGGAAACCGCCTGCAGCCATCTTGAGAAAATTTCCATTGTTTTTGTTATGAGCAGCAATCATGTTTACCATTGATACTGCAACTATCTGCGGCAGATGGCTGACAAATGCTGCAATGCGGTCGTGTGTCGATGGACTCATTAATATTACCCTTGCGCCTATTTTCTCTAACAAACTTCCGAATTTGTGAATGAGTGGAAGGGGAATCTCCTCACCAGGAGTAAGAACATAGATGCAATTTTCGAATAAAAGTGGATCGGCCCATTTTATGCCGCAGCCATGGCTGCCTGTCATTGGATGTCCACCAATAAAATAGCCATTACTATTTATATATTTCAATGACTTATCGACTATCCTTGTCTTTGTACTTCCCACATCTGTTACAAGGGCATCCTTCTTTATTCGTGTTCCAACATCTTCGATTAATTCTAAGATAGAATTTATTGGTGTGCAGAGGAATATCAGGTCTGCGTCTCTTATGCAGTCGATCTGTCCCTTAACCACTCCTCTGTCTATGGCCTTTCGATCTAAAGCCTCTTTTATTACTGGCTCCTCATCGATGCCGGTTATATTCACCCTGTTTATCTTTCTTTTGATTGACATTCCGAGTGAGCCGCCTATAAGACCAACTCCTACTATTACAATATTTTTAAACTCATACATCTTATTCTACCTTCCTTCCAACAGTCCATGCAGTGACTCTCAGTTCTTCCATTAATGATTCAAATTGTTCTGGAAGAAGGGACTGATAACCATCGGAGAGTGCCTCATTTGGATTGTGATGAACCTCGATCATCAGGCCATCTGCACCAGCAGCAACCGCAGCGCGTGATAGTGGAGGTATTTTGTCCCTCAAACCAGTTGCATGACTTGGATCTACAAAGATAGGAAGATGGCTCTTTTCTTTTATTACCGGTACTGCAGAAATATCGAGTGTATTTCTCGTGCATGTCTCGAATGTGCGTATACCCCTTTCACATAATATAATGTTTCTATTTCCACCTGCCATAATATATTCAGCGGCCATGAGCCATTCATCGATTGTGGCAGACATTCCTCTCTTTAGAAGTACGGGTTTATTTATCTTTCCGACCTGTTTGAGGAGAGCATAGTTATGCATGTTTCTTGCACCTATTTGAAGGATGTCTACATATTTTGCACAAAGATCTATGGTTGATGTGTCCATTACCTCAGATACAGTAATCAATCGATTTTCTTCTGCTGCTTCATGAAGCATCTTGAGTCCCTCTTCACCCAGGCCCTGAAAGCTGTATGGCGAAGTTCTTGGCTTAAATGCACCGCCCCTGAGTACTTTTGCGCCTGCTCTTTTTATGTTTCTCGCTATGTGGTGAATTTGATATTCATTTTCCACAGAACATGGTCCGGCAATGATTATTACCTCTCTTCCTCCAAACTCAACATTTTTGACTCTAAATACTGTATTTTCAGGATGAAAGGATCTGCTTACGAGTCGATAAGACTCATTACTTACAACAGCTACTGCCCCTTGTGGATGTGCTATATTTTTTAATTCCACCTCTTTTTTTGCAACGACTGTCATGGATTACCTCTGAAGTTATTTTGCTGTATCTCCCTGGATTTCTTTAATATGATTTGAAATATATCAGTTAAAAAGTTAGAATCGATCTTTTCGAATGAATGATTCTTGAGTCTTGATAGAATAAACTTTTCTCTATTTTGATCTTTTACAGGGAGTCCGAGTCTGTATTTTTCTCTTCCAATCTGTTCTGTTATTTTCATTCTTTGATTGAGCAGATAGATCAGTTTCCGATCGATTGATTCAATCTTTTTGCGAAGATCTTCAAGTTTCATTTACTCGTCTCCACTCATAATAAAATAAAAAACCCACTCTTTAATGGAGTGGGCGAGAGTTTTAAAAAATCTTTGTATCACTCAGGGTTCAAATAAACTCCCTCCCACTCTTGGGAAAAAATACCAATAGTAATACCAAAAATAGAAAGATTTAAAGGTGTGTGTTTTCATCGATTGATTTTTTTCTTCTGAAATGATCATGGATAAATATATAAATAATATTATCAATTGTCAAGTAAAACTTTAAGAAATTTGTTGCCTATTTGATGAATATATTAGCAGAACGTTTGATAAATACGTCAACTATTTCATCAGTACTTAAAGATTGAAAAAACAAAACTCTTGCAAATATGATACATTTTGATTATAATTAAATCAATATTATATTGATCGTTTGGAAAGAGAGGTAATTGTAATGGGTAGTGCATATGATATAATATGTGAACGCCGTTCTATAAGGAGATTTAAGAAAAAGAAGATTTCTAAAGAAAAATTATTAAAGATGGTAAATGCCGCACGTCTTGCACCTTCGGCTGCAAATATCCAACCTTGTGAATTTATAGTGGTAGATGAAAAGAAGCTATTGGATGAGGTTTTTGAAAATGTGAAGTGGGCAGGATATATTTCTCCTTCAGGCGATCCTCCAAAAGATCATAGACCCGTAGCATACATAATTGTACTAATAGATTTAAATAAGAAAAAAAAGGGGGGGGAGCAAGACGCAGCCGCATCAATCCAGAACATATTGTTGACTGCATGGGAAGAGAGCATAGGAAGCTGCTGGATTGGATCGATTAACCGAAAAAGGATAAAGAGAATATTTAAGATTCCTCACCATTTAAAAGTAAATTCAATTGTGGCCTTAGGATACATTGGTGAGAAACCAGTTATAGAGGAGGTTAAGGAGTCAATACGTTACTGGAAGGATGATAGAGGGGTACTGCATGTTCCCAAAAGAAGGATAGAGGATATTTGTTACTTTAATATGTACATGAAGAGATTGGGAGTTGAAACAAATGCGGAAAGATAATCTAAATAGCGAAAAGGAAAAGAGAACAATCAATATAGAGAAGATGATAAGAGATATTGAACAGCATTTTGGCAATGGTTTTAGGCCTTACGTTTTGCGAGATTTAAAGAGATTCCAGATAAGAAAAATAAAAAACCAATTGGAAAAAAATGAAGAATATAAGATAAAAGAATACAGAGACGAATTAACCAGTGTAGTAAAAATATTTCCAGTGGGAAAGTTGAGGAGATTAGCCGAACAGAAGGCACAGGAAGTCATAATGAAGGGAACTTCAGAGGCTCTTCCTCCTATGGGTGCTTTTGAGAGATTCATTATTCACGACTACTTGAAGGATCGTGAGGGAATAAAAACAGAGAGCTTTGGCATTCAGGGAAAGGACAGACACGTAGAAATCCAGCCAGTATTTGGACGAACATTAAAGAAATCAAGACGCAGGTTAATTAAATAGTCAATTACTTGTGGAGAAAGCAAGATGAAGAATGATGTTTTGATTGTTGATGATGACAGGTCTGTAATCAGAACAGTAAAGAGAATATTAACACGTGCTGGACTGAATGTATATGTGGCAGAGAGCGGTGAAGAGTGTTTAAACCATTTAGAGAAGGGTTTCCAGGGCTTGATTTTAATGGATATAATCATGCCAGAAATGGATGGATGGGATACAATAGATGAAATCGTAAAAAGGGGATTGATGAAAGATATAATAATCTGCATGCTTACTGGAAAGGATGAGCCTGGCGAGAGGATGGAGAGTCTCAAGGAGTATGTAATAGACTATATAAGAAAGCCATTCAATATGGAAACTCTTGTTGATGTTGTTAAAAACTATCTTTCTTATTTAAAATAATGTCTGTAAATACAATAACCATTATAGGCTCTTCTGCAGGAGGGCCAAGAATCCTGAAAGAGATATTTAAAGAACTTCCAGTATTGAATGGCGCAATAGTATTAATTCAGCACATGCCAGAGTTTATAAATATTCCATTTTGTGAGAGTCTCGATCAACTGACAGATATGAAAGTAAAGATTGCCGAGGATTGGGAGAGTTTGAACAGTGGAGTGGTTTATATAGCTCCAAGCGGCAGGCACTTATTGATCCACAGGAACAGGCAGATAAGATTGGTCAAAGGCGAGAAGTATCACCATGTGTGTCCTTCTATAGATGTAACCATGAAGTCGCTAACACCCCAGGGAGGAATAAGACACATTGGGATAGTTCTGACAGGCATGGGGAACGATGGTGCCGAGGGAATAAAACATATTAAGAATGTAGGTGGAATAACAATAGCACAGGATGAAGAGACGAGCATAATCTACGGTATGCCCAAGGAGGCAAGATTGACAGGCTGTGTGGATATGATCTTGAATCCGGGACAGATAAGGGAGCAGTTGGTAAATCTCATGAATCTTCAATGACACAAGGGAATAAATGAAAATAAGATATCCTATTTTAATAGCTTCATGCCTATGTTTTGTTCCATGTTTTGCACAGAAGATCTACAATTTAGAACCTGTAGTAGTAACATCATCAAGGATAGGAAGCCATCTATGTATGGGAATCAGAGAAGTGATCATATTGGAAAGGGAAGATGTATCACTTCTACCTGCCCAATCGATATGTGAATTGTTGAAATATATTTCTTCTGTTGATCTAAAGAGAAGGGGAATTGGAGGCATTCAATCAGATTTTGCTATAAGGGGAAGCACATTTGAGCAGGTTTTAATTCTCATAGATGGTGTAAGAATTAATGATCCCCAGACAGGGCATCACAATTCAGATATACCCCTCGATGTTTCCGACATAGAAAGGATAGAGATAGTTCCCGGACATTGCAGCTCCATATATGGTTCAGAGGGATTTGGTGGAGTCATAAACATTATTACAAGAGTGCCGAGAAAGAGTTCTTCTTCGTTATCAATAACAACAGGAAGCTTTGGTACATATTCAGGTCTAATATCAAACTCATTTTGTTCTGGTAATATTAGAAGCCGTTTGACTGTAAAGAGAGAGGCCTCATCCGGATACAGGCCCGACTCTGACTACGATCTATTTAACTCCTCGTTTCATTCCAACATCTCTCTAAAAAGGGGCATGATTGATTTTTTTCTAGGATGGATAGAGAAGGATTTTGGAGCGAACGGATTTTATGCAAACTTTCCATCAAGAGAGAATACTTCAAGTTTCAACACTGCCATAGGATTAGTTCATCAGTTAAGCAATCCTGTTGTAATTAAATACAGGTTATTTAATAGGATACATAGGGATAAATTTGTCCTTGATTACAATCGCCCTGAGTGGTATAAAAATAGACACAGGACCAGTGTTAGTGGCTGTGAGCTTCAGGCAAATATCGATTTAAAGAGTCAGAGGCAGATTGCAGTCGGATTGGATTTGTTAGAAGAGTCGATAGTAAGTTCGAATTTGGGGGAGAGGAAAAGATACAGGATGGGCTATTATTTAGAAATCCTTTATCCAGTGAGGAAAAATCTCGTAATCGATTTGAGTACAAGATGCGATCAGCAGAGCAGATGGGGAATCGAGTTCAGTCCATCCATAAGCCTTGAATATAGAATGGGATCAAAGATTTCGTGGCACACATCTGTTGGCAGAGTATTCAGGGCTCCGACATTTACAGAGATGTACTACACTTCTCCTGCAAACATTGGAGATCCAGATCTAAAACCTGAATGGGGATGGTCAGCAGAAACAGGATTAAATTTGGATGGGGAATATAACAGTCACAAAATCAATCTCTTCATCAGAGACGAATATGATCTGATCGACTGGGTTACCGATCAAATTGGCAAGCCGTGGAAGGTAATGAACATTGGAAGAGTGTGGTGTGCAGGGGTATCTGTCGGCGGAAGGTGCAGAATCAACAGTCACTTGAGATTAAATTATGGATACACATTTATTGAAAAGCGGAATTTAAAGAAGAGTCGATATATTTCTAAATATGGATTCAATGTTTTGAGACACAACCTATCCCTGATAGCATTAATAAAATGGTCGAGAATAATAAATCAGAGTTTGATCTTACAAATTAAGAATAGAGACTCTGATAATTCTTATGTTATTCTGGACTCAAAATTTTCATTCACACTGAGGAATTTTAAAACATTTATTGAATTCTCAAACATATTGAATGTTTTTTATGAAGAGATACCCGGAGTTCCAATGCCAGGAAGAGCACTCATGGCAGGAATTGGATTAAATATATAGAGGAGGATTTAGTTTGTATCGTGATTCAAAAAATTCAGATCTGGGTAATCTTACGGCAAATACTATAAGAATGCTTGCTGTAGATGCCATACAGAGGGCAAACTCTGGACATCCAGGTGTTGTTATGGGAATGGCTGACTGTGCATATGTTCTGTGGACTAGGTTTCTTAAATTCAACCCTGAAGATCCACAATGGCACAACAGAGATAGATTTGTGCTTTCAGCCGGTCATGGATCGATGCTTCTCTATGCGCTTCTTCACCTTTCTGAATATGATGTTTCCATTGATGATATTAAACAGTTTCGCCAGTGGAAGAGTAGAACTCCAGGGCACCCCGAATATGGATGTGTGCCGGGTGTTGAAACAACAACGGGTCCACTTGGTCAGGGTTTTGCAAATGGAGTAGGCATGGCTCTGGCTGCAAAGATAATTGGATCGAAATTTAATACTGAGGATTTTAATATAATAGATCACTACATATATGGTATTGTAAGCGACGGTGATTTAATGGAGGGCATATCAGCAGAGGCTGCCTCTATTGCTGGACATCTTGGATTGGGAAACATCATCTATATATATGATGACAACTCGGTCACGATTGAAGGAAGTACGAGTATTACCTTTTCAGAGAATGTCAAAGATAGATTCGACTCATATGGATGGCACACGGTACGGATCGATGGCCACTGCCATGAAGAAATTGAGAGTGCAATATCACAGGCAATAGAGGAGAGACAAAGACCGACCCTGATTCTGGCAAGGACTCACCTAGGTTTTGGGAGTCCAAATAAACAGGATGATCCATCATGTCACGGCGCTCCACTTGGTGAGGAAGAGGTAGCTCTGACCAAAAAAAATATAGGCTGGCCTCTTGACAGAGAATTTTTTGTACCAAATGAGGTTAGAAGATTGTTTAAAGAGAGGGTCAGTGAACTGAAAGGGGTTTATAAAGAATGGAAAGAGCGATTCGATAAATGGAAAAAACAAAACCCTGATCTTTTTTCTGTATGGCAAAAAATGATAAATAAAGATATTCCCGAAAGGATTGACGATCTGTTTTTACAATCTGTTAAAGATCAGCCTGCAGCAACAAGAGTCACAAGTGGAGAGATTCTTCAAAAGGCTGCTGAGGTGGTACCATCTCTTTATGGAGGATCTGCTGATCTTGCACCTTCGAATAAGTCGTACATCAAGAATGGAGGTTCGATCTGTTCAAATGATTTCACAGGCAGAAATATTCACTTTGGTATAAGAGAGCATGGGATGGCGGGAGTGTTGAATGGCATGGCACTGTATGGTGGTATCATTCCATACGGCGCAACGTTTTTAGTATTTTCAGATTATATGCGTCCATCTATAAGGCTTGCTGCAATGATGGGGCTTCAGGTAATATACATATTTTCACATGACAGTATATTTGTTGGAGAGGATGGTCCAACTCATCAGCCGGTCGAGCAGATAGCATCATTAAGGGTTATACCAAACTTGACTCTCATTAGACCTGCAGATGGGGTAGAGACGGCTGCTGCATGGTCGATGGCCCTGAATAACAGGAAGGGCCCAACAGCACTGTGTTTAACACGGCAGAAGGTTATGCCTCTAAAAAGACCAGAGGGTTTTAAAATAGAGAATGTAAATAGAGGCGGATATATAATAAAACATGAAGATGGTGAGCCAGATTTGATACTAATTGCAAGCGGCTCAGAGGTATCGATTTGTATTGAGGCAGCAGAAATTTTAAATGGTTCGAAGATGAGAGTAAGAGTCGTCTCTATGCCGAGTCTGGACATATTTAAAAATGAATCAGAATCCTACAGGAAATCTGTCATACCTGAGGATGATATACCTGTTGTAATCGTAGAGGCTGGAGTATTGGCAGGATGGGAAGATATAGTCAGAAAACCATTGCTATTTATTGGTTTAAAAGATTTTGGCAGTTCTGCTCCTTATAATGTTCTTGCTGAGAAGTTTGGTTTTACTGGAAGAGCAGTCGCAGAGATGGTCTCATGCTGGATTAAGGATACTGCCTAATAAAATAGGAAATTTTAAATGATTTTACTTCTGATATTCACATCTTTTTTTAGTTACATCTGTTATTAAGTTTAGATCGACTTGAAGATATTGCAAAGTTTTAAATTTTTTTCTTGATTCTTTTAAATTTATTAATTATAATCATATAAATATAAAATGATATTGTAAAATCAGGCAGTTATTTAAGGGCATACAACAAATTAATTGAGAATCCAGGAGGGAAAAATGAGCCAGGTCCCAACAATTACCAAAAAGGATGTTGCAAAGCGTACTGCAAAGATAGTAAACGAAAAGATTCGCAGTACAGAGAAGATTGTTGACGGTGTGTTTACTGCATTACGCCAGTTTATGGCCGAAGCAAATCCTGAGGTTCGTATAGAGATCAGAGATTTTGGAGTATTTGAAGTCAAAAAGACAAAACCAAAACCAAAGGCAAGAAATCCGCGTACAGGGGAAATAGTCTATGTTCCTGCAAGAAGGAAGACACATTTTAAACCGGGTAAGGCATTAAAAGATGTTTTAAAAAAACCACTGGAATAAATAGATTTGGTAAAATTTCTCTCTTGAATTTGAACTATTATCTGATTCAAACTACTTTTTTAATTCGAGAAAATCATATAATTTGCCATCAATATCATAGCACATTATTTGTACAACATTATCAAAGATGTTTACAAGGCAGTAGTGCCAGTTTCGCAAGATTTTTGCAGTAAACCAGCTTCTTGTTGGTGCAAACTCTTCGAGTTCAGCGCCACCACCTCCTGCTTGGATATAGATAACACCATCTTTTAAATCTACCTTGCCTTCTTTGATCGGCCAGGTTCTCTCATATGTATGGATGTGGCCATACCAGACAATATCAACATCATGCCTCTCATATAGTGAAGCAAGTTTGCGTACAGAGGTGTCACCGAGTGTTGAGTAAGTAGTTTTTGTGTTTCCATAATCATTTGAATCGGATGAGAACAGGGGATGATGATGTGCAACAAACTTCCACTTTGCCTTTGAATCCGAAAGAGCATGTTCAAGCCAGATGTACTGTTTTGAGCCTTTTTTAAAATCGATATTTGTATCGACTATAAAAAATTCTGCATTCCCATAGCAGAAGGAGTAATAGTTTTCAGGGTCTGGATATGAGACATAATCATAGTACCAGTGCGAATTTCTCTCATGATTTCCAATTGCCACATATGTTGGTATGTAGTGCATAAAGCATGAGGCAGGATCAAGATATTCGTTTATCCACTGGCTCTTTATGTTTCCGTTTGAAACAACATCCCCTAGATGCAGAACAAAGTTTGGGCGTTCTGAATAGAGGAGTTCAGAAATCCTTTTAAATCGCAAGGGATAGGTTCTCGAGTCACCAATAACAATAAAAGAGAATGGAGATCTCTCTTTAACAGAAGTCTGAAAAGTATAGCAGTCGCTTGCAGCGCAGTCTCCACTGCTGTCTGAAGAGATTACCCTGTAGTGGTAGTTGGTTTGAGGTTTAAGAGCTGTCAACACAATCTCATGGATGGTTTTCATGGTCGCTGACCTAAATGAATTGTTAAGTGGATCCTGCTCGCCATATTCCACTACTGAAGATGCAGGAAGATTTGTTTCCCACATAATAGTAATTGAAGTTTGTGTAACATGCTGAAGGTATGGCCCTGCAACAATTTTCAGAAATGGATCTTGATGAGCTCTATTTTGTGCAGCAGATTGATTGTTAATAGTCAAAAACAGGATCGATATTGCCATAAGACGGATGGAAAGATTATACAATATTTGCTTTTTCATAATCTATGTCCTTTATTATTGATAGAATAAAAATGCCCCTTAAGAGATGGGGCAGAGTAGCTTTTGTGGCGCCTCCCAGAATCGAACTGGGGACACACGGATTTTCAGTCCGTTGCTCTACCGACTGAGCTAAAGCGCCACTGGTAATTGGAAATAAATATAATAACTTTTATTTATAGTGTCAAGAAGAAAATAGTCAATTTTTTTAGATCAGACATTAAAAAATTGAGATATACCTTTGAAAAAAATTAATATAAATTAATTTGAAATTATAGTTTTTATTTATTACATTCCAGATCATTAATTTATTATGGAGAGGAGGAACAAAATGAAGAGATTGATTTTTTTAATGTTAGCATTACTAATCTTGCCCTGTATTGTTATGGCAGGAATCGACTCAAAGATTTTTGAGGGACTGAATGTAAGGTGCATAGGGCCTGCAAATATGAGCGGCAGGATTGGTGCGATCGATGCAGTACAATCCGATCCTAATATCATATATGTTGGCGCTGCAACAGGCGGAGTATGGAAATCTACCGATGGTGGCGTGACATGGAAGCCTATATTTGATGAACAGCCAGTTGCATCGATAGGGGCGATTGCTATTAATCAGTCCAATCCAAACATTGTATGGGTTGGAACAGGAGAAGGTGCGGTCAGGAATAGTGCAGGTGTAGGCAGGGGTGTTTATCTTACTATAGATGGAGGAAAATCGTGGTCGCTTTTAGGTCTGGAGAAGACTGAGAGGATTTGTAAGATAATTCTCGATCCATATAATCCAAATGTAGCATATGTGGGTGCAATGGGTACTGCATGGGGTGAGAATCCAGAAAGAGGAGTATACAAGACCACAGATATGGGTAAGACATGGGAAAAGATTTTATACGTAGATGAGAAGACAGGCGTTGCCGATATGGCAATGGATCCATCAAATCCGAATAAGATTATTGTGGCAATGTGGCAGTACAGGAGATGGCCGTGGTTTTTCAAATCTGGAGGCCCGGGAAGCGGTCTCTATCTGACTACAAACGGCGGAAAAGAGTGGAAAAAGCTTACTACAAAAGAGGGCATGCCAGAGGGGGAATTGGGAAGAATTGGTATTGCCTTTTCAACCAATATGCCAAACATAGTATATGCACTTGTGGAGGCAAAAAAGAATGTACTTCTCAGATCAACCAATGGAGGCTATAACTGGTATGTTGTAAATAAAAAATCCGAGGTTAGCAATCGTCCATTCTATTACCAGAGAATATGGGTCAATCCAGTAAATGAAAATATACTCTACATGCTGCATTCCAGAATGATGGTAAGCGAGGATGGTGGGAAGAGTTTCAGAGGTTTAGCTGCTTTTGATCAGGCACATTCAGATTTTCATGCGATGTGGATTCATCCGAATGGTGAGATGTTGATCGTGGGAAACGATGGCGGAGTCGTAATAAGCTACGATAGAGGGGAGAGCTGGAGGTTTGCAGAGAATCTTCCTCTCGGACAGTTTTATCATATAAGTTACGATATGCAGATACCATACAATGTTTATGGCGGACTGCAGGACAATGGATCATGGCGAGGACCTGCCTATCAGTTAAAGGAAAGAGCAATATATAGTTATCACTGGATAAATGTTGGTGGCGGTGACGGATTCGATACAGAACCTGATCCAGAGAATCCAAATTGTGGGTATGGGATGTCACAGGGAGGCAATCTATACTATTTCGATATCTCCACAGGTATGTCGCGATACATTGTACCAACCGAATCCGATGTTAAACATAGATATAACTGGAATGCCGGATTTGCAATAGATCCATTTCATCCGGCAACTATCTATCTCGGAAGCCAGTTTGTACACAAGAGTACTGACAAGGGACAGACCTGGGAAATAATCAGCCCGGATCTTACAACAAACGATACAACAAAACAGAAGCAGGCAGAGAGTGGAGGATTGACCTTAGACGTGACAAATGCAGAAAATCATTGTACAATAATGTGCATAGCTCCAAGTCCTTTGAAAGAGGGTGTAATATGGGTAGGCACAGATGATGGAAATGTACAGCTGACCACAGATGGCGGAAAGAGCTGGAAACTTGTTTCAAAGAAACTTACAACGGGCGGCAGGGGAAAGGTTCCTCCTGCTACATGGGTGTCACATGTCGAGGCATCGAGATTTGATCCGGCAACAGCATACGTGACATTTGATGACCATCGCCGTTCAAACTGGACACCCTATGTATATGTCACACACGACTATGGAAAAAGCTGGAAGAGTCTGGTAACTCCGCAGATTGATGGTTTTGCACATGTAATCAAAGAAGATGTTGTTGACAGAAATCTTCTCTTTCTCGGCACTGAATTTGGTCTATATGTTAGTCTGAATGGAGGAAGGGACTGGTTGAAATGGAGTCATGATATACCAACGGTAGCAGTAAGAGACATTGCTGTTCATCCGAGAGAAAACGATCTGATCATAGGAACACACGGCCGTTCTATCTACATTGTTGATGATATTTCACCGCTTAGAGAGATCAGTGAGGAGATTGTTCAGAAGAAGCTTTATCTCTTTAAACCACCCGAGGCAATAGAATTTATAAGAGGGAGAATGAGCTCATACATGAGTCCTGGAGATACTCCTTTTAGAGGAAGAAACAAACAGATGGGTGCATGTATCACCTACTATCTTACTCCAAGCAAGAAGAAGGCTCAAAAGAAGAGTGAAGGTGAAACACAGATGATGGAGAGAATGATGCAGATGGGCGCAGGCACGCGATTTGCCGGAATGACGATGATGAATAGAAGGTCGCAGCGTGTATCGATCGATATTTTAGACAGCGATGGCAAGGTTATTTACCACATGAATGGAACAGAGAAAAAGGGAATCAATCGTGTATACTGGAGCTTCAGGGAAGAGGTTCGTGACGAGACCAAAGAAAAAGAGAAGAAAGAATCGGCTCGGCAGAGCGCTTCTTCTGCTCGATCATTTAGATCAAGAGGTATGAGTACAATCACTGCACTACCCGGCCAGTACACTGTGAGGATAAAATATGAGGGTGAAGAAGCAACTCAACCACTTACAGTAAAGAGCGACCCAAGGCTTAAGATCGATTTTGCAGTTCTTAAGAAAAATTATGAAATGGGTAAGCGCGCAATAAAACTCTCTCAGAGAATGAGCTCTGCTTCAAAAAGGATCGATGAGACCAAGAAGGCCATTAAAACACTTATCGAATTTATTAAGTCTCAGCATTCTCCAGAAAACAAAAAGTTGCTCGCAGCAGCTAAGAAAATCGATAAGAAGCTGAAAGAGTTTTCGGAGAAGTTGAGTCCAACACCGCCGAAACAGGGAATCGCAGACAGATCTGCAGGACTGAGAAGTCAAACTTCGCGGGCAGTGATGATGATAACCCGAGCCGGTATATATCCAATAACTCAGGCCATGTTGGTTAAATACGAGAAGGTAAAGAAAAAAGTTGACGATTTTATGAAAGAGTTGAACCAATTCTATGCTACCGATGTTGAGAATTTTAATAAGAGTCTCAAGGAGTCGGATTTCTCTTTTCTTAAAACCTACAAGCCGTTGCAGCCATAGAGACCGATCAGAAAAGTACAGATCAATACAGGCTCAGGATTAAAATGTAGAGAAGCCTCCTGAAAGTCGAAATTTTAGGGGGCTTCTTTAAATTAAGAATTTTGATAAAATGAATGAGAAAAGAGAAAATCTATTTATTGTATATCTAATATCCTTCATCATTTTTGGAGTATCATGCAGAAGCGGTAATGTGGAGACTGGCCTTGATAGAGTGGAAGATTATAAGGATTTATTTAGAAACAAAAGAGTCGGTATAATAACAAATAACACTGCATATGACAGAAACAACAGATATATTGTCGACATTTTTAAAGAGATGAAGGATGTGAAGATAACGGCTATATTCACACCAGAACATGGTCTGGAGGGGAAAAAGGAGCCGGGAGAAAAAATAGATTACAGATCAGGAGTTTGGGGACTCGTTCCTGTTTACAGCCTGTATGGTAAAACATTGAAGCCCACAAAAGAGATGGTTGAGAATATTGATCTTTTTGTTTTTGACATACAGGATATTGGTGCACGGTTCTATACATATATATGGACAATGGCTTTGGCAATGGAATCTGCAGCAGAGCATGGGAAGCGTTTTATCGTACTTGATCGTCCAAATCCGATCTCTGGTTTATATGTGGAAGGCAACATTCTTGAAGAAAAATTTTCATCGTTCGTGGGTCTCTATCCCATACCTGTAAGACACGGAATGACAGTAGGAGAACTGGCAGAGATGTTTAATCAACAGGGATGGCTTAAAAATGGACTGAAGGCAGATTTGTTTGTTGTAAAATTGAGAGGGTGGAGAAGATTCTATTTCTATGATCAGACAGGACTCAGATTCATAAAGCCATCACCAAATATTCCGACACTTGAGTCTGCAATCATCTATCCAGGAACATGTTTGCTTGAGGGAACAAATGTTTCTGAGGGAAGGGGCACAAATTCGCCTTTTCTTCTATTTGGAGCGCCATGGATGGATGGTAAAAAGGTTTCTGCAAGGTTGAACGCACTAAGGCTTCCTGGCTTGAAATTTGTGAATGAGAAGTTCAGACCAGTATCGATTTTAGGTGTTGTTAAGAGTCCGAAATATTTGAATACAATATGCGATGGATGCAGAATTATTATTCTTGATCGTACCAAAATTCGACCTTACTGGACAGGAATAAATATTGTGAACACAATATACAGGCTTTATCCTGAGAAATTTAAATGGTACAACCACCATTTTGATAATCTTTGCGGCAGTGCAAAGATTCGAAATGCAATAATAAATCGGACTGATCTTGAAAAATTGCACGATCAATGGTATCATGATTTAAATAAATTTATTGAAATCAGAAATAAATATCTTTTTTATCAATAAATGTTGATTTTTAGATGAATAATTGTTATACTATGGCTGACTTTTATTAATAGAGGGGATAATTTGCCTGCATGAGGATAGGTGTTGTTATACCAGCATATAATGTAGGCAGTAGTTTAGATGCTGTTCTTTCAAAGGTTCTCAATCATGTTCATAAAAAGTTTGTTTTTGTAGTGGACGATGGATCGAGTGATTCTACATATGATGTTGCAGAAAAGTCAGGAGTAAATTTCCTCAGACACGAGAAAAACATGGGCAAGGGCGCTGCACTGAGAGATGGATTTCATCTTGCCCTTTGCAGTGGTATTGAGGCTGTATTTACTATAGATGGTGATGGACAGCACGATCCAGATTGTATTCCGGATTTTATAAATCTCATGAGGGAAGAGGCGAGTGATATAGTCTTGGGTGTTCGTCCATTAAAAATAAATAACATGTCTCTGGACAGGATTGTTTCTAATAGATTGAGCTCTTTGATAATTTCGATGATAACCGGGAAATGGTTCAGGGACAGTCAGTGTGGCTTTCGTCTCATAAGATCAATGGTGCTCCAGAGAATGTTGTTGACCTCCAGTCATTATGAGATGGAAACAGAACTATTGATCAAGGCTGCGTGGATGGGATTTAAAATATCATTTTGTCCTATAAAACAGATAAGGAATAGGGGGGGGAGCAGCATTATGAGATATAGAGATACAATCAGATTTTGTAAGTTAATTCTCAATTTAATAAAAGAGAGACTTTTTAATAGAGACATTATAGAGTTGATTTCTTCACAGAGGCCGGAATAGATGAATGAAATTTTGCTTTTGATCGGAATAACGCTTATACCAATGCTGGAACTTAGGGCATCTATTCCGTTTGGGATTTTCAGCTTGAATGAGAGCCTGTCTTGGATTGCTGTGGTGATTGTTTGTATTATAACAAACATATTTTTAGGGTGGATAGTATATATTATTCTTGGACCTGTGTTCAGTTTGTTTAGAAGGTGGAAGTGGTTTGATTCTGTTGTTTGGCCGATTCTCGAGAGAACAAGGAAGAGGATTCATCCATATGTCGAAAAGTATGGAGAGCTTGGAGTTGCAGTTTTCATTGGGATTCCGCTTCCGGGTTCTGGAGTTTATACGGGTGCATTTGGTGCCTATCTATTGGGAGTAGATAAAAGAAAGTTTGCTGTAGCAAATGTTATTGGTGTTTTTATTGCAGCAGCAGCGGTTTCGTTTTTATGTTTGTTAATAATGAATGGAGTTGTAAAAGAGAATAGCTGGATAAGTAGGTTGTTTTTACAGATAAAGGGATGATTTTTTATTTTCGGGGCGTAGCGCAGTCCGGTCAGCGCGCATGCTTCGGGAGCATGAGGTCGAGGGTTCAAATCCCTCCGCCCCGACTGTTTTAAATTTAATATTTAGTTTTCTTTTATCCTTATATTAAATTGGCAAAGATAAGATCTTTTATAATTTTTAAAATTATAAATCACATTTCAATTTTGTAATTATTTTAAATACATACTATTGATTTAAGTTTATTTTAGTGTGGTTAGTTTTTGCCTAACTTATTCAGGATTTACAAACTATATGTAAGCTTATTTGAGTAAGCGAATAGAACTGAATACACCATGACAGGTGGATATTTCAGAATATTAACTCTTGTTAAAATTCCATCCAAATATTATTTCTTGTATTCTATGTAAGTATTTTTTCTGTAATTCGTTTATCGCAGTGTTAAAAGAATCAACCTCACCCCCAGGGACTTTTGGATATTTGCCAAGTTCCATTCCTTGTCTAGCTAATTCCCTACAGAATGCTTCTCCTACTAACTCAGCTAATAATAACCGTCCTTCTGGTGTTTCTGTCCCTTCAAGACCACTTTTAATAAACTTTGAGACTGATGGAAATTTTATATATACTCTGATAATCCCCTCTCTGTAAACCACTCTTTGTGGAGGGTTTATAAGTTCATCTGAAATAATGTCTAAAATAAATCCTCCTTTTCTTCCAGTAATATTTCCTTTTTTCCTTTTCTTAAATGGAGCAACTTTTACTTTTGCTAAGGCAATTTCTTTACCTAAATTAACAGTTATATTTCCTTCTTCCCCTTTTCTCATTCCAACAACCTTAAAATACCTATACCAGATTTTTTCAGGAAACTTACGGTGTTTTTCTAATTGCACTGTTGATGAAAGAGGCCTTATATCGACATTATCAGATTTTATATGAGCTTCTTGACCTTCATTATTTACTACTTTTGTCGGAGCATAAATTGAAAATACACGAGGTTTATTTTCCAGTATGTTTGCTACCTCGGGTTTTATTAGCAAACTTGTAATATTAGGTTCTGGATCGATGGGGACTTCCGGAATTTCTTCAAGTTCTTGTTTAGCTAATCCATTAAGTAGATTACACAATTTTCTAAGCATCTTTTTAGTAGATTCATTTACTTCTTTTTCAGGATTTCTTTCCAACATTTTTCTTTTGTCAAAGATTATGGGCTCTAAAACTCCCTCAATAGTTTTTGATAAAGCCTGACAGTATTCGTGACGCCATTCCAAACCACCTCTATTTGGATCAATAATTTCTGTTTCTCCCTCTCTTAGCCTTTCTGCTAGTCTATCACATATTGCTTCGCCAAAGAAATAAAGCCCCGCAGGGTCATTTTCGAATTTAAATAATTGATTATCCAATATTGCGCCTTTGGTTTTTATTAAAATCCCTGCACGACCAAAGGGATTATTCTTTGGAGACTCCAAAGATTCTGAGCTTTCATAAACTGTAATTTTAACTTTATCGCCAAATCCCGGTAGACTCAATTCTTCCTCGGCAACTTTTTTCTCTTTTGGGTATGAAAAGGATAGCTTTGTTGTACTCTCTAATTCGCGTTTCAGGTCTTTAAATATTAATTTGATTTCTCTTTTTTGTGAAGATATTATATCCCTTAAAGCATAATGTCTTGATATTTGTTCTTTAAACTTTTTGTATTCAGGAATTTTAATCCTTTCATTGGTTACCCTTATATTTACTTCCGTCCCATTCTGCTCAGTTGTGGATTTGCTTTCTCTTAATGCCTCATCATCGTATTTTGGTTTTTTTGTTTTTATATCAAACCATAATTTTGTCTTACAAAGTCTTCCATCCTTAACTGTTTTTATTTCTCCTTCACCTAAAGCTATTATAGTCTCTTTTAAACCTCTACCGAATAAACCTCTAACACTTTTCCCCAATTCAAATCCACTTGTTTCACTTCCGAAAACAATTGCTTTTTTTAATCCCTCGTTTGTCATACCCTCAGCCCAATCTTTAACTTTTAAATTTTCGCAGATACCGCCTTTTTTTCTATCAACATAAACTTCTATTTTTCCAAAAGCTTCTTTACGTTTCTCTTCCATTCGTTTATAACTATCGTCGCTATTTGTGACTAATTCAACAATACCGTCGACAAGATTTTTTATTGTTGCCTTTGCCAATTGTTCCACTATTCTTGGGTTTATTGGCAATTCTTTAGCCATTTTTCACCTCCTTTTTAAAAATTGTTTTTCACAAAATAAAAGAAAATCTAACAATTGCTTCTCATTATAAGAGTGAGCAATTTCTTTATAGTATTTTAAGTTTTGCTTTAAAACTCTTAGAGGAGTCTCGAGGGTACACCTTAAAAGGTTTCTAAATTCTGCTTCAGATATTGAAAAATTATCGAGATTATTCAGATAATCTTTAAATGACTGGCTTGATTTTAGGTACTCAACCAACCTATCATCAGCACTTCTTCCAACAAATACCTTTCTTCCTTTCCGATTTACCATGTTCGCTTTTTCTAAAATTTCTTTTGTTTCTAGTGCTTTTTGCTTCCCGAATTCTGTAAGTAAAAAACGATCTTTTATGGTACCTACAACTAAACCCATCTCTCTTAATTTTCTTAATGGACGGTCAAATTTTAAAGAATCAGGCCATTCGGGATATCGTCTGAAGGCAAAGACTCTGGGAAATTGTAAAAAACATTCTGCTACAAGCCTCTCAAAAGTGCAATTATCACCTCGCAGTGAAACTAGATAAATGCCAAACAAAATAAGGTTCCCCGTATTTATCCTAGTATATATTTCTTCATCATACTTTTTCTTACTTGGTTCATTCATTTTTATCATTTTCCATTAGTATTTCGATATATCAATTAACTATTAAATTTAAGATTTTATAGAAAAAATGTAACAGGTTTGCAAAGTGCTTTAAATATTTATTGAAATCTTTTATCTCATTTATATTTGCTGTTATTCAAAGTTGTTGTCTAAACAGCAAAAGGAATTACAATAAATACTTTAATTATTTTTCTCCTTTCCTAATATAGTCAATTTTACTTAATCTATTAATTTAAAAATAGTTCTATAATGCTTACTTATTTTAAAGTATATCTAAATTATTCATATATAATATTTACCTATAATAAAACTTACTCGAATTAATACTGTTAATACATTCTCAATTATATTTTTGCTTCCAGAACTAAAAAGATAATATGTTGATACCTTAATAAAAAAATACAATAAAAAATTTCATAATATTAACAATAAACTATTGATTAATTTGAAGCAGGAATATTACAAACATGAGATTGCTTATATATATTGTAAAATTTTAAGAATGATATTAGGTTTTCATTATGGTAAAATTAATCTCGCTTTCGAATAAACTGTTTTAAAATCAGTTTGTAGGACTGTTATTAACAAGTTTAATTCTTGATATAAAGTGTAATGTAGAAAACATCCATAGATAAAATATATAATTTTATTATATAAAGTCAAGATAAAAAGCTGTAATGTGTTCTTACACAGAAAGTTAAAATAATATTGAAGAAATTTAAGTGAAATTATAAATTTTGTATGAAGTTAGATATTATTCTATACCATGAGGTCGAGGGTTCAAATCCCTCCGCCCCGACTGTTTTATCTTAAAAATAAAAAAGGGCGGCATGAACCGCCCTTTTATTTTAATTATTTTAAAAAGTTTATTTGATCTCAACAACCAGTTTCTGATTTTTTGCCTTTAATGCATCATATGTAATAACTGCCCTGCCCTTACCCTTTACAATCCACTGGATGTCTCTCTTGCCAAAAGCAGGAACATAAGAGAATATGATCCATGGACGATGTTCTACATAGTCTACTCTATCAAATACAGGATCCTGAACAATACCGCCAGAGATGACCTCTATGTTTTTTCCATCTATTCGGAATATGTCCTTTCGGGCAAGATTTTTTCTTAATGCGTTTGCCGAAAGCGTTGGAAGAGCACTCTTTCTGTTGCATGCACGAATTCGGATGCGGTAAAGATCGTCCCCAAGATTTTTCACTTCAAGAAGCTCGAGTTTAACATCAGGAGCATTACGGGCCGTGAATATGACAAGCGAGGCATTTCTGTGAACCATCTCCTGAATCATAAATTTAGGTGGTATGCGTGTTGTGAATTTTTTCCATCCGCCTATTTCAATTTCTCCATACTGCGGATGTTTGAATTTTTTCCACTCCCTAAACATCACTCCTTGATTTACATTATCATTAAATTTCTGTTTTTCAATATCAGGCACACCACTAAAATAGGCAGCGTTTGGGTCATCTTTCTTCTCACCCGGTTTTCTATAAGCTTCCTGGCTGCTCATGAAGAGCTCTCCAACAAAACCATAAATCCCAAGATTGGAATACATCCACTCATCAAAGTCTCCGTATGTGGTATACATATCTTTTCCTCCAATGATGTATCTATAGCCAGGAATTATTTTTTCACCTTCTCTTCCAAGAAAGTCGTATACTCTCACATCGGTTGAAGGATAGATACCCGATAGTTTTGAGCCTGGTCCCCGAACGATGAGGCCGCCAGAGTTGTGAAATGCAAAGTTGAAACAGATGTTTGGCTTTGAAATGATAAAGTCGGAAATCGCTTTTGTTACCTTACCAGACATTGGAAAGTCACCAGCTCCTGCCTGTACATAGGGAGGCTGCCACTTAAAACCATAGTTTCTGTTCATGTCTAGATAACCAGGCGGATCTTCATTAAGACGGCCATCTCCATCGTTGTCGATTCCTTCGCTGCCGAGCAGGCGCCATTGGCCTTTTTCACCAGGCTTAACACGTACCATGACCCTCGGGTCGTCTGGATGGGTTTTCCAACCTCCAAAGGGATCCTTTATTCTCATTTGTAGTATCTCACCATCGCCGTCCAGATCATCATAGTCGTCTTCATCCTTAAGGCCATCACGATCATCGTCATATGGTACCCTTCCTGTCCTTCCTATATTATAGCCACCGGGATCAGTGAAGAATCTGGCCCGGCTGTCTACATTCACAATAGGAACAATATAGAAAGTTCTTGTATCGATTAACTTCTTTATCATCGGAATCTTATCGTATGAATCGAGCAGATACCAGGCCAGATAGAGGCAGACCTCTGTTGCCTGAATTTCGTTACCGTGTATCGTACCATCAACATATATGCCTGGTTTTTCTATATCTTTACCAGTCTTTGGATTGTATATTGTTAAGAGCCATATATCTCTTCCTTCCTCACTTTTGCCCAGTGAGCGCAGTTCTGTAAGATCGGGATAGCCCTTGTGCAGTTTATTTAGTGCTTCGATTACTGCTGGGCCGTCATAATAGTGGTCAAATGTGAGTTTAACATCACCTGCTGTCAGGTTAAACAGAAGAAATATATAGAAAACAATGGCTAAACTATAAATAGTAGGTCTTCTCATCTCGATTCACCTCCTTTTAATGTAAGTTGTTTTGTTTTCTTTCCAATACTGAATCCAGAAATTTCAAGAGTAACTGTTGCTCCTGGTGTTGCTTTGATGAGCCAGCAGAGTTTTTTATATCCTCCAGAACCCTCTAATAGTGGTAGAACGGTTCTCTTTTTTCCCTGAAGAAGTTTTATGTCATTTCCCTTTATGGTTGCAACTGCAGGTGTCGGACGTCTGCATCTGTTCCCCTGGTGTGTTGGATAGGGAAGAAATCCCCTATTTTCAAACCATGCTGTGATCTGATATATCCCTCTGCTCTTCTCTTTAACTTCTACCTTTTCTATTACGATTTCAGGCAGAAGTTTAATGAGTTTGGTAATAAATGGGAGCTGCTTTTCGATTAGTGTATCTGCACTATCCGGTGGAGGCGCAAGTGTAGAATATGGAATTTTTCCGCCTATCTCTACCCTGCCCAGAGTAGGATGGTCGTAGGGTTTCCATTCAAGAAAGCAATTTTTATTAAATTCGTACAAGGCCTCATCTACTTCATCGACCCCTCCAGACTCCTTCTTTTTTTCTGCCTTCTTCATCATCTCTGATATTTTCTTTGTATCAAGCATTCCCGATTTAAGAGCATTTATAACCATGGATGCCTTGAATTGGGAGGGTGCACCGCTGGCCTTTAGAAATTTATCGATCTTTTCTTCTCCGAGGGCAATAAATTCTTCATTAGACATCTTTCCAATTTCATCTGCAGTAGGAAGATCGCTCTTTTTCTCCTCTTTTTTCTTTTTAACAGGTAGTGTCCAGAAATCCATCGAGAAACTCGGAACTCCATACTGATAGTATGCCCACTCCTCTATCGATCCTGGAGAGAATTTCGCAGGTTTGAGTCGATCCTTATCAAGGCCGACCTCCTTAATAAAGTCATTATAGCGTTTGCTTATTTCGTTCCAGTACGGTAGATCTTTCTGGTCTGGATTTACTGCAGCACCGATTCCAAAGAACTGAAGAAGCATATCCTCTGTAATGTCCATTCCAGTGGCTTCCTTGGCCATCTCTACCAGTTCTTTTATTGGATATTCTTTTTCAGGATCGAGCCCAAACATTGTTGCAAATTGTTTTGGGACTTTATACTTATCCTGACCTGACTCTGATTTTTTAGAACTCGGCGGAACCTCTTTCAGGCTGTTTGATCTTCCAAATGTCAGTACCATTGCAATCTCTGGATGATCAAATGCAAATCTGAGAATTGCTCTTGTTTCTTTTTCGCTTGCTGCCCAAAGACCGTCTGTTGTCGTATAGTGCTTGAAATTGTGAGGAAAATTATGTCCAGGAATAACACCGCCTGGACCGTCTTCATTTATTTTTCCGTCGCCGTCGTTGTCGATTCCCTCGACAAAGAGTCTGTATTTACCCTTTTCTCCCTTTTTGTAATCCGCCTTTTTCATGAGTAGTGGCCTGTCCTTTACTTCAATCCATTTACCTTCAGGATGTATCTGACGCATCATTGTAATATATCCGTCTCCATTTAGGTCTTCTGCTCCATCTTCATCCACAGCATCATCTTTGTCATCATTAAACGGACGATCGTTTCTGAAATCTTCATATAATGGCTTTTTAAAGAATTTGGAATATCCGTCTGGATTTCCAACAGGAATTATATACCACCTGAGATTCTTAAGATCTTCTTTCCAGTCGGTAACAAGATGTTCAACCAGTTTAATTGCAGCCTCACTGGCAAGAGGATAGTTACCTTCCATGTTTGCAGCTACAAAGATAGCAGGAGAGCTGGAGTTTTTATATCCAAGCTCGATGAGTTGAAGATCTCTGCCTCCTGGTGTCTTTGTTAGTATGTCGATTTTTGCGACATCTTTGTGCTTTGAAACAATTTTTTTAGCAATCTTGCCGATCTCTGCAGGTGACTTATAGGCTGCTTTTTTTTCATCGGCCATTGCCATAAGTGTAAAGCATTGAACAAGTAAGAGAAATAGTATCAAATAATGGACTATTTTTTTCATGTCTGCCTCCATGTAAATTTAAACCCTTTTAAAATATATATTAATAAAACATTTTTAATCTAACAAATTAATATATCAATGTCAATTAAATTGAATTGTTTAGTAAAACTTAGTTATTATACGTATAACTATATAGATAGTTGATTTTTGAAGGAGGAATAAGATGAGTGCGCCGAGCAAAGCTTACCTTATCCAGTTGGTGACCCACGAGGGT
>CAZYVD010000010.1:0-67142 GCA_964651045.1 uncultured bacterium
ATCCGGCCTTATTCTCCAGATCCACATCGCTGTCCTAAGCCAGGAAATCGGGTTAACAGAGTCAAGGATAGGTTTTGACCTTACCGAAATCAACTCCTTTCCCTCATCCTGCTGTGTCTTTCCCGGAAACAGTATCTTTGGATACTGTCTGCTAAAAGATACAACCCAGACCTTGTGACCCCTCTCTTTCAGGGCATTGTAGAGAAGCGCAATATAGTGGGCAATTCCCCCCCGCATGGGATATGCAGTGCCAATAAGAACAATCTTCATGTCAGACTCCCAGTCTGCGGCGTATCGAATAGTGCTGGCCCTTAACAATCGATCTTGTGATCATCTCTCCAAGAAGACCGATCGATATGAACTGTATACCCAGAATTAAAAGAAGCACTCCTATAAAAAGCAGGGGTCTGTTGCTGAGGTATGTCTTCTTTGCAATACGGAGAATTATAAGATAGAGCGTGATTCCGCTTCCTATAAGAGAGGAACAAAGACCAATGAATCCAAAAACATGTAGAGGACGCTTTGTATATCTACTTAGAAACAATACGGTTATAAGATCAAGAATACCCTTGACATATCTTGAAACACCATACTTACTCTTCCCATACTTTCTTGGCCTATGATTGACAACAATCTCAGAGACACGAAATCCCTCCCAGTATGCAAGTGCAGGAATATAGCGATGAAGCTCTCCATATATATGTAGCACTTCGACAACTTCTCTTCGATATATCTTTAAACCGCAATTAAAATCGTGTATTTTAACACCAGTTAACATCGATGCTGCCCTATTCCACAGCCATGAGGGTATTTTCTTTGTAATGGGATCCTTTCGCTTCCTCTTCCATCCGGAGACAAGATCATAACCCTCCTCCAGCTTCTTTATAAGGTTCGGAATCTCCAGAGGATCGTCCTGAAGATCTCCATCCATTGTAACTATCATTGCACCAGCAGCAACAGAGAAGCCTGCAGCAAGAGCCTCAGATTTACCGAAATTTTTTCTAAATTGAATGATCTTTGCCCGCCTGTCTTTTTTGTGTATACTGCTCAGTATATCAAAAGATCTATCTGTAGAACAGTCGTCAACATAGATCACTTCGAACGAGAGTCTGTTTTTCTCGCACACCCTGCAAATCTGATCATGAAGTTCTACAAGGGATCTCTCTTCATTATAGACAGGCACAACGACTGAAATATCAAGCAACTTGATCCTCTCCTTTTTGGCTTTATTATTATAATTCAACTACCTCTACCCCATCTGGAATCTTTATATCAAACCATCTCTTGCTCATTGAGGGATTGACTCTTACAGTCTGATAGATAAGTGTTACTCTTCTTCTAAGCGAGTAGTCTGTTATTCTGACAACTCTCGGCAGTACAATTCCCTTCACTCTCCGAAAACTCCTACCCTCCCATGAGAGCACCACATCCCCAAAATCATTCACTCTTTCCCATTTTTCAACAACAAGATCACGGGATCTTATCCATACCCTCTCCCTGGGGTCATAACTTATCAGATACCTTCCACCATCTTTATTTATAGAGAATGTAGAATCCAGACCTTCAAATCTTGGAATAAAAAGTCCCAGCAGCCGTAAAATCATATCAGAAGAACTAAGATTCAGTGGAAGAATATTCTCCTCCTGAAGTGCCTCTATTCTCCCCATATAGACCACATTCTCTCTCGGCATATAGAAAATCGATCTTCCCGCCCCAAAAGATCCAACCGCCACATCCACACCTAAAATTCCCTCCACCTTTATCCAGATCGAATCGGGCATCTTTATCCTGAGTCTTACCGAGCCCCTGAACGATCCTTCTGGAGAAACAATCGCTATCTTTGCATTTGCCCTGCATGTTCTTATTTTTTGAGAGGCGAATTCGATCCTCTCCATTAATTCTTCTGCAGATAAATTCGATACTAGATCGGGCCCGTAAAAGGTCCCTCTACAACTTAAAGAGAGTGCTGCCAAGAGAACAGTAAATCTTAAATGGACACTTTTCATCTATAAATGCTTATCTATTTCTCTCAATCTTCTTTTGAATCTCAAGATTATTCCTGTCCAGCTCAAGCGCCTTCTTCCACAACTCCACAGCCTTATCCTTCATGCCGAGTTTATCATAAACGTCTCCCAGATGTTCTGCCACCTCTGCACTCGTATCCCGTACCATGAAGGCCTGTTTGATATACTTCAGTGCATCTTCATATCTGCCCATTTTAAAGTATATCCAGCCTATAGTATCGAGATAAGCGCCATTTTCTGGTTCGCTCTCGAGAGCGCGTTTAACCATCCTGAGAGCCTCATCTAGTCTAATGCCTCTTACAGATAGACTGTATGCATAATTGTTCAATACAAGTGCATTGCTTGAATCCAGCTTTATGGCCCTTCGAAAAAGGCTGTCTGCAATCGAATATTTTTTTAATCTTTCATACTCTCCTGCAAGTGCTCCTAAAACAGCCACCCAATTAGGTCTGCGCTTCAAGACCTGTTCAAAATAGTAGATTGCCTCCTCAGACTTGTTGAGTTGAGAGAGCACTGAACCCAAATAGTAGTTCCCCAGAGTATTTTCTGGTTCAAAATCAAGAGCCTTTTTTAAATAGGACTGACTCTGTTCGAGGCTGTCGAGATGAACAAGAGATATTCCCACAAAGAGCCATCCCAAATACGATTCTGGATTAAGCTCGATGACCTTCTTAAACTTCCAGTATGCCTCCTCATACCTGGCACCATCCAGATATAGCCGACCAAGTTCGAGGTATGAACGCCACTCCTGTGGGAATCTATCGATGATCATCTTAAAGGTCGCAATTGAGGAAGCCGTGTCTCCCTTCATCCTCTGAAGGTCTCCAATCTCAAGCCAGCTAACCATGTCTGAGGAATCGATCCTTACTGCATTGTTAAGAAGCTGAAGTGCATCATCCCACTTCCTCTGGTTAATGTATATCTGGCTTAATCTGACAACCGCCTCTTTGAGATCTGGAGATTTACTTATTGCCTCGTTGTAGTAGAATACAGCACCAGAAGTATCACCGGCCGCCTCACGACTCAAACCCACTCCATAGTAGCCAAACCCCTCCTCGGGTTCAAGCCGGACCAGCTCTCTATATATATCACCTGCCTCATCGTAGCGCTTCATCTCGAGAAACAGGTCTCCGAGGCGCAGTAGAATCCCTGGATCTGGAATCTCCTGCATTGATAGAATCTTGCTGTATATGTCTGCAGCCTCTTTCAGCCTATCTGTCTGAAGATATATCTGGGCCAGATCAAAATAGAGATCAACTCTTGTACTGTCACTCTTCAGCATATCTTTAAAGATATTTTCAGCCATTGCCAGACGGCCGCTTCTAAGATAAACCTCTGCAAGAAACCTCTTCACATCTCCATTACTAGGATCCAGCCTAAGAGCCTTTTTGAAGAATATCTCAGCACTCTCGACCTTGCCCATCATGAAATAGTCCCTACCGACAGAAAAATAGATCTCAGATGATGTCGAATCGTAAAGGAGTGCTTCTTGATATGCTAAAAGAGCTGCTGGATAATTCTGGTCTATATCATACATAACACCATCGATAAAACACTCCAGGGCTCTCTTGTCGGGCCTGTCTATTTTAACCTCTTTCAGATTGGCCAATCTGTTGTTGCCTGCACATTGAATAAGCATCAAAAAAACAGGAACCGTTAAAATTATATAAAAACTTTTTCTAAGCAATTTATTCTCCTGTAATGATTATAATCGATCTTTAATATTAAATATATCATATAAAAAAAACATCTACAAGGAAAAAATATCTCAGAGCCTCATTTCCATTGCATAAAACTTTTTACATTTTTATATTGAAATGTGAACCCGGGAAAAAATAAAAATGCTGAAGTAGTTTTTACGCAACCACCACTTCAATGTTTTACCTACGCCGTTCCCTCAAGGTTCCTGAATGATCTGAGACCAGGACACAGGGTCGTTGTACCTTTAAAAAATCGCAGAGTAATCGGGTTTGTAGTGAAACTTGCAGAAGAGAGCTCGATTCGCCAGCTCAAGGAAATAGAAGACATCTGTGATCCATATCCACTGCTTACTCCAGAACTGGTAAAGTTGACACGGTGGGTTTCAGAGTACTATCTTAGCTCATGGGGAGATGTAATTCGCACATCACTGCCTCCAGGAATGCACAGAAAGAGCAGAATAATAATAGAGAAGATCGATCATGAAGATTTAAATAAAAGGCTGTCAGAAACGCAGAAAAAAATTTTGTCGATAATAGAGAGAGAAAAAAAGACCACTCTAAATAAAATAAAAATGAAGACTAACATAAAAGGGATACGATGGCATCTCTATAGACTTGAGAGTGCAGGATTGATAAAACTAAAACATGTTCTCGATGAATCTGACATAGGTATAAAATCGGAAAAATGGATATATCTAAAGTCTGATCCTGATCCAGATCTATTGAACCAGCTGAAAAAGAGGGCACCCCGACAGTATGAAGTAATCATGCACCTTAAAGATTCAGACGGAATGGCCAGCAAGAAAGAACTATCTGTAGAGCTCTCAGTTCTTAACAGACTGAAGCAGAAGGGCATGATAGAAATCCTAAATAAAGAGGTGTTTAGGGACCCCTATTCCGAAATCACAAAAAAAGGGCCAAAACCAGTAAAGCTTACTGAAGATCAGAAGAGCGCATTAAAAAAAATCAGAGAATCACTGAATAGAGAGGAATTCAGGGTATTTTTAATTCACGGAGTCACAGCCAGTGGAAAGACACAGGTCTACATAGAGTCGATACGCCATGCACTAAACAGGGGAAAATCGGCTCTTGTACTCATTCCTGAAATATCTCTTACTCCACAGGCCGTATCTCGCTATCGTGCCGTCTTTGGCGATAGTGTGGCAGTGCTTCACAGCAGAATGTCTCAGGGCGAGAGGTATGACTCATGGAGAAAGATAAGAGAGGGCAGCTCTCTGATTGCACTTGGCCCAAGATCAACAGTCTTTGCCCCACTGAAAAACCTAGGTTTAATAATAGTGGATGAGGAACATGACACATCGTATAAACAGATGAATCCATCTCCAAGATACAATGCAAGGGATGTTGCAGTAATGAGAGGTAAAATCAATGGATGCGTTGTAATCCTTGGTTCTGCCACACCGAGTCTCGAATCCTACTTCAATACAACAAAGGGCAAATATGAACTGATAAGGCTTCCAAACAGGATCGATAACACCCCCCTTCCAAAAATAACCGTGGTCGATCAAAAGGAGTCGAGGAATGATGTATTTACAGATCATTTCATAGAAAGAATGAAAACACATCTGGAAAGGGGAGAGCAGATTATTCTACTTCAAAACCGCAGAGGTTATTCCTCGTTCCTCAGGTGCAGAGATTGTGGATACATAGAGCACTGTCCAAATTGTGATATCTCGCTCACATATCATAAAAAGAATTATCTATTGATCTGCCACTACTGTGATTTCAAGAAAAAGCCACCAGACACCTGTTCCAGATGCGGCGGCTCAACATTGAACTACAGAGGTGTGGGCACTCAGAGGGTCGAGGCAGAACTCAATCGGCTCTTCCCCGACTTAAAAACAATTAGAATGGATCTCGACTCTACAAGAAGAAAAGGATCTCACGATCATATTATAAGAGAATTTGAAAAGGGAAGTGCTAAGATCCTCATAGGAACACAGATGGTTGCAAAGGGACACGACTTTCCAGATGTAAACTTCGTTGGAATCATCTCTGCAGATACTGGTCTCTATTTTCCAGATTTCCGCTCAACAGAGAGAACCTTCCACCTCTTGACACAGGCAGCAGGAAGGGCAGGAAGACGAAGGGTACAGGGTGAGGTCGTAATCCAGACCTACTCAACAGACAGCCCTGTGCTTCGATTTGCCCAAAAGCAGGATTACGATGCATTTTACAACCACGAATCAACGCAGCGGAAAGAACTCAACTATCCTCCATGGGGGAAACTCATACTACTGCGGTTCATCTCTAAAAGCAGTGAAAGTGCAGAAAGGGCTTCAAAGATATTTTCTGATCTTATAAAAGAAGAAGATTTTTTTCAAAAGCTGGGGCCTGCGCCTTCACCAATTTCGAGAATAAGGGATAATTATAGATATCAGATGATTTTCAAATCAAAAAAAAGTCTTGATCCCTCTGGAAAAAAAATCCGTGAAATAATAAGAAACAATCTTACGATCTTTTATGAGAAGACATATTTTCCAGATGTAAGAATCACAATAGATGTCGATCCAGTAGATATGATGTGAATATGGTTCACTTTTTGCAGTATGGCAGAATCAAACGATAAAAAACAATAACAGCTTGTGGAAGGAGATAATACTTGAAGATAGCAATCATTTCAGATATTCACAGCAATCTCGAAGCACTCGAAAATGTCCTAAAGGACATCGAGATGGAAGGAGTCGATCATATCTTCTGCCTCGGCGACATAGTCGGTTATGGACCTAACCCGAACGAGTGTATAGAGATGGTACTCTCATCTGTAGAAAAGGCTGTAATGGGAAATCACGACTATGCTGCGGCAGACCTCTGTTCTGCTAGAAACTTCAACGATTATGCCAAAGAGGCCATATATTGGACAAGAGATGTATTAAAAAAGAAAAATGTAGAAAGAGTAAAGGAGTTCCCGTTTATCATAATAAAGGATGAAATAACACTGGTTCATTCATCGCCTCATGAGCCGCATAAATTTTACTATCTATTCAGTGAGAGTGATGTCATCAACGGATTCGGTGCTTTGAAGAGCCGTCTCTGTTTTGTTGGACACACTCATACTCCTGTGGCATTTGTTATGGAAGAGGATAGAAAAATAACCGCACTGAGTGCATCAAACCTCACGATAAATGAAAAATATAGATATATAATCAACGTCGGAAGTGTGGGACAGCCTCGCGATGGCGACAACAGAAGCTGCTATGGAATCTTTGACACAAGTGAAAACAGATTCTATTTAAGGCGAGTAGAATATCCAATTAAGATTGTTCAGAACAAAATGCGTTATGAGAACTTGCCCTACTATCTAATAGAGCGTCTTTCAGAAGGAAGATAATCATGGTCAGATGTTGTAATGAACACAAAAATCTATAAAAAGATAATAAATGCATGGTGTATGTATGACTGGGCAAACTCGGCATTTGCCACGACCGTCATGGCTGCGGTTCTCCCAATATTTTTCAGAAATGTATCAACAGCCGCTATACCACAATCGCACCACTACTTAGCAACATCGCTCTGGGGCTATACCGCCTCTGCCGCAATGCTTTTCATAGCAATCATCGCCCTCATCATGGGTCCCATAGCCGATCACTTTTCATCAAAGAAAATTTTCATTGGAATCTTCACCTCGATAGGTGTACTATTTACTGCTCTAATATCCCTAACCGGTTCAGGAGACTGGATCTGGGTTTCTATTTTTTTCATAGCTGCCAATATTGGCTTTGCGGGAAGCGAAATATTCTACGATTCCCTCCTGCCGCACATATCACGACCCGAACACATGGACAGAGTCTCAACAAGAGGTTATGCAACAGGCTATTTCGGAGGAGGCCTTCTTTTAATAATCAATATTATAATGATCTGGCTGCTTCCAAAAACATCGATTCAGGGCTCAAGTGTAATGCTTCCCATCCTAGGCATGAGGTTATCTATTCTGAGTGCAGCAGTCTGGTGGGGTCTTTTTTCTCTGTTTTTATTTAAGATCATACCTGAACCAAAAATAGAATTCCATGACTCGATATCTACAAACCCATTAAAGATTTCTGCTGGCCGGTTGATAAATACATTCAAAGAGATAAAAAGATATAAAAACCTCTTTCTATTTCTACTCGCCTTCTGGTTTTATAACGACGGAATAGGTACTATCATAAAGATGGCTACAGCCTTTGGAGATGAGATCGGAATAAGCACAATGGATCTGGTCGGAGCGCTTCTCCTTACACAGATAGTAGGATTCCCATCATCGCTTGGATTTGGTAAAATCGCTGAGAGGATAGGAGCCAAAAAAACAATTCTCATAGGGCTGGCAATATATATTATGGTATCTGTGGCGGCCTTTTTTATAACAAGGGCAATCCACTTCTGGATAGTAGCATTCATTATAGGACTCATTCAGGGCGGAACTCAGGCACTCAGCCGTTCACTGTTTGGCAGCATGGTACCAAGAAAAAAGAGCGCAGAATTTTTTGGTTTTTACAACATAAGCGGTAAGTTTGCTGGCATCATCGGACCGGCAATCTTTGGTATTGTCAGCCAGCTCGCAAAGACAAGCAGGCTGGGCGTCCTATCATTGATATTGTTTTTCGTTACAGGAGGTCTGCTACTTCTCAAGGTAGACACTGAAAAAAGTAACACGTCTAGAAACCAAACAATTTTATAATAATTTGTTGATATAAAATATTTTACTTGACTTTTTGATAGATAATTTCTAATTTTTTCAAGCCTTAGGGGAAAACCAGCAAAAGCACTCATAAATTTATCAGACAGAGACTTGGGTATGGGCAGCAGGCAAAGATAAAGGAGTGCTGCTGGTGGGTGAGTCTCTGGTTCATATTGCTTGCAAATAAATCCTATAACATAAAATTTAAAAAGAGGTAGAAATGTTCCAGAGACTAAATTTCAAAGACATTTTACCAATCTGCCTCATCACTTCCACAATCCTCCTAATACCATTCTCAACACTTGCTCAATCAGACTCTCTTCAGGTTATTTTCGAATCTGTTTCAATAGCAGACACAACTATCTTCAAAGGTGTTCATGGCGGCTTCCCAAATCCTGTTCTTTCACTAATTACAATTAAGAATCAGAAGGGGCTCTATATTCAGGGTCTTGCAGACACCTCTCGTTGGCTTGGACCAAGCGATACAACTCTCTCAGGAGCTGTGGTGGATTCTGTGTGGAAGGTGCTTCTTGAATACCATCAGGAAGATACAACTAAACCTGCCGATCCTGATATTAAAAAAAGCTCGCCAGAATATATGGTAACAGAGGTCTACAATGTGGAAGGAAGGGGAATATCGGCAGCACTGGCAATGGACTACAGCTTCAGCATGGGCAGCGATATTGAGAAGGCAGAGGATGCAGCCAGAATTTTTGTCCGTCAGATGAATGATATAGACAGAGCAGCCATAATAAAATTCAACGGGGTTGTACATATTATTCAGGAATTTACAAGCGATACGAGCCTTTTGATAAATGCAATCTCAAAAAATATTTCCACTGCATCGGGAACCGCCTTTTACGATGCGCTATACTCTTCAATAGACCTTTGTCTGGCTGAGTCGTGGCGAAGAGCCGTCATTGCCTACACGGACGGGATAGACAACAAGAGTACACATACAATAGATGAGGTAATAGAGTATGCTGTAACAAATAAGATTCCAGTATTTACAATCGGACTAGGCGGACGTGTGAACGGAGACGATCTCAAGAGAATAGCAGACGAAACTGGAGGAATATATAAATATGCCCCAAATGCAGAAGACCTGGCTTCCATCTATCTATCCATCTACGGCCTGCTGAAAGGTTATTATGTTCTTGCTCATACATCTACGGATCCATTTACAAATGGAACCTGGCGGATAGTGGACATAACACTTCATCATGGATCTGCCACTGGCCGGGGCAAGGGAATCTACTACGTACCAATGATTCCTCCAGACCTCAAGATCTCAAAAAAGGTAATATCGGATTCCGTATCTATAGAACATGGTGACACTCTATATTTTGCACATCAGGGCGACACGATTTCATACGAAATCACAATAAAGAATATAGGAGCAGGACTAGGGGGAAATATCAGAGTCGTAGATTTTCTTGCCGACTCTGTCTCCCCAATCGACTTTGAAGTCCAACCGGCCGTTCAGAGCGACGATTCTGTTGTATGGAATTTTTCACTGATCGGTGTTGGAGAAACAAAAAAGATAGGTTATCGATGTGTGGTCGGCTCGCACTTCTCACCATGGGAGCCAAGTCCGCAGGTAAATAGTGCTACTGTTTACTGCAGCGATGACCAGAACCCTTCGAATAATACGGCTACAGACACACTATGGGTAATAGGAACAAATCTACCAAAACCTGAAATTCAGGTCTCCCCTGCAATAATCGAACCTTTTGATAGTGTTGAGGTAAGGGTAAGAGTCAAATCTGATATAAAGAAATGGGATCTTAAGGTCCTGTTTGAGGAGGGAACAATAATCGACACATATGCAGACGAATTCATCGAGACTACAACTCTTACTCCAGATGTATGGATAAAAATAGAACCCGATTTCAGTGACACACGCATGAGAACAGATAAAAAGAAAGAAAGGGTGGGAGTGATCTTTGAGACAACAGGATTCTGGAACGAGACAAAATCGGATACTGCATATTTCACGATTCAGAGCTCAGATGAATTCTTCCTAGATGAAAACGTGTTCAAACCCGACGACTCAACACCTCTTGGAATGCGTTTCAAACTCAGCTCCAACCGATATGCCGAAATAAATGTCTATGACCTCTCTGGTGGTTTTATCAAGAAAGTTGTAAGCGGCAACTATTATGCTGGGTGGAACTTCACTACCTGGGATGGAAAAGATTCAAACGGCAATACAGTCGGGAGTGGAATCTATATTGCAATACTCATATCAGGTGATTTTCATAAGAGCCGCAAATTTATAGTAATAAGATGATCAGCAGGGGGATACCATGAAAAATATTAAAACAAACATATCTATTCTTCTGCTTCTCACTCTTTCGATCCCTACCATACATACAAGAGGGCAGAACATCGGACTTCCATTCATGAAAATATATCCAGGTGCAAGACAAGCAGGCATGGGAGGTATATTCACAGGAGTCGGTGATGACATTTATACGATCTATTCAAACCCGGGTGGAGTCGGACTGATAAGAAGGTGGCAGTGGTCTGTAGCCTACAACAGATGGTTTGCTGATGTCTATCAAGCTGACTTTACCTTTCTTAAGCAGTTCCGGTTTCTCGGCAGTAAAAAGACCGCCTTAGGTTTCGGATTAAATTATGTTGGAATGCCCTCGTGGGATGCGACTGGAGGAAAGGCTGATCCAGTCTCGGCAAATCATCTTGTGGCAACAATCTCATTTGGCCAGAGACTCGACTGGCTTTCCCGATACCTTGCGCTTGGAGTCAATTTTAAATCGATCTCAAGCAGACTTTCCACATATTCAGCAACAGCAATGGCAGCAGATGCTGGAATTCTCTTCAGACCCGATCGCTTCAGATTAGGCAGATTCGGACTCTCCATCTTCGATTATGGAATATTCACGGCAGGGGTTGCACTATTAAATTACGGAACAGGCATGCAGTTTGATAAAAATTACTCATCCCTGCCTCTTACACTTCGCGGAGGAGTATCGTTTCGTGCTGGAAGTTACAGGGCATGGAGTCTGTTAATCGCAACCGATGGAGTCAAAGTGGAAAATCGAGATTGGGTATTTGGGATTGGTGGAGAATTGTGGTGGAAAGATATCATAGGTGCACGCGTTGGATATATAATAAATGGAAAAGATCTGGGTGATTTTAGTTTTGGTTTTGGTTTCCGCTGGGGAGATGTCATAAATTCCATTTTTGGTCTTCCTTCAAGGTTTGGCGACAGTTTTGAAATCAACCTTGCAGAGGCAGGATATGGAGAGGTCCTTGAACCGGCCTACAGGGCAGCGATCTCACACTACCCAATCGCACCAGAGCCCTTCCATCTCCAAGAACCTCAAATAGTAGAATCGAGGGTGAGGGGAAAGTCATCACAAATCGAACTGGACTGGGAAGATGCATACGATCCAGATCCTTTTGATGAGGTTAAATATATCCTGCTTATCGACAGGGACAGATCAAGACTCCAGAGGATCGTAAAATCGACAGAAAAAGATGTTGAAAAATTCTTCCAGTCAAGTCTAAGAGATTCTGTCATGATTTCAGAGCTAACATCTTCAAGCTCCTATTCAACATCTGTCATGGAAGGAGGGATCTACTATTGGGCAGTCGTGGCCTATGATCTTGGAAAACATGCCCGACTCGCAAAGAGGGGAAGGGAAAATATATCAGAATTTGTGGTTAGCACTCCAGACCTGATAGTAAAAAAGATTGAGTTCGATCCTACTCAATGGATAACAGTAACACCAGAACAGGGCGATCTTATAATAACCGTGGGAAACTGCGGAACAAACTCGACAGGAGCATTCGATATTTTAGTAGAGGATCTTTTTAACGATCCCGAATTGAATCGATCAGTTTTAATGAAAAAAAGAATCGAAAATCTATCACCAGATCAGGATACAACAATTCAGATTAGATGGGAAACAGAATACAATGGTATTCATTCTATTAGAGTAGCATTGGATCCAGATTCCCTAATTCTTGAAAGAGATAAAGACAATAACATAAAAGAAGAAAAATTTATATCTGTTCCAAAAGGGATTGTTGAGTCGCCCGACTCACTCGAAGTAATGTCAACAGGTTACGACTATATTGAACTTCCATTTGTTCCTGAAATCTACTTTGAAAAAAATTCGGCTGTAATCGATTCCTCATATTTCTCCGAAAACGATATAGCCCTTCCAACGCTCAGGACTCTTGCAGAGAGATTAAAAAAGAACAGAAGTGTCGTGATTGAGGTTATGGGCTCGATCGATGCTCTTAGTGGTGAAAAGGATCCTGCACTCGCCGATGATAGAGCAGAAAGTGTAAAATCAATGTTAATCGATCTTGACGTAGCCCCTTCACAGATAAGGATAGTTAGGGATCATCCCGATAAGATCCTTGGACTCAGACCAATGCCATCAGATTCACTCGATGCAAAGTGGGTCATGGAGCAGAACAGAGTAGTATCATTTAAGGTAGAACAGAAATATGAAGCAGAGATTTTCGGCCCCTACAAAATATCTGTTGATACTACACTCAGCGGTGGCGGAATTCCATTCAATGCAGAAATCGTATCTTCCGGAGGAATACAATCATGGAGAATAAAGGGAAGGCCCGGACCATTTGAAGCAACCTCTCCCGATATTGTTTCTGGAAACTTTATTAGTGGCAAATTCAACTGGGATGGTATGAACCTAAGCGGCAGGCTTGTTCCTCGTAATGCCACATATAAATACAATCTCGTACTAAAAGATACAATTGGAAGAACATTCCGAACACATACAGACTCGGTCTTTATAGAAGAAAAAAGAACTCTTAGAAGATGGGAAATGTTCGGTGCTGCAAAATTTGCCAAGATCGAACCAGTATATCAATTCTACTGGGATCGTATGATGGATATTGCAAAACAGCTCATTAAGAATCCAGACATGCGTGTACGATTCGAAGGCCATGCATGTGCAATTGGGAATCAAAGCATAAATGAACAGTTATCATACAGAAGGGCTCAAAATTTTACCAGAGCATTTAAAGAAAGAGTTAAACAGAGATATCCATCAAAATATCAGATAATATGGAAAAGAATTGATCCACCTGTAGGATATGGTGAAAGCAGACCATTAAAGATACGGCTGAAGGGTAAGGGCGACGTTCTATTCGGTGATAACAATTCGCCTGTTGGCCGATATCTCAATCGAAGAATCATGGTTCTACTCTATAAAGAGAATTAAGTATTAGTACGTGGCATGATTTATGCAAAAATTTTGTAATTGTAGCAGTGGTTTCATTTAGTATATTAAAGGCCAAACTAATGAAAAAGATCACCTGTATAATAATCTTGTTATGCCTTGCATCAAATCTACTAAGTTCAGATTTGATTGTCACGAAAAACAATAAGAAATATCGCGGACACTTTCTCAGAAGAACGGAAAGAGGCCTTCTACTGAAAACAGACAGCGGTACACTAATAGTGCTGCCCATAGAACAGATTTCAAAAATATACAGAAGCGACAAATCTATATGGGACTTTGAAACTAGAACCAGATACTATCTGAAAAAGAACCATCCATTTCTTCCATTCATTTTTTTAGGACTAGCAACGGGTGCTTATGCTGTGCAAAAATATCAGGATTATCAAAAACATAAACAGCAGGCAGAAAGCGAAGAGCAAATGGCCAATGCAGACTATCTTGCAGACCAGTCAAAGAGAGATCTTGCGTGGTGTATCGTATCCAGTCTCTTCAGTGCTGGATCTATCTATGTTGCCTTCATTCCAATGGAGGTAAAGGTTCCAATTGGCAGAATCAATCTAAGTGCAACCAGTAATGGAATCAATATTGCCCTCCACTTTTAACGTACCGAGTCTATTACCAACATTCGGAACTTTTTTTATGGGCAGGCGTAATATCGTAAATGTTACTATCCAGTAAAAAGTAAAGGAGAGAATAAATGCCATTGTTCTTCTTTGATCCAACAATAATTATACTGTTGCCAGCAATTCTTCTTGCGGTATGGGCCCAATATCAGATTAAAACAACATATTCAAAATACAGCAAGATACCGGCCTCTTCTGGAATCACTGGAGGCATGGCGGCAAGAAATCTATTGGATGAGAACGGGCTCCAGAACATCCACATCGAAGAGGTTGAAGGAAGGCTGACCGACCACTACGATCCAAGATCTCGAGTGTTGAGGCTCTCATCCTCTATCTTTAGAAGCAGGTCACTGGCAGCCCTTGCAATTGCTGCTCACGAGGTTGGACACGCCATTCAGCACAAAATGGCATATTCACCATTTCAGATAAGGCAATCAATCTTTCCTGTTGCCAGTATCGGATCATCGATGGCATTCCCCCTGTTTTTCATTGGATTTCTATTTTACCCGTCTGCAAAATGGCTCATGGACCTCGGTATCTATCTCTTTGGAGCAGCTGTTTTTTTCCAGATCGTTACACTGCCTGTAGAATTCAATGCAAGCTCCAGAGCATTAAAACTTCTCAGATCGAGAGGTTATCTTGTAGAAGAGGAATCACATCATGCAAAAAAGATATTGCAGGCCGCTGCTCTTACATATGTGGCAGCAAGTGCTGTTGCAGTGTTCCATCTGATAAGACTTCTTCTGCTTAGAAGTGCAAGGGACTGATTCTTGGTAGATAGAAAAATTTATAAATTATTTGGAGGTGATAACATGTGGACATCAAGAAAAAAAAGACTAACTGCTGCCGGACTGATATTAATCGGAATAGTCATCGGAATTGTTTTAACAGTCAATTTCAACTGGATACCAAAGGGAATCGCTTCACGCAACACAACAACTGTTGATATCGGTTCAAAAGAAAATAGCCCCCAGGCTAGATTTGATCTTCAGAGTACGGCGAAGGCATTTACAGCAGTTGCAAAAAGAGTAGTGCCAACGGTTGTCAGGATCTCTCCCCAAAAAACAATAACACGCAGAGTCGTTCCGTTCGATGATTTATTCAGACAATTCTTCGATTTCAAATACAAGCCTCAGAAAAGGGAAGATGTCATAAAAGGTCTCGGATCAGGAGTGATAATAAGCAGCGATGGATACATCCTGACCAACAATCATGTAGTGGCAGACATGGATGAACTCGATGTAACTCTGCCGGATAACCGCTCATTTAAGGCAAAACTAATTGGAACAGATCCTTTAACAGAGATTGCAGTAATTAAAATCGATGGTAAAAATCTGCCTACAGCAAAGCTAGGCAACTCAGACGAACTGGAAGTCGGAGAATGGGTACTCGCTGTTGGAAGTCCTCTTGGAGAGTATCTGAGTTCTACGGTAACTGCAGGAATAGTAAGTGCTCTTGGAAGAAATATTAACATAATAAGGGATGTAGAGACAAGCCCAGAATATGGCTCATATGCAATCGAAAATTTTATTCAAACAGATGCTGCTATAAATCCTGGAAATAGTGGCGGGCCACTTGTAAATTTAAAGGGTGAGGTCGTCGGAATAAATACGGCAATTGCAACTGGTACAGGATTTTATGCAGGATACGGATTTGCAGTACCTATCAATCTGGCAAAGAAGATAGCTTCTGATCTTATAGAAAAGGGATATGTGGTCCGTGCCTTTCTTGGAATATCCATGACCAACGTTGACGAAAATAAGGCAAAAAGATTTGGCTTAGATAAACCGACTGGAGTGCTCATCGAAAAGGTTCAGCCGGGAAGTCCAGCAGAGAAAGCAGGACTTCAGCAGTTCGATATCATACTAGAGATAGACGGGAAAAAAGTCAATGCAAGTAATCAGGTTCAGAGTTATATAGCATTAAAAAATCCAGGCGACTTTGTTGAGATAACAATTCTTCGAAACCGTTTAAAGAAAACAATCAAGATCAAACTTGGACAGCGTGAGACTGGAAAGGAAAAACCCAAAAAACAGGAACAGGCTGCTGACTTTCCTGATATTGGGATCGTTGTAAAAAATCTTGATGACCAATATCGTCAGCAGTACGGAATCGATGAAGGCGACGAGGGTGTGATAGTTGTTGATATAGAGCGATACGGTCCTGCATGGAAGGGTGGAATTCGCAACATTGGAACTCTCATCACAAAAATTGAAAATTACAAGATTAGATCAACTTCAGACTATCGAAAAGCATTGAGGAAATTTAAAAAGGGAAGTGTCGTGATTTTTTATCTAAGATTCAGAGGTATCGATTCTCATGCATTTGTCGAGATACCAGATTAAATTGGTCGTTAAACACAAAACAGGCAAAGAGGAGGCCCTTCATGCCTCCTCTTTTTATGCCAATATGACAACAAATTAACATTAATGTGTCACAATTTCATTTATAATGTTATTCTGACACAATTCACATATTCAGATTCTTCATCCCTATCTAGTTTAATATCAAGAAGATAAGTCGACTTTCTAAACCGTGGCATGATGGTTGCACTTCCTGAAGGCAAAATCACAAAATGATTATGAAAGGAGGTATTAACCATGACACTGATTCGCTGGTCACCATGGCGGGACCTGGCCCGTATCCAGGAAGACATGGATCGTCTCTATAATGCCTTCTTTTCCGGAACGCCAACAAAGCTGGACAGTGGTTCGATGGTCTGGAACCCTGCCGTAGACATTCATGAAAACGATAATGAGTTTATTGTAGTTGCCGAAATCCCAGGCATGAAGAAAGAGGATGTAAAGATTTCACTTCAGGACAATGTGCTGACTATATCCGGTGAAAAAAAGAGAGAAAAAGAAGAGGAGAAAAAAACCTACCACCGCATTGAACGGGAATACGGCTCGTTTGAGAGATCTTTCAGTCTGCCATCTTCTGTAAAGGTTGACAGTGTGAAGGCAACATATAAGGATGGACTGCTGACAATTACTCTACCTAAATCTGAGGAGGCAAAACCAAAAGAGATTAGCATCTCTGTCAGCTGAGTGTAAAAAATCGATATAGCAAAAAGAGTCTGGATGTTGTATCGCATCCAGACTCTTAAAATTTAATTAAATTGGGTAGAAAATGGAAAATAAGAAAATAAACATTGAAATAGAGGATACAGAAAAAGAGATCGATTCAGAAGAGCAGAATAAAAACTCAAGTAGTGAAAAGTGCTCAAACGAAACCGTGCGGCAAAAAGACGATGATTATCTCGAGCAACTTCAGAGGCTTCAGGCCGATTTTATAAATTATAAAAGAAGAACAGAAAAAGAGTGGGCAGAAATTAGTTCAACGGCTAAGGGAGAACTAATCTCAAACTTACTACCTGTTCTTGATGACTTTAAAAGAATGATCAATCACAACAACGAAAACAACTTTATAGAAATCGATGGGGTAAAATTGATATATAAGAAATTCAATAAAATCCTTGCCGATGAAGGTCTGGAGGAAATTCCAGCCGTGGGATGTGAATTTGATCCTGAGATTCATGAAGTCGTTGTAACCGAAGAAACAGATCAGGATAAAGACAGTATTGTGCTGGAAGAGTGGCAGACCGGATATCGATTCAGGGGAAAATTGCTGCGTCCCAGCAAAGTAAAGGTCGGCAAGTACAGAGACAATCGAAATGAATAGATAAGATGGGAGTCAAAGATTATTATAAAATACTTGGAGTATCAGAAAATGCCAGTCAGGATGAAATAAAACAGGCATTCAGGCGACTGGCAAAAATGTATCACCCCGATGCCAATCCAGGGAATAAAGAAGCAGAGGAAAAATTTAAAGACATCCAGGAAGCTCACGAAATCCTCAGCAATCCACAGAAGAGAGAAAAGTATGACCAGATGCGAAAATTCGGCACCGGGGCAAACTTTGATTTCAATAATTTCAACTTCGGAGGATTCCACAGAAAAGGCTGTCAAGGCGGAGGCGGATTCTCATTCGAAGGCTTCGATATTTTCAGTGATCTGGGAGATGTTTTCTCTCAAATCTTTGATATAGGTCAGAGAACACGCAAGTCAAGACGTGGCCCCACTAAGGGTGATGATATTAGAGTCAATCTAACGATACCCTTTGAACTGGCCATCAACGGCGGGAAAACATCCTTCAGTGTAGAAAAAGAAAAGGTCTGTCCTGTCTGCAGTGGTGGCGGTGCCAAGCCCGGATCCAGAGTGGAGACGTGCCCTGAATGTAATGGACGAGGAACAGTAGTAATCGGATATGGAGGATTCGGAGTTAGCCGTCCATGCCCCAGATGCTATGGAAGGGGACACATTATTCACAACCCATGCGATAGATGTCATGGAAGAGGAGTCGCAAAGGGAAAAAGGACCTATTCGGTAAAGATACCAAAAGGTATAGATGAAATGGAAGAAATCAGGCTGAGGGGTGAAGGAGAACCAGGTATTGGTGGGGCACCTCCCGGCGACATGATCGTAAGAATTCATGTGCAGCCGCATCACTTCTTCAAACGTGAGGGTAACGATATTACATGTGAGATATATCTTGATAAAGATCAGGCTGCAAGGGGTGCCACCGTTAAAGTAAAAACAGTACACGGCAGCAAGATTAAGCTTAAGATTCCCCCTGGTACACATGACGGATCAACATTTAGATTGAGTGGAATGGGTATAAAACGAAATGGTCGAGAAGGAGATCAGTATATAACAGTCAGGGTTAAGGAATAATAGACAATCTAAAGAGAGGGAAATATTATGCCTACATACGAATATCGCTGTGATAAATGCAATCATGAGTTTGAGGTTTTTCAATTGATAACAGAAGAACCTTTGAGTAGATGTCCAAAGTGCAGGGGAAAAGTTACACGACTGATAAGCGCCGGAGCAGGGCTTATATTCAAGGGCTCTGGGTTTTACATCACCGATTACAAAAAGAAGGGAACAGGAGAATCTGCTTCTGACTTAACCGCATCTTCTGATGCAAAGAGTAAAGAAAGGGATAAAAAGAGTGAAAATACAAAACCAAAAGATAAATCATCTGAAAAATAAGAATAACGATCTTTAATAAAATATTTTAAAAGGAGGTTTTCAACAATGGGAAAAATAATTGGAATCGACTTGGGAACTACAAATTCATGTGTAGCTGTAATGGAGGGTGGTGAGCCGGTAGTAATTCCTAACGCTGAAGGCTCTCGAACAACTCCCTCCATGGTAGCATTCACTAAAAAAGGAGAAAGACTGGTCGGGGCATCGGCAAAGCGTCAGGCAATTACAAATCCTGACAATACCATCTTCTCAATAAAGCGTTTCATGGGACGAATGTATGAAGAGGTTGAGGAGGAAATAAAAGAGGTTCCATATAAAGTAGTAAAAGGGAAGAACAATGTTGCCCGAGTAAAGATTGGTGATAAGGAATACTCCCCTCCTGAAATATCTGCAATGATACTGCAGAAAATGAAACAAACTGCCGAAGACTATCTCGGCCAGAAGGTCACAGAGGCGGTTATTACTGTACCTGCTTACTTCAACGACAGCCAGAGACAGGCCACAAAAGAAGCTGGAATAATTGCAGGTCTTGAGGTCAAACGGATAATCAATGAACCAACAGCAGCATCCCTAGCATATGGACTGGATAAAAAGAAAAACGAAAAGATCGCAGTGTTTGATCTCGGAGGTGGCACATTTGATATATCGATTCTTGAATTAGGTGACGGTGTTTTTGAAGTCAAATCCACAAATGGAGATACACACCTCGGCGGCGACGATTTCGATCAGCGCATAATCAACTGGCTTGTAGATGAATTTAAGAAGGCAGAAGGTGTTGATCTCTCCAAAGATCCAATGGCTCTTCAGAGACTCAAAGAAGCAGCCGAAAAGGCAAAGATGGAGCTTTCAACATCTACACAGACAGAGATAAATCTTCCTTTCATAACAGCAACAGACTCTGGTCCAAAACATCTTAACATGACTCTCACCCGCGCAAAATTCGAGCAGCTGTGCGATGACCTCTTCACCAAAACAATAGAACCGTGTCAGATTGCATTAAATGATGCAGGCCTGAAACCAACCGATATCGACGAAGTTGTGCTTGTAGGAGGCATGACCCGTGTTCCAAGAGTTCAGGAAATTGTAAAAGAGATCTTTGGTAAAGATCCACACAAGGGTGTTAATCCAGACGAAGTTGTTGCCATTGGCGCTGCCATTCAAGGTGGAGTCCTTGGAGGGGATGTAAAGGATGTTCTTCTTCTCGATGTTACACCTCTTTCTCTTGGAATCGAGACGCTCGGTGGAGTCTTTACAAAACTCATAGAGAAGAACACAACCATCCCAACCAGGAAGAGTGAGATCTTCTCTACCGCTGCAGACAACCAGACAACTGTCGAAATCCATGTATTGCAGGGTGAAAGAGAAATGGCCATTGATAACAAAACAATAGGTCGTTTCCATTTGGACGGGATTCCACCTGCACCAAGAGGCGTGCCGCAGATCGAAGTCACCTTTGACATCGATGCCAACGGCATACTAAATGTCTCGGCAAAAGATAAGGCGACAAACAAGGAACAGTCAATAAGAATCGAAGCTTCAAGCGGTCTTACCAAGGAAGAAATCGATAAGATGATAAAGGATGCCAAACAACACGCTGCTGAAGATAAAAAACGAAGAGAAGAGGTCGATGCAAGAAATGCCGCAGACCAACTCGTATATCAAACAGAGAAGAATCTTAAAGAGTCGGGTGACAAAATCGATAGTGACTTAAAGAATAAAATAGAGGCAGCAGTAGGACGAGTGAAAGAGGCAATGAAGGGTTCAAACATAGATGAGATAAAATCCGCAACTGATAATCTCAATCAACTGTGGCAACAGGCCGTATCATATATGTATACACATGCAGCCGGAGCCCAGACCGGAACAGGCCAATCACAGACATCACAGACCGAAGAGAAAAAGGAAAAGAAGGCACAGGACGCAGACTTCGAGGTCGTTGACGATGATGAAGGAAAATGATAAAAAAGGGGCTGTATCAAGAGTATTAAAAAAGGGCAAAGATATATCAAGATGGAAACACTTAAAAACCAACCTCTGCGCTCTTTAAGGTTCCAATAAGTTTCCGATTCTTGATACAACCCCCTATTTATATTATGGAATTATTTAAAAACTCGGAGGTCTTAATTGATTGACATAAACAGGTTCACATTAAAATCTCAGGACGCAATACAAAAATCACACACTCTTGCCAGTGAATATGGAAATCAACAGATAGAGCCCGAACACCTCCTCTACACCCTTCTGCAGGATAGAGAAGGACTTGTTTGTTCCATCCTAAAAAAACTTGGCACATCCGTCGAAGAAGCGGAAAGCAAAGTTCTAAACCAGATCGAGCGGTTCCCAAAAGTAACAGGAGGTGTGGGACAGGTATATCTTTCTCAAGAATTAAATCAGGTTCTCGAGAGAGGCCTCAAAAAAGCCGAGGCCCTCAAGGATGACTATATAAGCGTCGAGCATCTACTTCTTGCCATATCGGAATCCAGGAGCAAGGCAGGGGAAATTCTCAGAGAGGGAGGTGTTTCTGAGGAAAACATTCTAAACGTGCTTCGCTCTATTCGCGGCGGACACAGAGTAACAGATCAGAATCCAGAAGATAAATATCAGGCTCTGAAGCGGTATGCTCGCGATCTTAATGAACTTGCCAGGCAGGGCAAACTAGATCCTGTAATTGGAAGAGATGAAGAGATACGAAGAGTGTTGCAGGTTCTGTCGCGCAGGACGAAAAATAATCCTGTTCTCATTGGTGAGCCTGGTGTCGGAAAAACCGCCATTGTCGAGGGTATAGCTCATCGTATCATATCAGGAGATGTTCCGGAGAACCTTAAAACAAAACGCATCATTGCTCTTGATATTGGATCATTGATAGCAGGAGCAAAATACAGGGGTGAGTTTGAAGACAGACTCAAGGCCGTTCTAAAGGAGATCCACGAATCAGAAGGCCAGATAATTTTATTTATAGATGAGATGCATACACTTGTTGGAGCAGGAGCAGCAGAAGGCGCCGTGGATGCATCCAACATGCTTAAGCCTGCACTAGCACGTGGAGATTTGAGATGTGTTGGTGCTACAACACTAAACGAATATCGAAAACACATCGAGAAGGATGCTGCTCTTGAGCGCAGGTTCCAGCCGGTATACGTCGGAGAGCCTTCTGTTGAAGATACGATATCCATTCTAAGAGGACTGAAAGAGAGATATGAAGTACATCATGGTGTCAGGATAAAGGATAGTGCACTTGTAGAGGCAGCAGTCCTTTCACACCGATACATCAGCGATCGTTTCCTCCCAGACAAGGCCATAGACCTGATCGATGAAGCTGCATCCAAACTTCGCATCGAAATCGATTCAATGCCAGAAGAGCTGGACGAAGTAGAGCGAAAAATAAAACAGCTTGAGATTGAACGAGAGGCCATGAAAAAGGAAAAAGATCCAGGCTCAAAAGAACGGCTCAGGAAAATTAAAGAGGAACTCTCGAATCTAAAAGAAAAAGCAGACGAGCTCAGGGCTCACTGGCAGATGGAAAAGGAGACAATCTCGCGCATTAGAAAATTAAAAGAAGAGATAGAAAATGTTAAGACAGAATCTGCAAAGGCAGAAAGAGACGGCGATCTTTCAAAGGCAGCAGAGTTAAAGTACGGGAAACTTCCGGAACTCGAGAAAGAGCTCAACGAGGTCAATGCAAAACTCGTAGAACTTCAGAAGGATCGAAAGATGCTTAAAGAGGAAGTTGAAGAAGAAGATGTTGCAGAAATCGTCTCAAGATGGACAGGGATCCCTGTGTCGAGAATGATGGAAAGCGAGCGAGAAAAACTAATACACATGGAAGAACGCATCAGACAGAGAATCGTGGGCCAAGATGAGGCGGTTCGGGCTGTTGCAGATGCGATTCGAAGGGCAAGAGCAGGTCTTCAAGAAGAGGCTCGCCCCATTGGTTCATTCATCTTTCTTGGAACAACAGGTGTCGGTAAAACCGAACTTGCAAGGGCTCTAGCAGAATTTCTATTTGATGATGAACATGCAATGATAAGAATCGATATGTCAGAGTATATGGAACGACACTCTGTTTCTCGCCTCATTGGTGCACCTCCTGGTTATGTAGGATATGAGGAGGGGGGCCAGCTCACAGAAGCGGTAAGAAGACGGCCATACTCGGTAGTACTCTTAGATGAAATCGAAAAGGCCCATCCTGAAGTATTCAACATTCTACTACAGATACTGGATGACGGTCAGCTTACAGACAATCAGGGAAGAAAAGTCAATTTTAAGAATACTATTATTATTATGACATCCAATATCGGTGCACCCTTCATAATGGAACGGTCTCAAAATATAACAGATGAAAATAGAGAACGCATATATCAGGAAATTAAAAACGAAGTAAACAGCCAGCTTAAAAAAACCTTAAGACCCGAACTCCTAAACAGAATCGACGAGATCATCGTATTTCATCCATTAGGAATGAAAGAGATAGAACAAATAGTATCTCTTCAGTTTAAAAAGATAGCGGAAAAGGCAAAGAAACAGGGGGTTAATATCGAACTTACCGAGGAGGCCAGGGCCTATCTAGCGAAAACAGGATATGATCCTGCCTTTGGTGCACGGCCTCTCAAACGTTCCCTTCAGAAGATGATTACAAATGAACTTGCAAAAAGAATATTGAGCGGCCAGATAAAAACTGGAGATAATATCAAAATCATATTCAAAGAAAATAGCCTTGATTTTATTCCTAAGACTAATTAAACTAACCGGTTAAAACATTGATGTTTACTTAATAAGGAGAGTAATCGATGAGGAGCCTAATAACAGTATCATTTGCAGTGACAGTCATTATCATATCAATTACAGGATGCTTAAAACTCTCAGATGAACAGCTCATGAACAGGGCTGAAAAATTAGAGTCAGAGGAGAAATTCTCAAAGGCGGCCGAAATTTATGAAAAAGTTGCCTCCCTTCATCCTGAGAGTCCATTAGCAGATTCTGCCCTATACAGAGCGGCCATTGTCTACACCGGCGGCCTAAAAAAATTCTCAAAGGCAATCTCTCTATTCAAACGAATCGTCGATGAATATCCTGAAAGTAGATCAGCTCCTCAATCTCAATTCATGATAGGATACATTTATGCCAACACAATCGGCGACACAACCATGGCACGCAGGGCATATAAGAGATTTCTCGAAAAGTATCCCGATCATGAACTTGTTCCATCAGTAAGATGGGAGTTGAAATATCTTGGGAGAGACATAAATGATATCCCGGAGCTGAAAAATTTAGAAGGTAAAAATTAATCTTTCTGGTCAGTGGAACTTTTATTAAACTGAAAAGTATGAAAAAATATAAAATATGGGGAGGTATATGAAACATAGTATAGTCAAACCCATCCTTTTAACAATACTTTTCTCAGCCATACTTTCAGGACAAACATATTCTATTCCAGACTCATCAGAAAATATAAGAGTAACTCTATCTGCAGAAATATCTCACAAATCTGTACCATTAAACCGTACATTCTCACTATCAGTAAAGGTGTTGTGGGAAGGAGACCAGAACAGAATTGAAATCGTTAAGATCGAGGAGCCAATATTATCAAACTGCGAAATAACAGGAACCTCTGTATCAAACAGAGTGACAGGAACATCGGGTAGTCAAAAGGCAGAAAGGGAGATTAGCTATAAACTTAAGCCACACTCCCTGGGAATGGCCTATATAGAAGAGGTTCTTCTTACATACAAGGACAGAAAAACAGACAAAACCTACACACTCAAAACAGAGAGACTTTCTGTCGAAGTTGTTGATCCAGTCCCTGAAAATGTGCATAAGAGTAATCTGTGGATACTATTTCTATTCTTGGGGGTTCTGATAACTATCGTCATCATATCTCTATTTATAATTAAAAAAAGATCAGAAGGGAAGATCGCTCCCCAGCCTCAGAGAATCATAGAAGAAATTTATCTGGAGGAACTAAAAAAGAGCGTTGATCTTAAGGCAAAGAAAACAGATGAGGCCTTTGGTGTATTATCAAGACTCTTCAGAAGATATCTTTCCGAAAAATTTGGAATATCGGCAACACAGCTTACAACTCAGCAGCTGTTAAAAAAACTGGAAGAAACTGATCTGGATGAGAACACAAGAAGGAAATGCGAAAAACTCTTTACAACTGCAGATGTTGTTAAATTCTCAGGCCATGATGCAACACAATCAGAATTAGAAGATGGCTACACAACGGTCGAAACCATTCTTGAATCGAATCTGTCAAAGATGATTGAGGAAAGGCAGAGAGCAGAACAGCAAATATCAAAAGGGAAAAAGATATTGAAGATATTTAAAAAAAGCGCTCATCAAGAACTTGAAAGGAGGTTCAATGGACACCAAGATTGAGGCCATCCACAAAAAAATACAGAAAGAGAGTATATTTATCGACAGGCTAATCGATGAAATTGGTAAGGTAATAGTCGGTCAAAAGTACATGATCGAAAGGCTACTTATAGGGCTTCTTTCCAACGGACACGTGCTGCTCGAGGGTGTTCCAGGTCTGGCAAAAACAATGACTGTCAGGACACTCTCAGATGCAATTCAGACAAAATTTCAGCGCATCCAGTTCACTCCTGATCTCCTTCCAGCAGATCTTATAGGAACGCTGATATATGATCAAAAGAACGGAAAGTTCCAGACCAAAAAAGGCCCAATTTTCTCGAACATAATTCTTGCCGACGAAATAAACCGATCACCTGCTAAGGTACAGTCGGCACTGCTTGAGGCAATGCAGGAACGAACAGTTACGATAGGAGACAATACATTTGCCCTTGAGGATCCATTTCTCGTTCTCGCCACTCAGAACCCGATAGAACAGGAAGGAACCTATCCCCTACCCGAAGCCCAGGTCGACCGCTTCATGCTTAAACTCTCAATCGATTATCCGACACCAGAAGAGGAACTCGAGATCATGCGCCGCATGTCAGTAGGCCCTGAACCAAAGGCAGACCCTGTAATCGGGCCAAAGGAGATAATTAATGCCAGATCGGTTGTTGAAGAAATTTACATAGATCCAAAGATTCAGCAATACATTGTTGACATCGTATTTGCAACACGAAAACCAAAAGAGTATGGACTCGAAGACCTCGTGGAACTAATCGCATATGGCGCATCTCCAAGAGCATCGATCTATCTGTCAAAGGCAGCCAAGGCCCATGCATTCTTGAGAAAGAGGGGCTATGTGACACCAGAAGATGTAAGGGCAATCGGGATGGACATCCTGCGACACAGGATTATAGTAACATATGAGGCCGAAGCAGAAGAGGTTACATCAGAGGATGTTGTAAGAAAAGTACTCAACAGAATTGAGGTTCCATAACAGAACAACAGGAATAACGATGATTCCAAAAGAGGTTCTTAAAAAGGTCAAACGTCTCGAAATCACAACAAGGAGTCTTGTAAACGACGTCTTCTCAGGTGAGTACCACTCTGTATTTAAAGGAAGGGGAATGGAATTTTCTGAGGTAAGGGAGTATCAAATTGGAGACGACATCCGCACAATAGACTGGAACGTTACAGCAAGATATGGACATCCCTATGTTAAGGTCTTTGATGAAGAGCGTGAGCTAACAGTGATGCTACTCGTTGATGCCAGCTCATCTGGAGAATTCGGAACATTCGAGAGGATGAAGGGAGAAATAGGAGTCGAAATCTGTGCCCTACTTGCATTCTCTGCCATAAAAAACAATGATAAGGTAGGATTGATAATATTTACAGACAAGGTCGAAAAGTTTATCCCACCAAGAAAAGGAAGGACCCATGTTCTAAGGGTGCTGCGGGAGCTTCTCTATTTTCAGCCTGAGAAGAAAAAAACAGACATAGGTGAAGCACTCGAGTATTTCAACAGAGTAATTAAGAGAAGAAGCGTTGTGTTTCTTGTTTCAGATTTCATATCTGAAGATTACGAGAATGCACTCAGGATTGCAAATAAGAAGCACGATATAGTTGCTATAAACATAGTCGATCCAAGAGAAATAGAGCTGCCCGCTATCGGATATGTGGAACTCGAGGATGCCGAGACAGGCGAGACAATACTGATAAACACATCAGACAGGCAAATACGAAAGGAATTCAATGTAAGAACATCAGAAGCATTGATAAACAGAGAGAAACTATTCAAATCGATGAACGTCGACTCTATAATAATTCATACTGATGAATCCTATTTTGAACCTCTAATGAAATTTTTCAGAACCAGGGCAAAGAGGTTTAGATAATCGCAGTCATGAAAAAATTTAGAGGGTGGAACATGAAAAACCTGAACATTTCAATTCTCTGTACGATTCTATCATTGCTGCTAATATTTTCTCTCTGTTCGAATCCTCAAAAATCACAAGTGGATGCGGACAGAATCAGAAGCTATGCGAATGCCCTCTATAACAGAGAACTTCATACTCAGGCAATAAGAGAGTATCAGCGTTATCTGGATCAATTTCCCGTCAGCAAAAAACAGAGAGCAAACATCAACTTCATTATCGGCAACATCTATTTTGACAGACTCCATGATTATGAAAACGCCATGTCCTATTATCTCAAAGTAAAATATCTATTTCCAGAATCAGAATTAATCGAAAGTGTCAACAAGAAAATAGTCGAGTGTCTAGAGAGACTACAGCGAACCGCAGATGCCAAACAGGCTATGGATGAAACAATCCGTCTCGACTCGCATGCAGAGAAGGGTTCACGTCCTGGAGAAGTTATTGCAAGGATAGGTGAACGCAAAATAACATCTGGAGATCTGAAATACTACATAAGTCGACTGCCAGAATACCTTCAATCCCAATTCAAAGACAGAAAATCAAAGATTGAATTTTTAAAAAACTACATCGCAACAGAGCTTTTCTACGACGCTGCAAAGCGAAAGGGTTTGGACAGAGATAAGGATGTTATAGAGGGAACATTCCAGGCAAAAAAACAGCTTATGGTTCAGAAATATCTTGAACAGGAGATATCTCCTGAGCTTAAGATTACTCCTGATGAAGTAGAACTCTACTACAAGGCAAACATGGAAAAATATGTTGAAAAGGATGAAAAGGGTAAAATAAAGAGACAAAAACCGTTCAGTGAAGTAAGAGAAGATGTTGTTAGAGACCTGATGAAAGAAAAACAGAAGAATGCGCTCGAAAGACTGCTTGAGAGAATGATGAATGCAGAGAATGTAAAGATCTATGAGGACCTGATAAAATAACCGGTAAGTTTTTGATTATGAAGCCTAAATCGATTAAAATCATTTATCTGGTTGCGGTCATCCTGATGATCGTGGCCACAGCTTATGCAAATAAGTCGCCAATAACGATCACATCAAACGTTGATAAATCTCGAATAACAATCGGAGATCTTATAACCTACTCTATAATAGTAGAGCACGATAAAGATGTAAGAGTCGAGATGCCTGGGATGGGCGCAAATCTGGGACAATTCGAGATCAGAGACTACAGGGTACATGAACCAAAGAAACAAAAGGAGAGAATAATATCTAGATGGGATTATATCATCTCAACATTTTTTACTGGTGAGTTCGAAATTCCGCCATTGACCGTAAAGTATACTCTGCCACAAGATACTACTTCATACTATCTTCAGACAGAAAAGATAAAAATTGTGGTAGAGAGCGTCAAGCCAAGCAAAGAGGGTGATATTCGCGACATAAAACCACCGGTCAATATTCCTGCAGATCTGTGGTCAACACTGCGGTGGATAATATTAACAGTCCTGCTGATCAGTACTGGAATTGTGCTGTTTATTATTTACAGAAGAAAAAAGAGCGGTAAGGTGCCTCTTGCACAGCGGTTTACTCCTCCCAGGCCGCCCCATGAGACTGCTCTAGAGGAGCTGAATAATCTGAAAAATTCAAATCTACTGCAAGATGGGGAGATAAAAAAGTACTACATTCGAATATCGGAAATAATCAGAAGATACATTGAAGGCAGATACTTCATAACGGCAATGGAAATGACAACTACAGAGGTACTTCTACGCCTCTCCAGAGAGGATGTAAATAGTGAAGAGTTACGGCTTTTTGAACAGTTCCTGAACAGGTGCGACCTTGTTAAATTTGCCAAATTAAAACCATCGGATGAAGAGAATGAAGAGGTTTTAAATCTTGCATACGAGATTATCAACAGAACAAAAGTAGTACTGGAAACTCAGCAGAACGAGGCAAATAAAGAACGGGCAGAAGCAGTTACAAGCGAGGAGGAAAAGGTTACAACATTGGAGCCAGAAGTTAGGAATGAAAATACAGAACAAATAAAATAAGAGCCAGGCCGATGTTTTTTAGATTTGCAAATCCACAATTTTTAATTCTGCTAATTCTGATTCCTCTTCTTATATATCTATATCTAAAAAAATTGAGAAGAGGAGGCACAATACGCTATTCCAATCTTGGAATTCTCAAACAAATAAGCACAATCTCCTCAACAAGACCGAGACATCTTCTATTTATTATTCGAATATTTGTTCTCACTCTTCTCATAATTGCCTTTGCAAGACCCCAGTCGGGAATCAAGGGCGAAGAAGTTATCACGCAAGGAGTAGACATAATACTGGCAATAGATATATCGAGCTCCATGCTCGCAGAGGATATTAAACCAAACAGGGTAGAGGCTGTGAAGGCCGTAGCATCAGAATTTATAAAGAGAAGAAAAAGCGACAGGATAGGCATGGTTGTATTTGCCGGTGAGGCCTACACACAGTGTCCACTGACTCTCGACTATGGAATTCTGCTCAATTTTCTTGAAAAGATCAAGGTGGGAATTATCGAGGATGGCACAGCAATTGGAATGGGTCTTGCCACAGCAGTGAACCGTCTTCGCAGCAGTCAGGCCAAATCCAAGCTAATAATCCTTCTTACAGACGGACGAAACAACACAGGTGAGATCGATCCTATTACGGCTGCTCAGGCAGCTCAGGCCTTTGACATCAGGGTATATACCATAGGTGCAGGAACAAAGGGATCGGCCATGTACCCCGTCAATGATCCAATATTCGGAAAAAGGTATGTTCCTGTTCCGGTCGATATTGATGAAAGTACGCTCAAGAAGATAGCAGAAATGACAGGTGGTAAATACTTCAGAGCAACAAACAGGAAGAGACTCTCAGACATATATAGAGAAATCGACAAAATGGAAAAGACAAAAATTAAGGTGAAGGAGTACACAAGGTATTCGGAACTCTTCTACTATTTCGCAGGTATCGCCTTTTTATTCATTATGGCAGAGATTGTTCTGGCCAATACAACACTAAGAAAAATTCCATAGGAGGACAGTAGAGAAGAATGTTCAGGTTTGGGTTTCAAAATCTTCTCTATCTTTTAATTCTGATTCCATGTCTGATCATTTTTTTCATCTATAGCTTCAGTCAGAAGCGCAAAGCAATAAAGCGCTTCGGGAATTCCGATCTTATGAAACACCTTACACGATCTGTAAGCAAAAAACGGCAGATATGGAAAACAGTAATAATGACTTCTGCAATACTGTCTCTCATACTCTCCCTTGCACGTCCTCAGATAGGTACAAAGCTGAGAACAGTGAGCAGAGAGGGTCAGGATATAATGATTGCACTCGATGTATCGCTTTCCATGTTGGCAGAGGATATTAAACCAAATCGACTGGCCAAGGCAAAGCATGAAATAGCAACATTCATAGACAACCTTAAGGGAGACAGGGTGGGCCTCATTGCATTTGCAGGAAAACCATTCGTACAGTGTCCGCTCACCCTTGACTATGGTGCAGCCAAGATGTTTCTCGATACCATGGAACCAGATATAATACCAGTTCCAGGAACCGCAATTGCAGGGGCAATTGAAAAAGCAATAGAGAGTTTTGATCAAAAGGAGCGAAAACATAAGGTATTGATTCTAATAACAGACGGGGAAGATCACGTTGGAAAACCTGTCGAGACGGCCAAGATTGCATCTAAGGAGGGAATAGTAATCTACTGTGTCGGGATCGGATCCCTCCAGGGAGTTCCAATTCCGGTATACGATTCGAGAGGAAACAGGACAGGATACAAAAAGGACAGAAATGGCAAAGTAGTGATGACAAAACTGGACGAGCTCACATTGGAGAAAATAGCTCTTGAGACAGGGGGCAAATACTACAGGGCAACGCCTGGGGAGGTTGAACTAAGTAAGATATATGATGAAATATTTAAGATGGAAAAGAAAAAACTGCGGTCAAAGCAGTATGCTCAATTTGAGGACCGATTCCAGATACTACTTGGATTTTCAATTTTTCTTCTTATTTTGGAGTATTTGATCCCAGAACGAAGAAGGATAAAGAAGGAATGGAAAGGACGGTTCGTGTAAAGATGAAGAAGAGTGAAGGGAAATCTGCTCTATTATTTACATTCATTTTTATCCTACCTCTGGTCCTGAATGCTCAGTCTGTTCACAAAAAGGTAGCAGAGGCCAACAAACTCTTTCACGAACAGAAGTATGATCGGGCCATAAATAAATATCAGGATGCTCTGCTGGAAGATCCGACATCACCACTGATCCAGTTTAACATGGGAGACGTGCTATACAAAAAGAAAAGCTATGAGAAGGCACTAAAGGCATATCAGAAGGCACTGGACTCAAGGGATCCAATGCTGCAATCCAAGGCCTATTATAATATCGGAAACACTCTCTATCGCGCGGGAAAGCTTCCAGAGAGCATAATTGCCTATCAGCAGGCTCTGAAACTTAATCCAGACGATCAGGATGCAAAATACAATCTTGAATTTGTTCGAAACAAGCTAAAACAAAACCCTAAAAAGCAACAACAGCAGCAGAACCAGCAAAAACAACAAAGAGAGGAGAGTGATAAAAAAAACAGACCTGACAACAAGAGGCAGGATCAAAACAAAGAACAAAACGATCAGAAGCAAGAGCAAAGAAGTGCAGAACAAAAGAGGAAAGAGATGTCTAAGGAGGAGGCCGAAAACCTTCTGAATGCATTAAAAGAAAATCAGAAGAAGATGAAGAAAAAACTCGCCCGTGCAGGCGGAAAAATTAGGGTTTTAAAAGATTGGTAATAGAGAATAAGATGAGAATAAGGGGAAAAATCTTTCTGTTTGCATTAACAGTAACGTCCATTTCTGCGGTCCAAGCGGCAGAGGATTTTCAAATAAAGGCATGGGTCGACAGGAGTGTGATCGGAATCAATGAACAGTTTATTCTAAATGTTGAGCTATCGGGCAATGAAGCAGGCAGGGCTTCTACTCCACAGCTTCCAGACATGAATGAGTTTGCCGCTTTTCTTGGAAGTGGCTCATCACAAAATTTTCAGATAATAAATGGTGTTACATCTATATCAAAAACAATAAATTACTATTTTCAGGCAACAAAGATAGGTAAGTTTACGATTGGCCCCATAAAAATAAAAGTTAAAAATAAAACATATCAAACAGACCCAATCCCGATCGAGATTACTAAATCGTCATCAAAACCACGACAATCGGCTCAATCTCAGAGAAATGTTCAACAGGGACAGTCAGACATCTCCAATGAAGATATATTTATAAAGACCGTTGTTAATAAGAAAAAAGTTTATCAAAACGAGCCTGTAATAGTAACATATAAAATATATACCCGTGTAAACATGACTCCTGTGGGATTCACAAAACTTCCAGCTACTACTGGATTCTGGAAAGAAGAATTCCCAATGGGGCAGCAAATCCCCACTCACACAGAGATAGTTGACGGAAAACGCTATACTGTAGCAACAATTAAAAAAATGGCCCTCTTCCCGATGACTCCGGGGAAAAAGGTAATCGAGCCTCTCGTTCTTCAGTGCAGAATAAGGGTAAGGAAAAGACGGAGCATGTTCGACGATTTCTTTAATGACGATTTTTTCAGTGATCCATTTGGAAGAACAATCCAAAAAAATATAAGCTCTGAGCCTGTTATAATAAATGTTATCCCACTTCCAGAGAATGGAAAGCCGAAAGATTTCAAGGGCGTTGTGGGTGACTATAAAATATCTTCATTTGTAGATAAAGCAGATGTCAAGACAAATGAAGCAATAACATACACATTAACAATTTCAGGAACTGGTAACATACGCTCACTCCCAGAACCTGAAATATCCTTTTCACATGATCTTGAAGCCTACCCACCCGAGGTTTCAGAAAAGATTGAAAGAAAGGGAAATTCAATTTCTGGAACAAGAACATACGAATACGTTTTAATCCCCAGAGCTGCTGGCACCCAGAAGATTCAGCCTGTGACATTTACTTTCTTTGACCCTTCATCAAAAACATATAAAACACTTAGAACAGATCCAATAACAATTCGCGTGCAAAAGGGAAGAGAGATATCAACACCAATCCCGCAAATAACATCAAAAGAAGAGGTGGAGCTGGTCGGAAAGGAGATCCGATTTATCATGACAGAACCCCCATCATTTCGGAAAATCGGTGAGGGAATCTTTAAATCTTATACTCTTATCATAATCTTTATTTCACCTCTAATCCTGCTATTTGCTGCAGTTTCTATAAGAAAACATCAGGATCGGCTGAGAGGAGACATTGCCTATGCCAGAAACAGGAGGGCAGGAAAATTTGCAAGGAAAAGACTCTCCATGGCTCGCTCTCTACTCAACGTTGAGAGTCAAAAAGAATTTTATGCAGAGGTAGGAAAGGCTCTTCTCGGCTATATCGGAGACAAACTCAATATAGAAGAGGCAGGAATAATAAGGGATGAAGTAAAAAATATGTTGACTAAAAAGGGTGTAAGCGAAGAAGTACTGAATCGATTCTTTAAATGTCTCGATATTTGTGATATGAAGCGATTCTCGCCCACAGGATCGACCATAGATGAGATGAAGAAATTTTTAAAAGAGGCAGAAGAGTGCCTTGTCATTATGGATCGGCATCTGGCAAAACAAAACAGGGATTTATCGTCATGAAAGGGAATATATATTTTTTAATAGCCATCTTTGCAATAACAGCATCCTACTGTTGCTTTGGCGATGAAAAGATCGATCTTTTTAACAAGGGCAATGAATCATATAAGAATGGAAAATATAAGGAGTCGCTCGAAAGCTATTTAAAAATTCTTGATATGGGTTATGAAAGCGGAGAGCTATACTTCAATATAGGCAACTGCTACTATAAGCTAAACGACATTGGCAGATCAATCCTGTTTTATGAAAAGGCGAAAAAACTCATACCAGGCAATAAAGATTTGAATGCAAACCTCCAACTTGCCAGATTAAAAGCAGTGGACAGGATTAAACCCCTGCCCGAATTCTTTTTGTTTAAACTAATAAGAACCATTATTTATCTCTTTCCTCTATCATTCATGATCTGGACAGCAGCAGGATTCTATACAGCAGCCTTCCTGTTTCTTATAATATGGACACTATCAAGAAAAAGATTTATTCGGCTCTTCAGCTTAAGAACCAGTATGGTGCTGGGTTCAATATTTCTGCTATTTTCTGTTGGGATAATTGGTCAGACTCTCACAGAGAAGAATAAAAAAGAGGCGGTAATACTAGTGGACAAGGTGGATGTCAAGGGCTCACCCAGCGAGGATGGAATCGATGTCTTTTCCCTACATGAAGGAACAAAGGTTCGAATCGACCAGGAGTCTGACGAATGGATTGAGATTGTTCTTGCAGATGGAAAGGTTGGATGGATAAAGAAAACCATTGTCGGTATAATATGATAGCGACTGCAATAATTTCAAATTAACCGAACTTCGGTGCTGAAACTATGCCCTATAAATATTGTTTATCTCTCTTTGATTTTTCTAAATTTTATTGATCCGCAGGGGCTCTTGCCCCTGCGCTAAACAAGAAACAATCAAATGGGTACAAGAGACTACATTCAATTGTATAATAATAGTGACACCTATTATTTTACAACTACTGCTATCGATTGGAAACATATTTTTATAAAACGATCTGTTATTTGTACTATTATTTATTGTCAAGCTGCAAATTATACAAGAAGATGCAGATTTGTTATTAAAAAAATTTTATTCCACCAAATCATATCAAAAGGTCATTTCACAGATTCTGACAGAACGACTCGGATCTGGGGCAGTATATAGGGAAACATTTCTTCGGAGAAAATTAGCGTATATACACAAGTACCCAATTCAGCCCCATTGGGTACTTGTAGAGCAACTCGAGGCATATCTTTTCAGCAGTTTTGGATATTGTCATACAGATCAAGACTGGAATGGTATCAACATTTTATCATTATTGTGAGATTAATACAATTCAAAATCGCAGGGGCAAGAGCCCCTGCAGAGCTTAAAAATATTGTTTATCTCTCTTTGATTTTTCTAAATTTTAATTTCATCTACTCCTTTCCCCTCTCTGCAACACGACGTGACCTTTTTACTATAGCCGCAACAATCAAAGCGAGTCCCATAAAGCTAACAACCGAAGGACCGCATGAAAAATCCAGTGAATAGGAAAATGCCAGTCCCACAATAGATGCAGAAATTCCCAGAAGCCAGGCTAGCAACATCCTTTTAAACCAGCTCGAAGTGAAAATTGCGGCAAATGTAGTCGGTATGATCAAGAATGAAAATATGGCTAAAACACCACCTATTCTGACTGAAATTGTTATAACCAATCCCATAGATACATAAAATAGAAAATCCCACCATGCTGCTCTGGAATCCTTCTCAATCGTCCTTCGATAATCTTTAGAAAGTGTTGTAAATTTATTTCTAAAAATATAATGAAAAAGACCCACGATCAAATACACAGATGTACATATTAAAATATCATGCCATTTTGCCCATAATATGCTTCCTGTCAGCATATGCTCTAAATGTACATCCCCTCCTGCAGCAAGAGCGAGTAGAAAAAGAGCAAGTGCTGCAGAGACGGCATACGATACACCGATAATTGCTTCCTGGGTTATCTGTGTAACTCGCTTTATTATTTGTGAATAGAAAAATGCTGCCAGTATGGTAAATCCAAATGCTGAAAAATATGCAATTATGCTGGTATCCTCGATCCTCCACAGGGTAAAAACCAGTACAGTACCAACTGCTGCAACCTGGGCCAAAGCAATATCAATAAACACAATCTCCCTTTCAAGCACATGAATGCCTAAATAACCAAATATTCCTATCATGACCGCACATGCCACAAATGGAGGAAATAAAAATCCAATTACTTCCATTTTTCTTCCTTTCAGTTATTAGTACTGTATGCTTTTCTGTTCAATCCGATCCGTATGATGAGAGCAAAAATAAAAAACAGGCCCAGAGAAAGTACCAGAGTGGGCCCATATGGCAGCCGGAAAAAATATGATGAAAACAGGCCTACCATTGAAGCAACAAAACCAACAATCCAACCGATCCTCAGTGCATCGCCCCATCCCTTAGTAAACAGTGCTGCAATAGATGCCGGTATCATCAAGAATCCATATGCTAAAAGCACTCCAGCAATAGGAACTATTAACACGGTTATAATACCAAGCGAGATGAAAAAGAAAAGGTCCCACAAATTCTCATTTGGTATTGTTCCTGGTTTTTCGGTTATTGTGATAAATTTATGACGATATTTATAGTGAAAGATCCCAAGAAGAATATAAACAAAAACTGTAACCACAACAAGCGGCCAGTTTACCCAGAGCATACATCCCGACTGAGTCTGGGTTACATATGAAGAGCCTCCACTAAATTTATCTGCTACCATGAAAGAGCTGACAAGGGCCAATCCATATATTATGCCGATTACAGCCTCATGCGGAACTCGCTCTGATTTCGGCTTAACAAATGCAAGAAGTACCGAACCTATAAGCACTGCAACAAATGAGACAAAGTAGGAATAAGTCGATCCTCCTCCTATTCCCAATCCAATACCAATTATAATGCCCAGTGCAGCAAGCTGATCCAGTGCAAGATCACTGAATACAATACCTCTTCTGATTACATGCAGCCCCAGATATGTATGTACTGATGTTACTACAGCAAGCAGTACTATTTGAATCGATAAAAAATTAAACGTCTCCCACATAAGATTCTCCTAAAATTGAGTAATTCTATTCTGAAACAGCCTCTACTATGTGATCGATCCAATAATCCATCAGTTTAAAATTATCTGAAACCTCTGGATTTCCGCCAACAGAAAGTGGAAGAAAAAGTGCCATAATTCCTGTCTTCTGGGCAATAGTGGTCGGTTTTCTCTTCTCAAAATAGTCTGCCACCAGCATGACATCAATCCCACTATCTTTAATGAGTTTAATCATCTTTTCAACATGCTTTGGTGTGGGAGGAATGCCTGGTTTTGGTTCAATGTATCCAAGAACCTTCATCCCAAAGTCATGAGCAAAATAGGCCCAGTTTTTATGATAGGCAATGACCTCCTTACCGTGCAGCGGCATGGCCTTTTTCATCCATCCACCGAGTCTTTTTACCAGCTTCTCGCCTCTAAATTCCCTTTCAATAAAATCAAAGAATGTGCCTGCCTTAACAAGATCCATCAGCTGCTGCCCGCCTATTAAATCAACGAGTTCATCGCCAAACATTGCCCTGTAAACACGGTCTACAAACCTTTTCTGTCTCTCTTCATAATATGATGCATGATCCGGATCTACCTTTTTCAATCCAATCAGGATATTCTCTGAAATAGGAATCCAGTTTCTGGGGCTGGTATGAATGTGAGGATTTCCATAAACATGAATATCTCCCTCTGTCCTGCTCAGAGCAGTCGTTGGTTTTTGCAAAAGCTCGATACCAGGATATACGGTAACATATCCAATCGCCCCATCCATGATCTTCTTGTTTCGCGCCTTGTCGAGCAGTGTTGTTGCCCAGAGCTCTAAATCCAGTCCTGTTGTTATAAAAAGATCTGCCTTTTTAAGCTTTATTGCAAGACTCGGCTTTGGAGGCACAAAATGGGGATCCTGATCGCCGTGTGACAGGTGATCAACAGTGACATAATCTCCGCCAATCTCCTTTACAATCGAAGCATAATCTGAAAATGTAGTAACAACATAGAGTTTGCCTTCCTGTGCAGATATCATTGTAAATGTAAAAACTACTGCCAAAACGAAAATCAATTTACTCTTATTCATTGTCCACTCCTCTTTTAATTCATATAATAAAAAATACTATATAGATTATTGATCAATATGCTTCATGCTTATGGGGTCCCATTGACCAGACCGTCTGAATAAAGAATGTATGATCATTCTCTTCATAACTGCGGTAAGTATAGCTGTACTGGAACCTCATCATGACAAATTCTGACTGCCAGAAATCGACATAGGGAGTTATATCCCATTCATACTCCTTATTAACAACAGTTGGCAACTCCGAATAACCCGCTCTGATACCTATCCAGAACCTGCGCCCGAGTTTATTGGAGATGTATGAATAGAAACCAAATCTATCGATTGCTCCATCCTTTCTGTTTCTGTGGCTGTAAAAAAATTCGTTTCTGAACTCTACAGTACGATAGTGAGCCCTGTCAACAGGAGCCCATTTATAGGTAATATCCAACCCCACAAGGGTCGTTCTGTACCCTGCCTTTTTATCGTTATATCCATTTGCACCTGAAAATCCAATCTCTATATAGGCATCTCTCGAAAGGTCATAATAGTTCTTCAGATGTGTAACAAATATGACATTATCATTAGCATCATCAAAACTCACTCCATCTCCGCCTGTAACTATCTCTATATCGAGTTCGTTGACATGGGCCCACAGCCTGGGAAGCAAAAAGTTTGCTCCAACACCTATCCCTGCAAAATTATTCTTAGAAAAAAGATTGGTCAGCACCCTTGGACGGTCAACCTGAGGAAGACCGTGATCGTGCCATCTGTTCAATATTCCAAACTGTGTATTAAACAGTCCAATCTTCAAGTTCATATTGGCCGGAAGATTGAGCCATTCCATATAGGCCTCTCCTATCATAAAACTTAAGGGATATTCTCCTACTCCCGGTATGCCAAGAAAAAACTTACCTCTTGTAAATGGATCGAGTGGAGCAATGATATGAAATTCTGCCTCCCTCATATAAAACATATTCCGTCCATCTGTGAAATCGCCATCATTTACTATGACATCACTTTTCCCTGAGGATACACTTCCAAAAAAGTCACCAGTCATACTAATGTTGGGATTCAGCGCCTGAAGCTGTCTCTGCCCTCCTCTGAAGACTCTCGAAATCGTAGCTTCCTCTTTTTTCTTTGTCCTCGAGAGATCGCTTGCAGCATTGAGAAGTGCCTCCATTTCTGCCTTCTCCTTCTCTTCCTTTCTCGCCTTCTCTATGGCAGAGATTCTGCTGTCCAGATCCTTCAATTTTTTCAGATAGCAGTTCCTTAGCGAATCGAGCTCTGATAAGGCCTTTTTTATATCACTGTCCTTCTTTTTTTGAGCAGCCACGCCTGTACTCAAAGAGAGCATAAACATACACCCTGCAAATAGAGTAATCCATCTCATCATAAACTCCTTTCTTATGACTTAAAATAGAAGCTCAATAACAAGTATTATAATTTTAATTATAGTCTCTATGCAGGCGGGGCACGCGGATTGGGTCTTGATGATAAGACTTTTTGTGGTGTTAGAATGATTTCTTCTAAGGATATGTATTCAATGGTTATTGGCTGGACACATGTTGAACCCATGATGGGCATGATCTCCGGGATATCATTCTTTATTTGAATCTCCCAATGGCATGCCGGGCAATTATCATGGAATCTAAAATCCTGCTTGTGATTGTGTAAAAGGGGGCTTAATAAATATATTGCTAAAAAATATGTCAGTACAATAGAGAATAATATTTTATATATAATTTTATAATTATGATTCATAATATAAACACTAATATTTTAAAGTAAAACTAAGATAAATAATTTTATTCTCGAATGCAAGCATTTTCCGCCGAACCATATTAATTAAAAATAAAATATCGATCGATAGCTACATATATAATTTGAAAATACAAACACTTAGATTCTGTCTATTCATGGTAAGGGTAACATTTAAATAAAAAAGCCCTACTCTATTAAGAGTAAGGCTTCATCTGTTTAAACTTCTGCTACTTTTAAAACTCTTTCTTTGAGAAACCATACTTTTTCATCTTGTAGCGCAGAGCGGCCTCTGAAATCTTAAGAGCCCTTGCCGATTTTGTCTGATTTCCTGCATATCTGCGGAGCGACTTGCGAATCATATACTTCTCGACTTCACCCACAGAACTCGGCAGATCCATGCCATCCAAGAATTCAAAGGGATGCCTCCTCACCTCAAATGGTAAATACTCTATCGAAAGCTTATCCTCTGGTGACAGCAGTATCAAATTCTCTATGGCATTCTTCAATTCTGTTACATTACCTGGCCACTCATACTCCATAATCGACTCGAATAAAAGTGTTGGAACTGCGGGCATCTCCTCCTGCGAATCTTTAAAATGTTCGTTCATAAAGTGGTTAAAAAGAATAGGAATGTCCTGCCTCCTGTTCCTCAGTGGTGGGAGATAGATTTTGAGTTGACTCAGAAGAGCCAGAAAATCCTGCCGAAATGTCTCCTTTTTCAGTTTCTTCTCATCCGTGGCAGAAGCTATCAAGCGAATATCTATCTTTACATACTCATCCTCTGAAGGCCTTTTGAATTTACCCTCTTTAAAAATATTGAAAAATCTTTTCTGATACTCTGGATCAAGATCTTCTACGTTTTCAAGAAATAGTATGCCTCTGTTCGCCTTCTCAATAATACCGAGTTTGCGTTCAAAACCCTTCGGGCCTTCTACTCTCTTTCCAAATATCTCATCATCCGTAATCGTGTCGCCAACCGCAGGACAATTCAAAACCACAAATGGCTTCCTGACCCTTGTACTCCGATGGCGTATCTCAAGAGCCGTGTGTTTTCTTCCTGTCCCGACCTCCCCAATTATCAACACATTAACATCCGACTTGCCGGCTTCTCGTATTATTCTTCTTGCCGTCAATATTTCAGGACTCTGTCCTAATAACATAATACACCTCCTATTGCTATTCTCATCTTTAATATCTCTTTCACCTCTAATTCTCTTAAAATAAAATATAATATTTTTTTCGAATAAATCAAGATAAATAATAAATATTTTTATTTTATTCACAATTAACTTGTGGGAGAAATCGAATTCAGCAGAGTTAAAAGGTATTCTTTAGCTGAATTAACAATTTTAGCTGCTGTGAGAATAATTTGGTAGGCCTATTAGCAATAATTCAATCAATGTGGATTAAATAGATAACCTCTTGAATTTTATAGAAATCTTCTCAAAAGTAACATATAGAACCGGAATTACTGTAAGCACCATTACCGTAGATGCGATTAAACCTCCAATTGTTGCAAGTGCAAGTGCATACCAGATGTCACCAGATTCGCTTCCTAAAATCACAAGTGGAAGCAGGCCACCAATGGTAGTAAACGTTGTCATCAGGATCGGCCTCATTCTGTTTGAGGTTCCATTAATGACAGCCTCTTTAATACTTAAACCTTCCCTTCTCAATCTGTTTATATGATCAATTAAAATGATCGAGTCGTTAACAACAATTCCTCCAAGCAGTATAACACCAATATATGCAGAACGATCAAAAGATGTACCGGTCAGATAGAATATTAAAAAAACACCTGAGAGTGAAAACGGTACAGTCAGAAGAATGAGAAAAGGATGAAGAATCGACTCAAAAAGACCGGCAGTTACCAGAAATACGAGCAGAAGAGAAATACCGAGTATAAAAAAGATTTCATTCTTCTCTTTTTTGCTCATTCTATAACTTCTGCCATTATCCACACTGTACCCTGGCGGAACATGTGTTGTATTTATTATGCTCTCAATGAGACGATTACATAGCTTCTGAGGACCTCTAAACTCAAATCCAACATATCGCATGTACTGCTGATTCTCTCTCAAAATCTCCTCCATTGTCTTTCGTTTTGTTATGAGAGCAACCTCACCTAAACGTACCCCCTCTCCCCTCTTTGTTGGTATGAGCAGATTCTTTAAATCCATCATTGAAAAATCTTTATAAGTTTTAAACTTAATTGTACACCCTATCTCATCACCGCCCATTCTGACCCGCTGGGCACCAAGATTTTCCCTCAAAAAAGCACTCACATTGTATAGAACCTCCAATATTGTGATATCGTATTTCATCAACTTTTCTCTATCAATACTAAGAACAGTCTCATATGAGTTTCCATATGAATAGACATAAGCCATATCTTCATTCACATTTTTCACTCTTACATATTTCCTGAGCCTTTTTCCTATATCGTGTGCTATCTTTTTTATTCTGTCATAGTTGTATCCAAGAATCTTTATACTATTTCCCATTACCCAATAGGAAGATCCTATAGAGAATGGCTCACCAAAACCATATATTGAAACATCTATGCCCGACATCTGTGCTGCAACTCCTATCAACTCCTCTTTTAGAATATATGGAAAACTTGTGGATAGAACCTCCTCAGGGAATTTTATTCTCATGCTTGCACTTTCATCATAAACATTTGTTGAAATCTTTTCCACAAAATTTTTTTTGAGAGCTATGTTTTCAAATTTTCTAATAATCTTATCGGTGCGCTCCAGTTCTGCACCTTTTGGCAGTCTTATGCCTACATACAGGACCTCTCTTCTTCCCCAGCCCGACCATATCCTTCCCTTCGTAACATACCTGTCAAAAATATAGTATGAAAATCCAAGCAGGATGAGGAGAACAGACAATACAACTCCCCTGTGATCAACCATCCTGCTCAATGTTCGCTTAAACCATCCCAGAGGTTTAAAAACCCGAATCTTTTCGACAGCAAGTTCTTCTTCTGAAAAAAACCTTGCTGTGAGTGAAGGGGTCAGTGAAAATGCAACAACTATTGAAGAAAGAAGAGAAAAACCAACGGCCATTGCAAATGGAAGATAGTAGATGCGAAGCTCGCCTGTCATGTACAAAAAAGGCAAAAAGGCTACAACTGTTGTAAGAGTAGATGCCATTATTGGAAGCACAACCTCTTTTGTACCATGTATAGCAGAATCGATCAGCCTCTCGCCACCTCCACATCTTCTTATTATATTCTCCACAACAACAATGGCATTGTCAACAAGCATACCAAACCCAAGAGTGAGCCCAGCTAATGTGAGAAGATTGAGAGTGATTTTAAAGATTAAAAACAGATTGAGACTCATGAGAACCGAGAAAAAGATTGTGGAAATTATGATTATCGGTGAACGATATGTGTGTAAAAATATCATAAGAACAAGAAAAATAACCACAACGGAAAACAGGGATTTCTGAGCAAGTGAGGAGAGATTGTCCCGAATCTCTCTACTCTGATCATCATCAACAATCATTGTAAGGTTGGCGGGCAGCCTATCTTTAATTACATCAAGCTTTTCCATTATTCTATCTGCACAACTTACAATGTTTGTTCCGATCTCCCTGTCGATATTGATAACCACTGCAGGATTACCATTTATTCTGGAAAGGCTCCTTGCACGCCCAAAAGTATCAAAAACCTGGGCAACATCTTTGATTCTGACAACTCCACCATCCTTTGTGGTCTTGATTATAGCATTACTGATTTCATCAGCATCTTTTATTGGAGTATCTATAAATATGGACTGACGAGTTCCTCCCTGATCTATTGCACCAATATTCTCTTTCATCCCAAGCTCATTGAGCACAGCAGCAATACTGTAGAGTGAGAGTCCATATGAATCTAACCTGTGTTTATCCACAAGAATCTCTATTTCACGATCCTGTCCTCCAATCACTGTAACATTTGCCACACCCTTTATTCCTAAAAGATATGGTCTGATTCTATCGAGTGCTATACTCCGAAGATCATTTATCGTGTAAGGCCCTGTCAGGCGAATTGAAAAGAAACGTCCTGTTCTGAATTTCCTCGGCTCATATCTGCTGATAGAAGGAGGCGACACGCCGTGGGGAAGCTCTTCTCGTACCATTGATAACTTTTCACTGAGCTCCATCTTTGCAAATTCCATATCGGTTCCACGACTGAACTGAAGTGTTACCTGAGAATTTCCCTCACTTGAACTCGATGTTACTTTCTGAACACCCCTGATGGTATTTGCCACTGCCTCCAGTGGTGCTGTGACAAATGCCTCCATTACTTCTGGAGATGTATAGGGCCATGAAACAGTGATTGTCAACTGGGGAAACTCTACATTTGGAGTAATCTCAAGAGGCAGATGAGTTGCAGAAAAAAAGCCTGTGAAGAGAATGACCAGAAAAATCATTGCAATTGCAATTGGACGTCTTATCGATGTTTCTATTAGATCCATTTTCGATATATAATAATCTTAAAAAGTTAACTTCCAGCAATCCTCAGTATTGTAGCAATTAAACAATCTAAACAGCCTCCTCCCTGCTCTGTCTCCTCTCAGAAACCAGGCTGTAGAGTACTGGAATCATAATAAGGGTTAGCACCGTAGATGTAAAGAGCCCACCTATAATTGCCAGTGCCAGTGGACGTTGCAGTTCTGCACCTGCACCCAGTCCACTGGCCATTGGTGCAAGCCCAAGTATGGTTGTTACTGATGTCATCACAATTGGCCTGAACCTCTTTCTTCCAGCATCCATTATTGCCCTCCGTACAGAACTGCCCCTCCTTCTTTCCTGATTAATAAAATCTATCTTGACAATAGCATCATTGACTGCAATACCCACAAGCACAACAACACCTATCATAGAGATTACATTCAGAGACTGACCTGTCAACAGCAAAAGCCATATTGTTCCCACAGCAGCCATCGGTATTGAGAATATTATGATAAGGGGATGAATTAAAGACTCAAACTGGGCAGCCATAATCATATAAACAAGTACAATGGCCAGAATTCCTGCCCACATTAGACTTTTATACGATTGTGCCATCTCCTGCTTGGCACCACCTATTGAAATGTATGTGTCTGTACTCAGGGGAATGTCATCCATTTTATTCTCGAGCTTTTTTATCACCTGGGCGAGTGACTTTCCAGAAACATTAGCATAAAGACTTATTACCCTCGTCTGATCCTCACGATGTATCTCTACAGCACCCCTTGACTTTGATATTGTTGCCACCTCTCTCAGTGGAATACCACTGTGTCCTGTAGGAATCGTTGTATTCATCAATCTCTCAATATCCATTCTGTTGGAAAATCGAGGTTTGACTCTGATATCTATCTTCTGCTCCATCTCCTTGAATTGAGAAGCAAGATCGCCTGTTAAATCATTCTTTATGAACCTTGCTATATTTCTAACCGAGAGTCCATACATCCCTGCTCTCTCTCTATCGATAACTATCCGATATTCCGGCCTGCCCACTTCGAAGTCGGATTTTAAATCGGTTATCCCCGGCACTTCTCTACACTTCTCTTTTATCTTTTCTATAATCCCAAGAGCTTCCTCAAGCTTCTCACCGTAGACCTGAATAACTATATCTGCTTCTGTGGTACCGAGTATCTGGCTTAGCACAGTCTGACCAGTACCAAATGTAACTTCTGCAGCACTGTTTGCAAATCTTTTTCTAAGATTATCCATTATACTTTTTGTCTTAACACCCCTCTTAACACGTACACGTATCTCGGCCTTATTGAGACCCGTATTTGCCATCCCGGTTCCTATCTGCTGTCGAATTAATCCCACACTGGAAAAAACATCCTGCACTCCATCTGTTTGCATTATTTCCCTTTCCATCTGCAAGACCAATTCATTTACTGCCGATAGAGATGTACCCGGCTCCATCCGCACCTCTATCCTGAACTCTCTCTGGTCGACTCTTGGCATAAGCTCTCTCGGAAGAATAAATCCTGCACCTGCGGTTATGAAGAGTATTAGTGCCATGATGAGCAGAGCAGCAACCCTGTTATCAAGTGCTGTATTTAAAACCTTCTCATACTTCTGCATGAGGAAAGATAGTATCCTGTTGAACTGTTTGAATATTGGATTTGTAAATCTATAAAACATAGCTCCGCATCTTTTAAGAATCAGAGATATAAGACTCATAACAATCCGATAAATATATCTGATAAGTTTAAATATCGCTCCTAATACGATCCTGAAAGGAAACAGTATCCATCTTATCGGCCGCCTGTTTATGAAATCGATTTTCCCACCCCCAATCTCCTCTACATGGTCCACTTTACCATCACGCGAAAATCTTGATGCAAGCACTGGAAGAAGGGTTAATGAAACTACTAGAGAAGAAAGTAGTGCAAATGTTACTGTTATTGCCTGGTCCTTGAAAAGCTGTCCGGCAATTCCACGAACATACAATACCGGGAAAAATACTGCGATTGTCGTAAAGGTCGAAGCAGTTACTGCCATTGCTACCTCTTTTGTCCCATTCACTGCAGCTCTAACCATACCTGCACCACCTTCTCTATGGCGAAAGATGTTTTCGAGTACAACTATAGAACAATCCACAAGCATGCCCACACCAAGTGCAAGCCCACCAAGCGACATGAGATTCAGGCTCACACCAGTAAAATATAATAAAATGAATGTTCCGATTATCGATATTGGAATCGCAACAGATATACTAAGAGGATTTCTTATATCATTCATGAAAAAGAACAGTATAAAAAAGGCAAGAATACCTCCTAACACAATCGCCTGCAGAACGTTAGAAACTGCCTTTGATATGAAATCTGCCTGATCATAGGCTATGACTATTGGTATTCTTGGATACTCCATCCTCAGTTGTGATAGAACCTGCTTTACTCTTTTCGATACTCTTACGGTATTTGCGCCGGCCTCTTTGGTCAGCAGTATTCCTATGCTCTCTTCTCCATTGTAGTGGGTTATGTTCTGCCTCTCTTTGAAACCCTGTTTTACAACTGCCACATCTCTGAGATGTATTATTGAACCATCCCTTTCTCTTTTTATTACTACAGATTCCATCTCTTTTACATTCTGGAAAGAACCGATTGTACGAAGAGAGTAGCGATATCTGCCCTTTTTGATGGTGCCCCCAGGCATATCAACATTTGCATTATCAATTGCAGCCGAGATATGATCTATAGTCAAACCGAGGGCCTCGATCTTCTCTTTGTCTACATCTACCTGGACCTCTCTCTCCATTCCGCCAACCACATCGGCAAGTGCAACTCCCCTTATCTGTTCCAATCTTCTCTTGAAAACATTCCTGCTTATCTCTTTTAATGAAACAAGATCCCTTCCCGAAACAGAAAGAGCAATGATCGGCTGCTGTGAAGGATCGAGATGAATGAGTGTTGGCCTTCCAGCATCTTCAGGAAGACTCCTGCTAATTGCATCGAGCTTCTCTCTTACGTGAAGAGAGGCAAAATCCATGTTCTGTCCCCAGTTGAATTCCAGGATTATCTGGGAAAGCCCCTCTTTTGAGAACGATCTTATTTTACGAATCCCTGCTACTGTTGATACACTCTGTTCAATTGGTTTTGTTATCAGTCGCTCGACCTCCTCTGGTACTGCATTTGGAAATACAGTATACACAGTTAACTTTGGATAAGAAAGATCCGGCAGCAAATCCACAGACAACCTGCCAAGTGACACAAAACCCAAAAGAAGTATGCCCGTATAGAACATTATTACTGCAACGGGACGTCTTGTTACGAGTTCTGCAATATGCATATTTTACTAATCCAGAATTTTATTAAAATTTTAACAAATCACTTTCTTACTTTAACTGGTGCATCGTGAGCAAGCGTGTAGTTTCCTTTTGTGACTACAAGTTCTCCCGGTTTGAGATTGAACTTTGAACTCAATACTTCTTTATACATCTCATTTTCAAGACCTGTAGTCACATAACTCCACTTTGCCTTTCCATCTCTCACAATAAATACTACTTCACGCTGATCCCTCAGAACAACCGCCTCCTTCGGCACAAGGAACCTCTCCTTATATATTTTTGCTACTATCTTTACATCTGCAGACATTCCAGACTTTATCCTGTATCCTGGATTATCGATACAAATTGTTACACGACACATTCTCTTTTCCTGATCAATAATAGGATTTATCGAGATCACTTCTCCTCTGAATGTATCACCAGGAAAGGCGAGAAACTCTGCAGTTGCCTCCCGGCCGACCATGATCGATCCAATCTCACTCTCAAGAACATTTGCCTCTATTCTTATTTTTGAAAGATCTACAAGCTTAAAACACTCCCTACCACTGTTTACATACTGTCCCAAAAATACCTGCTGGTCACCAAGAATTCCTGAGAATGGGGCTCTGATTTCTGTGTTCAAAAGATTGAATCTGGCACGCCTGAGAGATATTACCGCATCATCCAGACCGCTCCTAATTGAAAATCTATCTATTCGACTCTGGGCAACAAAATCTTTTGTCACATCGTACCATATTTTGAATTTCGAAAACTCTTTCTCAGATATTTTTCCAGCCTCCTTCAAAGCCATAGCATTCTCATAACTCTGCCTCATCTTCTCTAAATATACTGGATCTGATCTGTTTGAGTCAGTATCAGAGGGCATGAGAGAGAGGGTCCCTCCTGAGAACAACTTTTCTACAAAAGATGCCTGAGCCTTCTTCAGGTTGTTTTCGGCCTCTTCCAGATCGAGACGATATCTGCTGTCATCGATCTTAAAAATCATCTCCCCTTCTTTCACCTCAGAGCCCTCTTGCACCGGAAGCTCGACTATCCTTCCACTTACTCGTGGAATTATGGTCACCTCACTCCAGGGTCTTGCAACACCAGAGGCAGATACTCTGATTATTAGATCTCCAACAAATGCCGGCCTCGCCTCAACAATCACAGGATTTATAAACTTTGATTCATCTGTCTTGAATTCTACTGTCTTATCTGCCCTGTTCCTTGCCTCCTTCCTCTTTTGAATAAAATACAATGACAGCAAAACAATAATAATTGTAGGTATTATCCATCTCAGTGAAGATTTTAAGATTTTAATAAATTTTTTCATGGCACACCCAACAATTTTTGTTTGATTAATAACAGTGATGAGTAATTATCACTAATATTATAATTTATTGTAAAAAAATCAAGCTATAAATTATAATATTTTGGAAAAATAATGTGGATAGATTAAAAAATAATTGCAGAAATGTGTGGCAGTTCTCTGAATTTATTATCATAATCGAGACCGTAACCAACAATGAATTCATCTGGTACAACAAAGCCTACATAATCTGCCCTAAATGGAATGGAACGACGAGAAGGCTTATCAAGCAGTACGCATGTCTTAAAGAGTGAGGGACTTTTCTCCTTTAGATGATGGGCAACAAAGTTGAGTGTTGTTCCCGTGTCAAGTATATCGTCTACAAGAAGCACCTGTTTGCCAGAGATTTCTGTTGAGATATCCCGTATCAGCTCAATCCTTCCGGATGGCTCGGTGCCAGAGCCATAAGATGAAACGGTCATAAAATCAAGCAGAAGAGAGAATCCGCTTCTGTAGAGTTCCCGCACAAGATCTGCCATGAAAATAAAACTCCCCTTTAGAAGACCTATCACAACCAGATCTTTCTTTTTAAAATCTTTGATTATCAGCTCAGCAAGAGATTTAACGCACTCTCTTATTTGAAACTCATCATATAGAAGCCTAAGGTTCATCTCGCATTTCCAAATCTATTATTCCCGATTCATTTATTATCCTTATACCACTGTTCAACTCCATGGATATCTCGTTCAGGTAATCAATTATTCTCTTTCTGCCCCTTCCATAAACACTCCGCGGCTGAAAATTTACCTTATAGTTATTCACATAAATTGGAATCAAATGGCATGACAAAGTGTTGTATCCAAACCGTACTTTCAACAGCATTCCAAAATCAACATTTTTACTGTAAGATCCAAAAACATAATTGCCGAGACTGTATGCTATCAAACGGTTATTGTATATCTCAAATCCCTGGACAACATGGGGATGATGTCCGATGACAAGATCGGCTCCATATTCCACTGCCTTATGGGCCCAGTATCTCTGGTATCCCTTGGGCCGATCCATGAGTTCGCCACCCCAATGAAAGGAAACAACCACAATATCTGCCTCCTCCCTCTTCATCCTCTCGATTCGGGCCCTTAATCTTTTATTCATTGGAAACGCAGTTCCACATTTTTTTGAGGATGCCCAGAAATCTGACGGGTACGTTAGTGAGTATGCGAGAAATCCAACCCTCCAACACCCTTTTTGTACTACGACCCCCTCCTCTGCACTCTCCAAATCCCTGCCTGCGCCACAGGAGGAGATATTCAATCTTTTGAGAACATTCAATGTGGAATAAAGCCCCTCATATCCATAATCCAAAATATGATTGTTTGCCAGAGTCAATACATCGAAACCAGCCCTTAATACACCATCTGCATAATCTGTTGGTACCTTGAATCTATATTTCTTCTTTTCAAAATATGTTCCACCTTGTGTAAAAGGAGCTTCCAGATTTGCAACAGCAAAGTCGGCATTCAATATATAATTACGAGTGGAATCAAATGGATAGTCGACTCCCCTCTTATCAATTATAGGAAGAGCACTTCCACCCATCATCAAATCTCCTGCAGCAATAATCACAACAAACTCCGAAGAATCATCAGGGACTCTCTCGATACAAAAAGCCCTGCTATTTACATAACAGGAAAAGAGAAACAAAATGGAAAATATATTAACTAAAACTTTCAACATCTAACAAGGGAAAAAAGTGAAAATCAAGATCTCTTTTTACTCTTTGACTCATCTTTTTTAGGGGTCTGAGCCTTTGGTTTTGCCGGTGCAGGAGGCTTCTTCTCTGCTGTCTTTTTCTTTTGTGATGTCTCCTTCTTTATCTTCTCAATCTCGGTCTCCTTTGCCTTCAGATCTGCCTTGAGTTGCTTAATCTCTGCAACAATCTTTTTTATCCTGTCACTCGTGCCAACATCTGTCTGTTTCTTCTTTTCAAAGAGTTTGTATACCTCCTGTCCAAGAGTCGAATACTTCTTCTCCAGGCTTCTCTTGATATTGAGAATATCAACCTTTAACTTTCCTATTCTTGTGTACTCCTCTGTCTTCTCTGCCGCAACAGAAAGACCATCTTTAAGACTCTTTTTAATATTATCCCATATTGATGCTCCCATGAAGACTCCTCCTATATTGATAAATTGGTCTGTTGATAAAATAAAAAGGGGACTCGAAAAAATCAAGTCCCATCTTCTTTCAATGACTTTTTATTGGAATTAATTAAAGCTACTCTTTTGGAGAATCGACGAGTTCTACTGAAATCTTTTTGCTGCTTCCCATATAGGCCCAGACATCGATTATATTAACATCGATTATCTTTCCCTGTTCGCCATCAAATGGAAGGTAATCATTTGTGGGAAATTTAGGTCTCATGAAGATATAGGTGGAATCTGGCTCTATGCAGCCCAGCTTTTCAAACTCATACCCTATATCATTTAGCTCATAGGTCAGATCGTCTGTTCTGAAATAGATTACATGTTCGAGCCCATCTGGAGGTCCCTGCATGTGGGCGATTCCGTAAAACTCCAGTGCCTCTGGCTGAAAATTATACACAGTGATCTTAAACTTAACAACATTGACCTTTGTTGCCTCAAGCCCTGAAAAAGGAGGAGTAGCCGGAACATAATCTGTCCCTATATGTTCAATAAACACCTGTTTAGGAAGGAGGCTATCTTTAGGGGGATTCGATGGATAATTGCTGCAGCCAGCAATTAGAACCATTAGCACTACTATCAATCCTCTCTTCATGGTAATATCTCCCCATATGTGGTAAATTTTTCCTTATATAAATAGATCATAAAATTCCATAAGTATCTAATAAATAATAATCTTACATGCAAACACAAGAACCGTTTTAAAATAGACTGCAAATTAGATACCACATGGGAAATTATTACAGAAGTTTAAAATCTGGATATTTAACCTTACAAAAACCGCCGGATTTTGTTGTCCAGCGGCCTAAGGTGAGGGAGGAGAAAAATGATGTATATCTAATCAGAATCTAACTTTTATAAGTGCAATTGTTATACCACTCCAATCCAAATTTTTCGAACCTGTATAATCTATTGTTATTATTAAAGCGAGCCTGTTTGGGAAAAATTGTTTATTAAATGGATATCCACGAAATGGCCGATTATCAACCAAAAATATTTTCAGGGTGGCTGTTTGTAAACAGCCGTTTCACATCAGACCAGAATTTGCTTGACTGTTGGCGATTAATTTTGTATCTTGTTACGAGCATATGCTCATAATATAGTTTGTAACAATGTAGAACCTATTATGATATATATAAGGTTTAAATCATGATCATTTCAATTGCAAGCGGAAAGGGTGGAACAGGAAAAACTACTGTTGCCACAAACCTTGCCTCCTCTATTTCAAACAGCAGTATTACTTTCATCGACTGTGATGTAGAAGAACCCAACAGTCACCTCTTCCTCAGACCTGCTGTGGAAAAAGAACAGACATGCCTGACATTCATTCCGAAGGTCGATACAGAAAAGTGCACCCTTTGCGGCAAATGTTCAGAGCTGTGTCAATTCAAGGCCATAGTAAAAATTGCAGACACTATGCTTGTATTTCCTGAACTGTGTCATGGATGTGAAGGATGCAAATTGATCTGTCCGGTAGATGCAATTTCGGACGACCAGAAACAGATCGGTACGATATCGGTGGCAACCTCAGGCAGGATTCGTTTTGTAGGCGGAAGGCTCAAAATCGGAGAGGCCCTTTCTCCACCACTTATCAGGGAGGTCATACAGACAGCATTAAAAGAAAATAAATCCGATATAAATATTATCGATTCGCCTCCGGGTACTTCATGTCCTGTGATAGAATCTATTAAGGTATCAGATTTTGTTGTTCTTGTAACAGAGCCCACTCCCTTTGGACTAAACGACCTCAGGCTGGCCGTAGAAACCGTCAGGGTTCTTGGAATTCCGTTCGGAGTTGTCATAAACAGATCAACAATCGGGAATAACAATATCACCAAATACTGTGATGAACAGTCAATTCCTATCCTCCTCGAGATACCAGACGACAGAAAGATTGCCGAGGCCTACTCAAGGGGATATCTAATTATTGATCATCTCCCCCAATACAAAAGCCATTTTGAGCTCCTATTAGATAATATAAAAAAGATCAGCGATTCCGATAAGGAGTAGTAGATAGATGAAAGAGATAGTGATAATAAGTGGAAAGGGCGGAACAGGTAAAACAACAATCACCGCCTCCCTCGCATCCCTGATTCCCGATAAGGTTATTGCAGACTGTGATGTTGATGCTGCAGATCTTCATCTTCTTCTCGATCCAGAGATTAAGGAGAGAAACGACTTTTATGGCGGTGTAAAGGCCTCAATAGATCTCGACAAGTGTACGGGCTGTGGCAGATGTCTGGAAGTATGTAGATACGATGCAATATCTTCCGATTTTATAGTAAACGATATTAACTGTGAGGGATGCGGAGTATGTCCCTATTTTTGCCCTGAAGATGCCATAACTCTTATCGACCGTCACTCGGGAGAATGGTATATCTCTGAAACAAGATTCGGACCAATGGTCCATGCAAGACTCGGAATAGCAGAAGAAAATTCTGGAAAGCTGGTCAGCCTGATCAGGCGCCAGGCAAAAACCATTGCTGAGGATAGAGGGTTTGACACGATCCTTATAGACGGGTCGCCAGGAATAGGGTGCCCGGTAATAAGTTCTATCACAGGTGCATCAATAGTTGTTGTTGTTACAGAACCAACCATATCCGGAATACACGATCTTAAAAGAGTCATATCTTTAAACCAGCACTTCAAGATAGAATCTGTAGTCTTAATCAACAAGTCGGACATAAACGAAGAGATGACAGGAAAGATAAGAAAAAGAGCTGAAGAACAGGGGATCGAAGTAATAGGTATGATTCCCTATGACCCTGTTGTCACAAGGGCAATGGTTCATAAAAAGACAGTTGTAGAATTTACAAACAGCAAAGTGGCAATGGAAATCATCAAGGCAGGAGATGTGATTTTTAATAAAATAAGATAATAAAGGAACTATATACAGCTTTCAGCGTTATGTATTAAGATATGTTTTGAGTATATGTTCAAAACGAGGTTTTTATGCCCCGACCAAAAAAATGCCGATGGATAAGCGCCCGACCAGGTGCTTCATTTTTCAAGCCACAGGGCATTCCGCTCAGAATGCTCGATCAGGTTTGTCTGGAGATGGATGAACTTGAGGCAATTCGCCTCGCAGATCTTGAAGGTCTCAGTCATGAACTCGCGGCAAAAAAGATGAATGTATCGAGAGCAACTTTCGGGCGAATAGTTGCAGGTGGCAGAAAAAAAGTAGCAGAAGCCCTCGTTGTAGGAAAGGCAATACGAATCGAGGGAGGAGAGGTAGAGCTGCGTCCTCCCCTTCCGATAGACTGGCCAGGGGGGCCTCATGGACGTGGAAAGGGACCATGGTTTTAATCTGAGGAACCGCAACCGATGAAGAACAGAGAAGAAGATATATTCGAGAGGCTTGAAGCCTACTTTATGGGTCAGGCTTCTGAACGATTTTCAGAAAAAGTAATCTCGCTTGCCTATGATCCTATAAATGTTGGAGAAATAAAAAATCCTGATGGTCTCGGATTCATCAAAGGCCCATGCGGAGATAGAATGGCAATCTTTTTAAAAATTACAGAGGGAAAAATCTCGGAAGCAAAATTTCTTGCCGACGGATGCGGAGCCACAATAGCATGCGGCTGTGCTGTAACAGATCTGGCCATTGGGAAGAGCCCCATAGAGGCAGAATCGATAAATGTTCTGGAGATACTGAGATATCTAAATGATCTTCCAGCTTCCCATGAACACTGTGCAGTACTCGCAGTGAATACTCTCAAAGAGGCTTTAAAAAACATGAAAAAAATAGGTAGTTTAAAAATAAGGAGGTAAATCATGCCAAGAGGAGATGGAACAGGCCCCATGGGAATGGGACCAATGACAGGTAGGGCGGCCGGCTACTGCGCTGGCTACTCGGTGCCGGGATTCATGAATCCCTATGGAGGAAGATTTGGTGGAGGATTTGGCAGAGGAAGAGGATTTGGATGGAGAAGATGGGCTGGTTTTCCTTCGGCCTACCAGTATCCTCTTCCCTATGGAACAGGCTTTACTCAGGATCAGGAGATCGAACTCCTTCAAAATCATGCGAAGATATTGAAAGATCAGCTCGAGAACATCGAAAAACGGATCTCAGATCTTGAGAGCAAGTCAGCCAAAGAGGCATAGTAGTTCATGAGGATCCCGGTGTTAGTAAAAACGCCGGGATCCAAAAAAAAAATTAAAAATGAGGATTAAAAGGCATGCCGACCTATGAATATGAATGCACCGTATGCGGACACCGATTCACAAAATTTCAATCAATAAATGATGAGCCCGTAAAAAAATGCCCTGAGTGTTCTGGTAAGGTTAACAGGTTGATCTCTGGCGGAATGGGAGTGATATTCAAGGGCTCAGGATTTTATTCCACAGACTACAAGAAAAAGAGCAGCGGTGATTCATGCTGTAGTCAGGGAAATCAGTGCGAAAATCCAAAACGCTGCTGTGGAAGATAATCTGCAGGCTGGATTATACCATGTCTGTATCTATTGATAAAAATATCTGCAGGGGATGTGGAGTATGTATAGAAAGCTGTCCTGCTGGTGCCATCAAAATGGAGAGAACTATTGTTGTTGACCCAGAAAAATGTACTGAATGCAGCAGATGTATGAATGCCTGCCCATTCGGTGCTATCACCTTACAGAACAACTCTCCTGCTGACAGACCGCATTCTCATTCTGAATCAGCACAAATATTTCTTCCAAATAGTACCAGAATCAAAGTCCAGAAACCCCTGCAACCGGATAAATCTTACAATGATTCGCTAAACGACCTTCGTGCTCAAAAGGAGAATCTCGAGAGACGCCTTGAAGAAGTTCAGAAGAGAATTGACAGATTAAAACATTGTTTAAAATAAAGAAAGGAGGCATATTATGCCAAGAGGAGATGGAACTGGTCCTGCAGGACAGGGCCCTGGAACAGGAAGAGGAATGGGAAGGGGAGGCGGAGGTAGAGGAAGAATGGGCGGTAATCGCCCTGGAGCAGGTCCTGGCGGAAGCTGTGTATGTCCAAGCTGCGGTGCAAAGGTAGTCCACAAACAGGGAGAGCCTTGCTATACAATCAGCTGTCCCCAATGTGGAGCAAAGATGATGAGAGAATAGAGGAGAAAACATATGAAGATAGCCATAACCTCTCAGGGAACCGATCTGAATGCAGAAATCGACCCTCGCTTTGGCAGATGTAGCTACTTTATCATCTACGATACTGAAAAGGAAAATTATGAGGTAGTTGAAAATTCGAGCATAAATCTTGGTGGTGGTGCAGGAATCCAGGCAGCCCAGACAATCTCTGAAAATGGAGTGAGAGTTCTGCTCACAGGCAATGTAGGACCAAACGCTTTTCAGACACTTTCTGCTGCATCCATCGAAATATATACCGGCCTGAGTGGAAAAATTTCAGAAGTTGTAGAAAAGTTCAAGAGTGGGAACTTGGAAAAGAGTTCTGCCCCATCGGTGGATTCCCATCACGGTTTGAACAAATCGCAGGCTTCGGTATCGGCCCAGGTGTCGAAAAAACGAATAGCAGTCGCCTCAGAAGATGACAGGGGGCTCGAATCAAACGTAAGCGCTCATTTTGGAAGATGCCCCTACTACACAATGGTCGAAGTCGAGGGTGACAGGATCGTACTCAGCTATAAGGTAGAGAATCCCTTTTTTCATGCACATGGACAGCCCGGTCAGGTTCCAACATTTATCCGTGACCAGGGATCCAATGTTATAATAGCCGGAGGCATGGGCCAGCGTGCCGTTGAATTTTTTAACCAGTTTGGAATAGAGGTAGTAACGGGTACAGCAAGAAAGGTAAACGATGTCGTGAACCAATACATTCAGGGAAGAATAAAGGGCTATACCCCCTGTGACCACGAACATGAACCTTGTGATTGATTAACCCAATCTATGGAATAAAAATTAAGGGAAAGGAAATAGTCTCTATGAATAAGGATCAGGAAAAAGTTAAGACAATGGAAGAACAGAACCGCCGAATCGACGAAAATTTAAAAAAGATAAAACACAGGATAGTCATATTCAGCGGCAAAGGAGGAGTCGGCAAGAGTACAGTTGCCGTGAATTTAGCCTACTCACTCACGCTTAAGGGGCTTAAAGTCGGCCTTTTAGATGCAGACATCACAGGGCCAAACATACCAAAAATGATCGGTCTCAAAGGATTTCCGAGAATCGACCCGGAAGAAAAAAACATTCTTCCCCAAGAAAAAGACGGGTTATATGTTATCTCTATCGCCCCAATGGTTCCTCAGGATGCTCCTGTCATCTGGCGTGGGCCGCTGCGATCCGGCGCAATTACTCAATTTCTATCAGATGTGGTCTGGGGAGATCTTGACTTTCTACTTGCAGATCTTCCACCCGGCACAGGAGACGAGGTCTTGACTACTGCTCAGAAAATGATTCCTCAAATGGCAATAATAGTAACGACTCCGCAGGAGGTATCCCTGATAGACTGCCGAAGGGCAGTAAACATGGCAAAGAAGCTGAATATCGGGAAAATAGGCGTTGTGGAAAACATGTCGGGTCTTCTCTGTCCGCACTGTGGAAAAGAGATTGATCTGTTCGATTCTGGCGGTGGTGAAAAGATGGCAAACGAGATGGGGGTCACATTTCTTGGCCGAATTCCCATTGAGATCGAAACTCGCAAAGGAGGCGATTCGGGAAATCCTGTTGTCCTCTCAAACAAGAAAAGCGGTACTGCCGACTCGTTTGCTCTGATTGCAGAAAATACAATAAAACTCGTATCACTGTGATGAAAAATGAGCAGACAAATGGAAAATAAAATTCATCAGAAAAAACAACCTCTCCCAACATGCGACCTGTGCAAATCGAAAAAATGTAGGGAGGGAGAAGACTGCTTCTCCATGTCCAACCAGATAGTTTCAGAATATACAGGAGATAGACTCAAACTTGCACGAGTCTCATCTATGATCGAGGGCAGATACTATATGAAAAAGACCCGTCTGGAGGAGATAATTCTTTTTTCAAATGAAATGGGATACAAGAGGCTTGGGATCGCATTCTGTATTGGACTTTCCGATGAGGCAAGTATGCTTGCCAAACTTCTCAGAGACAAATTCGAGGTCGTTTCTGTATGCTGCAAGGTTTGCGGAATAGAGAAAAGTTATTTTAACTTCGAGAAAATAGATCCCGGAAGTGCTGAGTCGATGTGCAATCCAATAGGCCAGGCAATCCTTCTCAATAGTGCAGAGACCGATCTAAATATCATCTGCGGACTTTGCATTGGTCACGATATACAATTCACACAATTTTCAAAGGCTCCTGTAACAACCTACATCGTCAAAGACCGCCTGCTTGCCCACAACACTGCAGGCATGCTCTACTGCGGATATTTGAAAAAAAGAATCCAAAAAAACGGCAGGAGAGAGAAATGACAGAAATAGTATCTGTTATCAAACATTCATTAATGATAACAACGTTTGTCTTTGTAATGATGCTGATAGTAGACTACATCAATGTCATCACATCAGGACGGTTATCGGTTTTAATGAAAGGAGGAAAATGGCGGCAGTACATGACAAGCTCCTTTTTAGGTGCAACTCCTGGCTGTCTCGGATCATTCATGAATGTCTCATTCTATGTACATGGACTCATAGGTTTCGGGGCGATCGTGGGAGGAATGATTGCAACATCTGGGGACGAGGCCTTTGTCATGCTTACCCTCTTTCCTGGAAAAGCGCTTATCCTCTTTGGACTTCTGATGATAATGGGCATTATATTTGGGTTTGTAGCCGACAGGATCGCAAGTGTTCTTAAAATCACACCGTGCCAGGAGTGCGACCTTCAACAGATACATACAATCGAAACCTGTCAGTGTTTTGATAAAACCGAGCTTTCCAAAAACTTTTTTAATATATCCATCCAACGAGCAGTACTTGTTCTCGGTACAGTTATTATCATTGTTGCACTGACAACAGGGATCATCGGACCCGAGGAGTGGAACTGGGAGAAAGTCACACTGACGATTCTCGTGGCTGTGGCTGCAGTCATTGTGGGAAGTGTACCCAATCATTATCTCAGAGAACACATCTGGGATCATATTGTAAGAAAACATCTTTGGAAAATCTTTCTCTGGTCACTACTTGCACTCTTTGTTATAAACATTGGGTTAGAACACTGGAACCTGGAATCCTTTATCAAGAGTCACATGGGGTGGGTGCTCATCATCAGTGGTATTGCCGGAATCATCCCTGAATCCGGTCCGCACATGATTTTTGTCATAATGTTTGCTCAGGGTCTAATCCCATTCTCTGTGCTTCTTACGAGTTCTTTTGTTCAGGACGGCCATGGAATGCTGCCGCTTCTATCCTATTCAGTAAGGGATTCTGTGATGATCAAGGCCTTTAATCTTGTTTTTGGACTCGTGGTCGGTGGACTGCTCTTCGCAATCGGATGGTAGACAGGAGTCGGAATAGATATGATAATATTCGGCCCAGTTCCATCCAGAAGACTCGGAAGAAGCCTTGGAATAAACAACATACCATACAAGGCATGTACATATTCATGCATCTACTGCCAGCTTGGAAAAACCAAAAAGTTAACTGCAGAGCCTCAGCAATATTACGATCCAGAACAGATTCTTACCATGACAGCAGATTCAGTAGATAAATTACAAGAAAATAAAGAGCATATAGACTACATCACCTTTGTTCCTGATGGAGAACCCACTCTCGATATTAATCTTGGAAGAGAGATAGAGCTGCTCAAGGGGCTTGGGATAAAAGTTGCCGTGATAACAAATTCCTCTCTTATATGGAGAGATGATGTGCGGCAAAGGCTTTCAAAGGCCGATCTGGTATCTTTGAAGGTAGACTCATTAACAGAACAGTCGTGGCACAGAATCAACAGGCCGCATCCTCTTCTCAATATCGATGATATTAAAGAATCTATGATCTCATTTGCAAAGGATTACCGCGGCACCATTATAACAGAGACCATGCTTGTGGGCGGAATAAATGATGACTTAGAAGAGATAAAAAGGATAGGTGAATTCTTGTTAAAGCTCAGGCCCAAAACCGCATATCTCTCTATTCCAACACGTCCTCCAGCAGAAAAATGGGTCAAGAGTCCGAGTCCTGCCCTACTCGCCCAGTCATTTAAGACTCTAAAGGATTCAGGCCTCTTTCCAGAATATCTAACAGAATACGAGGGAAATCTTTTCTCGAAAAGAAATGACCTCAGAGAAGACCTTTTAAGCATTACTTCAGTCCATCCCATGCGCGAGGAGGGTGTTAGAGAATTTCTGTTAAAAAATGACGGTGACTGGTCACTGGTAGATGAACTCATTAGAGACGGGCTTATTGTTAAAAAAGAATATGATGGGAAGATCTTTTATCGCAGAAGATTTTCAGGGAATGACAAAAAACTTTAAAAGAGGAAAAATGAAAAACAAAAAAGAGAATAAACTAAAAAGGCTGGCAAGATCATTCTACGGTGCATTAAAGAGCCTCGGCTTTGCACTGCCTGCCATTGTAGTAGTGATTCTTTTAACCGGTCTTTTCAGGACATTCATCTCAAAAAAGATGATAGTGTCGATATTCAGTGGACATGGACTGCTCGATACACTGGTTGGATCAATATCAGGCAGCATATCTGCAGGCAACCCGATCACAAGTTATATAATCGGAGGAGAACTTTTAAAAAACAGTGTGAGCCTCTTTGCAGTCACCTCATTCATTGTGGCATGGGTCACTGTGGGAATAATCCAGCTCCCTGTGGAGTCTGCATTCCTCGGTAAAAGATTTGCCGTTGTGCGAAACGGCGTAAGTTTTATCCTCTCTATTCTCGTATCGATTGCTACGGTACTGACATTGAGGACAATCTCATGAAAAACAATAAACCTGAAAACGCAAAGAAAAAAACCAGAAAGGGAAATTACAGGTACTACCTTCTCCTCGCCAGCCTCTTCCTTTATGCGATCCTTTTTATTTTAAAACCAGAAGATACACTGAAGGCAATGAAGACTTCCCTTGCCACATTGATTCAGATCGTTCCGATCCTTCTCGGAGTCATACTTTTCATGGGAATGTTCAACTACTTTATAAATCCTAAAAAACTTTCATATTATCTCGGAAAAGAATCCGGAGTCAAGGGATGGTTTCTTGCAGTATCTGCAGGAGTTTTAAGCCACGGCGCAATTTATGTGTGGTACAGCCTGTTAAAAGAGTTGAGGGAACATGGAATGAGGAGCGGTCTGGCTGCAGTCTTTCTGTACAACAGGGCAATAAAGATTCCCTTCATACCAGTCATGGTATATTACTTTGGAATCAAGTATGTAATTGTACTGCTTCTCTATATGATAATCTTGTCTGTGTTAGAAGGAAAAATTGTGGAGGTATTAATAGATGAAAAAACTCACTAATATTAACTTCATCATCGATGCAATTCTATTCATCATTGTAATGGCAATGGGTGGAATCGGATTTCTGATGAAATTCATACTTATCCCCGGTACTGAACGCTGGGATGTCTATGGAAGCAATGTTGAGCTCAAACTCTGGGGATGGGACAGACACCAGTGGGGGTCTCTTCATCTCATTCTAGGATATGTTTTCCTCGCTCTTCTTCTGCTTCACATCATCCTCCACTGGAATCAGATCAAATGTATTTTCAATAATATGGTTAGAAGAAGGGCTCACAGAGTAATCATTACACTTATCTTTTTAATATTGAGCCTTGTTGTTTTTCTCTTCGCATTCTTTGTTCCATTTGACGTAATTGCTGTTGAAAGCGGGCAGGGAAGGAAAATAGAACCCCAAGACCAAATTAAAACGCACTCCCAGCAGTCAATAAAAGATTCGCAAGAGAAATCATCAAGAAGCAGTGGAAAACAGAAAGGTCAAAACAGGACTGTAATGGTCAATGGATCAATGACCCTTGAAGAAGCTGGAGAAAAATATCGAATACCTGCAGACACCCTTAAAAGATTGCTCAACATCCCGCCCGAAACATCCAGTAGCCAGAGACTCGGAATACTGAGAAAAATGTACGGCTTTCGCATGAGCGATGTTGAGCGCTCAATCGAAAAATATATAGAATCAAAAAGAGAGTAAAAAATTGAGCTATGAAAATAACCATAATATATGACAACACACAGCATCAGGAAGAGCTTCAGCCCGACTGGGGTTTTTCAGCTCTTGTTGAACTCGATAACAACTCTAAAATACTATTCGATGCAGGAGCAGATGGCTTGATCCTTCTATCCAATATGGAAAAACTCGGAATAGATCCTAAATCAATTAGTACTGTATTCATCTCCCATGCACATTACGACCATATAGGTGGACTTTCAACTTTCCTCAATACCAATAATGATGTAAGGGTATTTGTACCTGTTTCACTAAAGGGAATCCACAGAGCAAGAGAGGTGATCTCCATAGTAGGTCCAATGGAAATAGGCGAAAATCTATTCTCAACAGGCGAGCTGGATAGAATCGAACAGTCTCTTGTTGTAAGAATCGAAAAAGGAGTCCTGCTCATAGTTGGCTGCTCGCATCCTAAGATGGAACACATCTTCAGTGCCGCCGAACAATATGGAAATATTCGCGCAATAGTTGGAGGCATGCATGGACTGAGGAAATTTGATCTGTTCAGAGATTTAGAGCTCATCTGCCCCACACATTGCACACAGAACAAGGATGAAATAGAATATATGTTTCCTAAAAAGTATATAGAAGGCGGAGCAGGAAAGGTTATATCATTTTAATCCTGATATCATAGAAAGGAGCAAACCATGAAAAGAATTGGCATTATCATTTGCGCAAGATATCAGTCGTGCGGAGGAGGAAAATGCCTGAGGTCAATGCGCGAACATGTTGGTGCTTTCTCTATTTATCCAGAAGATGAAAAATTAGAACTCGTTGGTTATTCATACTGCGGAGGTTGTCCAGGGGGAAATGTGGAATATGTTCCTGAAGAGATGATAAACAATGGTGCAGAAGTAATCCACCTTGCAACAGGACTAGTTGTGGGATATCCTCCGTGTCCGAGGATAAGACAATTTAAAGAATTCATCGAGTCAAATTATAAAATTCCGGTTGTCATTGGAACACATCCAATTCCCCTGAAGTACTGGGATGCACATAAGAAGCTCTCATTCTGGAAAAAGATGAAAATGGAAAAGATTGCTACAACCCTTATGGAAGAAGATAAAAAAATCATGGAAGCATATAATTAATAGATACTCATCTTACTATCACCATGAAAGGAATGAATAATGGAGATGAAAAATCTTAAACTATTCGAGAAAGACCTCGATAGATGCATTCGCTGCGCTTACTGTTTCGAAGGATGTCCTGTATATAAAGAACTTGAATGGGAAACAGACAGTCCGAGAGGCAAAATGGTAATTGCCTATGGACTGCTTACAGGAGAATTAGAGGTTTCAGATTATGTTGTTGAAAAACTTTTTCAGTGCACATTTTGCAAGGATTGTATAGAGAGATGTTCTGCTCATGTTTCAGTACCAGATATTATTGCAGCAGCACGTAGCGACCTTTTTAATGAGGGCTATTCATACAACTCTCATAAGTCTCTTCTGGATAAAATCGAAATGAGCGGAAACATCTTTGGTAAAAGGCTCGAATCACCACCAACGGATGGAGAGAAGACAGTGCTGCTTGGCTGCAGACTTCTCGACAGGAAATCGGACGCACAAAAATACCTCTTAATTCTCGAAAAACTTGGCATAAAACCAAAAACCTTTGATGAGACCTGCTGCGGAATGCCATTTGCCGTTCTTGGCGATAAAAATGGTTTTTCCAGACAGCAGGATAAATTCACTGAATCGATACCAGACAGAAAGGAAGAGATACTCTGCGTCTGTACAACATGTGCATTCTTTATTCAAAAAAAATATCCCGATTTAAGGTCAAAATATATCATAAATGAAATTATTGAAAGATTATCTAAATTTAAAAATAACATAAAAAAATTAAACATGACAGTTACATATCACGATCCGTGCAATGTTGCAAGAGGCCTTGGCATGGTGGATCAGCCCAGATGGCTTCTTGAAAAGATCGGAGTCAATTTGGTAGAGATGGCAACTTATGGAATGGAGGCAGAGTGCTGTGGTGGCGGAGGAGGTGTGCTTGTTACAGATAAAAAGTTATCGGAGGCCATGGCCGATCATCGGATAAGACAGGCAATCGAAACAGGTGCAGAATATCTTGTAACTCTCTGCCCAACCTGTGAACTAAACCTCCACAATGCGGCAGAAAGGGCTGGGGGAAAACTAAAAGTTAAAAATGTGCTCGACCTTGTATACGATGCACTTGTTTGATATTCTTTGTAAAGTTTATCATTAGGATGCCATCGCTTTAAACGATGGCATCCCTTCTCATTGAAAGAATTCAAAACCTCTACATAATTCTCAAGTAAAGGGAAAGTCCCCTCATTAATATGAGGGGACTTAAAAAAATGGGATGATTCTCCCTTTCATGATTCATCATGTCCGCTTGAAACTCAATTCATTATTTTGGCTGTGACCACTGTGATCAAAGAACCATCCCCAACCCCACCCCTATAAACACCAAGAATCATCTTGCTGCCGTCGGGAATATTGACGGTAGTTGATATCTTACTATGCATGGGTGCGACAACATCTACGGTGAATTTATTCAGGCGAATAATATCGCCATTTATTTCCAGACCACCACTGATTTGAAAACTCGGCTGGCTATTCCTGTATGTCATGTTTACCGAAGTTTGAATCGTTGACCCTTCCAGCCCAATGCCATCTGCCTTACCAATGATTTCATAATCTGTGAATTTGAAAACCGATTTTAGTTGAGAGGCAAGTTCTTTTATTTCATCCGGCAACACAACCTTTTTGCCTCCGTTACCTTTAGCCCTGACCAGAAGAACTTCGACCCAGATCTGTTTAAGTGGAACATCATACTGTTGGATAATCTTTTCTATTTTCGCCAGCTTCTCCTGATTCGTATAGACCGTTATTGTCTTAAGCGCTTTTGAAACAGAAACCCTGTCGGATCCTGATGCATCACTCAGAAAGGGTTTTATTAATTCATATATCTCTCTGACGCCACGGTTCTTTATCTGATATGTTCGCGTTTCGTATTTAACATCTGAATATGAAGATCCTTGTTTCATGGTGACAGTTATATCCTTCTCCTTCTCCTCCTGAACTAAAACAACCGTTTTTAAAACGTTCCGGTATCCTTTTTTCTCAAATAGAACATTGAGTACTCTATTCTTCGGTAGCATTTCTGCTCTGAACTCGCCTTTTTTATCCGAGACTGTAGCAATGGTATTTTTTTCATCAAACCCGACAATTCTAATCCGCACAATCACATCACTAATTGGTTTTTTTGTTTCTGTATCAAGGATTTTACCCTTTATTGTCCCAAAACCTGTTACTTGTGCCGTTCCATTATTCATATTACTCAGCATACAGATCAAAGCCAGACTGATAATGATTATCTTTTTCATTGCGTTTCCTCCTCTAAAGTGATTTTTCTGTAGTTAAATCTTTCTGAAACAACCAGACGATCTTTAGTTTCGGATCGCCGGTCTCTATGGTCATGACCGTTGTGTTTGGAGTGTAAACCTCCTCCACTGTTGGCAGACTGACCTGAATGGATTCATCCGGCAAATCCATGTGTTCAGGTAGCCTATGGATTTTAAAAATAAAGAGTAACAGTGCAGCAGTCGCTGTAAGGCCGGCCGCAGCCAAAAGCTGCCACCTCCTTCCTCTCCATAAGGACTGATGATCAACCACCGAAGACTGCCTTTCACGCGGCAGCCTGTAGATGATCTCATGCCAGATATCCTTATGCACCAGTTGCTCTCTCTCCCGGCGCAGAACACGCACCGCAGCGTCTGAAACCGCAGATAGAGTATCCGCTTCTTCCTGACACAACCTGCAATGTCTCAAATGGCATCTTACAATCCACGACTCAAGACCTGAAAGCTCGCCTCCAACATAGAGGGGAAGTCTTTTCCTCATCCATCTGCACTGCTTCATTAAATCTCTCCTTATGCTCTTAACACTGCAAGCCACTCTTTCTCTTCACCAATTCAGGATAATGTTTCTGCAATTCTCTCTGCAGACCCCTTCTGGCATGGTGAAGATGGCTCCTTACCGTACCCTGAGGGCAGTTCATAATTTCAGCAATCTCTTTGCAGGAGAATCCTTCTACTTCCTTCAGTATAAATGCCGTCTTATACACATGATTGATCCTGTTCAGACTTTCCTTCACCTTCTCCTCGAGGTCAAAATTGTCAAGTGCAATTTGCTCATGCCCGGTCTGAAATGATTCTGTAACTTCCTCAAGTGAGAGCGCCCTAAATCGACGCTGCTTCCTGAGCCAGTCATAGCTTGCGTTAACCACTATCCGATAGAGCCATGTATAAAATTTGTTCTGGAAACGAAAGCCGGGAAGATAGGTATAGAGTCTGATAAAGACCTCCTGAGCCACATCCCGTGCGTCCACGGGACTGGAGAGGATGTTACAGGCCAGGGCAAGCACGCGCTGCTCATAGTGTCTGACTATTTTTTCAAATGATGCCATATCACCCTTCTGTGCTGACTCAATCGTTTTTTTATCGATTTCGGTTTTCTTCTTTTGCATCCACTAGTTCCAGTTTATTGGATCATTCGCTCTATCGGCATCGGCCTCACTTTATGATACCGATCTTTTTGTAAAAATGCTGAGTAAAATATTTTTTATTGAATTAATAATAACTGCACTTTTGCACTTTTAGGAGTGAACATGTACCACTTGATTTGAA
>CAZYVD010000011.1:0-56194 GCA_964651045.1 uncultured bacterium
TTTCTTGAATCTGTTATATATAGAATTGATAAAGAGATTTTAAAGAAGTGTGCAGATCTATTCATAATTGATGACAGCTCCAGAGATGGTACATTTGATATCGCAAAGAGTATAGAGGAGGACCATCCTCAATATCCCATCCATGTTTTTCAGACCCCTTTCAACAGGGGATATGGCGGAAATCAAAAGCTCGGTTATCTCTACTGTATAAAGCAAAACTATGACATAGTAATTCTTCTTCATGGAGATGGGCAGTATCCACCAGAATATATTCCCAACATCATAGCATCTTTTGAAGATGAGCCTGATGCCGTATTTGCTTCAAGAATGATAAAAAAGAAGTGGGCCCTTCAGGGTGGTATGCCCCTTTACAAATGGATCGGGAATCAGATTTTAACATTCATCGAGAACAGGCTGCTCAAGACCAGGCTTTCTGAATTTCACACTGGTTATCGTGCATACAGGGTCGAATCTCTCAAGAAGATCCCGTTCATATTTAACTCTGATGATTTTCACTTTGATACTGAAATAATAATTCAGGCGGTCGCAATGGGCTGGAAGATAAATGAGATTCCGATTCCAACCCACTATGGAACCGAGAAGTGTCATGTGAGCGGAATGAGGTATGCATGGAATTGTGTAAAGTCAATCATAATCTATAAATTGAATAATCTTGGTCTCTTTTACTCGAGGAATTATGATTTTCAGCTATTCGAGAACGAAAAGTATCAGTTTAAAAAGAGTCCACGCTCACTTCATCAATATATAATCAAAAATGTTAAGCTTACAAGCAATATGAATACAATAGAGCTTGGTGCAAATTATGGGATCCTGAGCAGCCAGATCGCAGAGAAGGTTAAGAAACATACTGCCGTCGATATAATCCATCCGACAAAGGCCGGAAAGTCTGAGACAGTTGTACTCGACCTAAATTCACGCTTTTCAGAAAGACTGCCAAAAAAACATTATGATCTCTGCCTTGCGCTGGATGTGATAGAACATTTAGATTCACCCGAGGATTTTTTGAGTCAGGTCTTTGATATTTTAAAAGTGAATGGAAAACTCTACATAAGCACTGCAAACATAGGATATTTACCCGTGAGGTTTTCACTTCTGCTCGGTCAATTTAATTATGGAAAGCGCGGCATTCTTGATATGACTCACAAGAGACTCTTTACGATAAAAAACTTTAAGAATCTTATTCCGCAATATGGTTTTAAAATTGATAAGATAACAGGATTTGCCCCCCCAATCATGGACCTCGTGAGCTCGAAGGGAGTATATGTTTTTATTGAAAAGATTCACATATTTCTATCCAGGATCATGCCGAGTGTTTTTGGTTACAACTTTCTTGTTGAGGCAACGAGAATGGAGAGTATTGACGATATCTTAGAAAAGACCCTTAGATAGTCTGGAGGAAATGAAATGTTAAAGTTTAAAAGTGTAGAAAAGTGGTGGTACAGCGCTTTGCTTGCTTTAATAATTGTATTGAGCGTGCTTGCAATGGTAAATGGTATTTTTTCAGAATCTCTTCTAATGGATGAGTCCTTCTTTGCTAGAAATCTTGATCAGTTTCCTCAAGGATTCTATATTCAAAGCGCACCATCTGCGCCTCTGTTTTATGTGACTACATACTGTTTGATATCCATTCTTGGAAATGGTGAATTTGTCTATCGTCTTATTCCAGTAGTAAGCGCAATTGCAGGATTGATAATCACTGCACTTTTTATTTCAAAGAGATTCTCAAAATTTGTCTCTCTTGTGGCTGTTTTTTTATTGAGCACCAGCACAGTTTTTGTTCACTATGCAGGGTATGCACATCCATATACTACTGACTTTTTCTGTTCGATCCTGCTGCTATATCTGGTCTTGAAATATTATGAAAATCCTTCACAAAAGAGATGGCTCATCATAGTAGGAGTATCGATAATTTCTCTGCTGTTCAGCTTTACCGCATTCTTTGTGGTTGCTTCTTTTGGATTGTTTGTTTTTTCATGCGACATTCTGAACGGCAGATCAAAGGATTTAGTAAGAAAGCTATTTAGTGCCCTACCGCTGATAGTAGTAATGGTGCTTCTAATAATATTTGTTTATACGAGGCATACTGCTGACAGGACCGACATGTGGTACTGGAATAGATATTTTCCTGCTGGGGTCGGACCACTGGCCATAATAAAGTTTTTCTATCGCAACACGATAAGTCTGCTCGGATATTTTTTCTGGAATAGTCAGAACGGCCTCATCGGACTCTTCTTAGTCATTCTTGGAACTGCCTATTTTATTGGTAAGAAGAAATTTAAACTCTGTGCTCTATGCTGGTTTCCAATCATTGTCACATTGATTGCTTCTTTTTTGCAGAAGTGGCCTTACGGCCCTGTGCGTACGATGCTCTTCAGCATGGTTTTCTTTTTAATCTTGATCGGCGGAGGTCTTGAGTTGATATGGCAGCGTGTGAACAGTCATTTTCCACGAATAGCAGTGGCTGCTGCTTTAGTTGTACTCGTGCTTCCGCAGTCGTGGACATTGAAGCAGGGATTTGTAAAAATTCACGATTCACATGAGGCTTTCAGAACCATGTCGGAAGGTATCAGAACCGACATTGAGAAAAACGATCGGTTTCTTGTCTACTATGGTGCAGAGACACGATTCAGATACTATTTTCATGAATATGTTGACAGAGCGGTTTTTCAGGACTGGAAGTGTAGAGAGAATCCTGAGCTTCTTGCAGAGTTTGTGAGGAAAAATCTTAAGGGAGGAAGAGGAAGATTCTGGATGATCTTTTCTACAGCAAAAAAGACCGAGGAGGATGTAATGATTTCTGCTGCACAGGAGTATGCTACTCTGGTAAAAAAGTATACTTTCCCTGGATGCAGCGCATTTCTCTTTAACCAATAGGATTTATATTGTTGGGGGGAGTATGAAAGAAATCAAAGATAGAATAGAGGAGCTCCGCAGGAAGATAAGAGAGCATGACTATCGTTACTATGTATTAAATGAACCGACAATCTCTGATTATGAATATGACATGTTGATGTCTGAACTTGCTACGATTGAGAAAAAACATCCAGAACTGGTCACACCAGATTCGCCGACACAACGTGTTAGTGGAGAGCCCGTAAAAGAATTTCCAACTGTCAGGCACGATGTTCCTATGCTGAGCCTTGGGAACACCTATTCTGAGGAGGAGCTCTATGATTTTGAAAAGAGACTTCATAATTTTCTGCCTGGAGAGGAATTTGAATATGTAACAGAGTTAAAATTCGACGGAATTGCAGTGAGTCTGGTTTATCGAGATGGATTTCTTAAGAGGGGTGCAACAAGGGGTGATGGTCAAAGAGGCGATGATATAACAAATAATTTGAAGACTATCAGATCGATACCGCTGAGGCTAATTGAAAGGAAAGACCTTCCCAGTAATGTAGAAGTGAGGGGTGAGGTAATAATGACAAGAGATGGATTCGAAAAATTGAATGCGCGACAGGAACAGATGGGAGAGAAGATATTTGCAAATCCCAGAAATGCTACTGCAGGAACTTTAAAACAGCAAGATCCACGGATTGTGTCATCGAGGCCTCTGGAGTTTTTTGCCTATTTTCTCAGGCTTCTTGATGAGGCGGATATTGATAGACTGAAGATTGATACACATTTCGACTCGCTTCATCTCCTAAGAGAGATGGGATTTCCTGTGAGCAGACACATAAGGCTTTGCAGGTCGATGTGGGAGGTCATCGATTTTTGTAATATCTGGGAAGAGAAGAGAGATACGATTCCATACGACATAGATGGTGTTGTGATAAAGGTCAACTCGCTGATACAGCAGAGAGAACTCGGCTGTACCGCAAAGAGTCCCAGATGGGCGATAGCATTCAAGTTTAAGGCACGTCAGGCAACAACGGTTCTAAAGGAAATTCACCTTCAGGTAGGAAGAACCGGTACAGTGACTCCGGTAGCAGTACTTGAACCAGTATTTCTTGCAGGATCAACAATAAGCAGGGCAACTCTGCACAATGAGGATGAGATAAGAAGAAAAGACATTAGAGTCGGTGACACTGTACTGATCGAGAAGGGTGGAGATGTAATTCCAAAGATAGTAAAGGTTATAAAAGAGAAGAGACCGAAAGGTTCTACGCCATTTAAGATGCCGGATAGATGTCCAATTTGTAACACACAACTTGTCAGGATAGAGGGAGAGTCTGCCATAAGATGTGAAAATATTGCCTGTCCTGCACAGATACACAGACGCATAGAACATTTTGCCTCAAGAGATGCAATGGACATAGAAGGACTCGGTGAAGCACTTGTTCATCAGCTCATAGAACACAACATGGTTTCGGATTATGGTGATCTATATTTTCTAAAAAAGGAAGAATTGGCCTCGTTGGAGAAGATGGGTGATAAGAGCGCCAGTAATCTACTGGAGAGTCTGGAGGAGAGCAAGAGCAGACCCCTGGATCGCATTATATTCGGCCTTGGAATCAGATATGTAGGAGCAAGGGCGGCATCTCTACTGGCCGACAGATTCGAATCTATAGACAGGTTGAGAGAAGCATCAGTAAATGAGATTGAGAATATAGAGGGTATCGGTCCTACAATAGCAGACAGCGTTGTTAAATTTTTCAGACAGGACTCCAACATCAAGGTAATAGAAAAACTGAGGAAGGCCGGTGTACGTATGGAGGAGAAGAGAAGAAAGGCAGAACCTGGCATCTTCTCTGGGAAAACATTTGTACTAACAGGAGCATTGAGTAAATTTACACGTGAAGGTGCAACAAGGCTCATTGAGTCTGAGGGTGGAAGGGTGAGCTCCAGTGTGAGTCGCAATACAGATTATGTTGTTGTAGGTTCAAATCCGGGTTCCAAGTACAGAAAGGCACTGGATCTAGGAGTAAGAGTGCTGGATGAAGATACATTTTTAAGCATGATAGAGAGGGCGAAAAAGAAGCCCTTTCCAAAAGTAGATCAAATGGAGATGGATATTTAGCTTATCGATCATGAGCGATTATCTAAGAATTCAGAAGGCCCACGAGTTTAATGTGTATCGCAAGAGAGATCTCGTACTGGTCAGGGCAAAGGGGACAAGGGTATGGGACGATAAGGGTAGAGAGTACATAGACTGTGTTACAGGAATGGGAGTGGCAAGTTTAGGTCATTGCCATGACAGAGTGGCTGAGGCAATATCGAAGCAGAGCCGTGTACTTACCTCCTGCTCCAATTTTTTCATCAATGATGTATCGAGTCTTCTCTATGAGAGGCTTACATCGCTTGCACCATCTGGTTTGGACAGGGTATTCTTTTGTAACTCTGGAACCGAGAGTGTGGAGGCGGCAATTAAGTTTGCAAGGTTTACCACCAGGAAAAAGGATTTTATATGCGCAGAGGGTGGATATCATGGCAGAACGCTGGGAGCCCTGAGTGCTACATACAGGCCGGAATATCGCAAGGATTTTGAGCCTCTCGTGCCTGGATTCAAATTTGTACCCTTTAATGATTATGAGGCCATAGAGTCGTCTGTGAATTCTGATACTGCTGGTATAATACTTGAGATTGTGCAGGGCGAGGGCGGAGTAAATATTGGTGAGAGGGAATATTTTAAAAGCGTGGAGAAATTATGCGATGAGAGAGGAATTATTTTAATAATCGATGAGGTCCAGACGGGTCTATGCAGGACAGGAAAGATGTTTGGGTGTGAGCATTTTGACCTCAAACCTGATATTCTGTGTCTGGCCAAGTCGCTTGGAGGAGGAGTTCCCATGGGCGCCACTCTGTGCAACCGGCGAATAGAAAGTCCTGTTGGAAGGCATGGTTCGACCTTTGGTGGTAATCCTCTTGCGTGTGCAGCTTCTCTGGCGGTTCTAAATACAATGGTCGATGAGCATCTTGACATACAGGCAAAGGAGAAGGGTGACTATTTCTATGAAAATATTTATTCCGAGATTCGTCATGAAATTGTTGAGCTGCGCAGTCTCGGTCTATTGATAGGGATCGAATTGAGGCAGAATGTCAAACCTCTTATTATGGAGCTTCAAGAGAGGGGAATACTCGTTCTTTCTGCAGGCCCAAATGTAATCAGACTTCTGCCTCCCATTACCATAGAGTACGATGAGTTAGATAAGGTCATTGAAAACATGATTAGTGTGATTAAAAACCATAGTAAGGATATATAATCTTGCATTCTATTCACAGGAAGAAAACAAGGAAGGTAAGGGTTGGGGATGTTTATATTGGCGGGGATTCGCCAATATCTGTTCAGTCAATGACAAACACGAAGACAGAAGATGTCTCTGCTACGGTGGAACAGATTAAAAGGCTCGAAGCAGCAGGCTGTGAAATCGTAAGAGTTGCAGTACCAACCTTTGATGCAGCAGATGCAATAGAGAGGATCAAGAGAGAGATCAGGATCCCACTTGTAGCGGATATTCACTTTGATTTTCGTCTTGCTCTAAAGGCAATCGAGAAGGGAGCAGACAAGGTAAGAATAAATCCTGGAAACATTGGATCAAAGGAGCGGATAAGAGAGGTTCTCGAGAAGGCGGCCGAGAGATCGATTCCAATAAGAATTGGTGTTAATTCTGGTTCTCTTGAAAAGGACATCCTTAAGAAATCAGGAAGGGTTACAGCCTCTGGATTGGTGGAGAGTGCTTTGAGACACATAGAGATTTGTGAGGATTTTCGATTCACCGATATTGTTGTTTCCATAAAATCTTCTGATATTCCGATGATGTTAGAGGCCAACAGAATCCTGTCAGAGAGAGTAGATTATCCGATCCACCTGGGAGTGACCGAGGCTGGAACTCCGTCAAGGGGTATCTTGCGATCTGCCGTTGGAATTGGTGCGCTGCTTTGTGAGGGAATAGGAGATACAATACGGGTTTCATTAACAGGTGATCCAGTAGATGAGGTTCTGGCTGGTTTTGATATTCTGAATTCGTGTAACTTGCGCAAGAAGGGGCTGACAATTATCTCGTGTCCTACATGCGGCCGTACAAGAATGAATATTGTAGAGATTGTAGAAAATGTAGAATCCAGACTAAAGGGTTTGCAAAAAACCATTACAGTGGCCATAATGGGATGTGAGGTAAATGGGCCGGGTGAGGCTCGTGAGGCAGATATTGGAATCGCATGTGGAAAGGGATATGCACTTCTCTTTAAAAAGGGAAGCGTTGTTAGAAAAATTAAGGCCACCGATATTGTCTCTATACTTGTTGATGAGGTTAAAAGATGGAGTGATGATGAGTAGATTTCGATTCAACAGAACTCTAATATGTTTTATGGTTATTGGGATGGGATTTACCCCGATCTGTCTTCATGGTGAAGACTACATCTGGCCAACGGATGCGAGTCGTATAATGACTTCATCATTCGGAGAATACCGTCCAGGCCATATTCATGCTGGATTGGATATTAAGACCTGGGCAAAGGAAGGATACAGGATATTTGCAATAGGTGATGGTTCGATTGTAAGGCTTCAGATATCCACTTATGGATATGGAAGGGCGCTGTTTTTACGGCTCGACAATAATCAGACCGTGGTTTATGCCCATCTGTCTTGTTTTGCAGATTCGCTTGAGAGATTGATAAATAGGGAACAGATTAGAGAAGGGAGATTCAGGGTTACAAAGGTAATTGAACCTGGAATATTGAGGGTGAAAAAGGGCAAACTTCTTGGATACACAGGATCGAGTGGAAATGGTGTGCCTCATCTACATTTTGAGATTCGTGACTCTCTTGACAGGCCATTCAATCCTCTGTTTCTTAGATTTCAGGTCGAGGATAAGGAGTCACCGGTTGTAAAGGCAATAGCAGTCTCGCCTCTTAGTCCTGGTTCACATGTAGATGGTGATTTTATGCCCAAGGTAGTCAGTGTAACAAAGAATCAGAATGGTATCTATATGGTGAATGATACATTAGAGGTATGGGGGAGAATAGGAATCGCAGTATCTGCCTTTGATGTTGCGGTTAGGGGCTGGAACCGATTTTCACCCTACAGGCTTAATCTGTCGCTTGATGACAGTCTCATTTTCACTGTTCAATACGATTATTTTGATTCTCGCTTTACTCATCATGTTGATCTTGACAGAGATTATCGTCTATATAAATGGAAATTGGGACTATTTCAGAAACTTTATCTTGATAAGGGCAATGAGCTTCCCTTTTATAAACCCGATAATAAAGGGGCAGGTGAGATATTCTGTATCAAGGAAACAACCCATGTGTTTAAAATCGAAGTATCCGATTTTTTCGGAAACAGATCGGAAGTAAGGGGGGTATTGAAGTCTGTTCCTCTCTCGAAAGTCAGAGCACAGCGGATAGCCACATATTTTTCTGATCCTGAAACTAGTATTGATAACGACTCATTGCCAGACATTGAAGTTGAGAAGTTTTTTATTGATGATGTTGTACGATTTTACATTCATTCAGATTGTGATCTGAATAGGCTCCCGATCCTGTCTGTTAGTCTTGACTCTGATGAAGGCAGTATAATTGATCTTGTCCCACTCAACAGAAAAGAGTTTGTTGGATCTTTTTATATTCGGGACAGGTTTGCAAAGAGTCTAACATCTGAGCTGTACTGGGGTCCTTTTTCTGGAAAGAACCTGAAGAAAAGGGACCTTTTAAGGATATTTCCACTCTCTCCAGTAGAGAAAAGTTATATTCTTTCACCCGATTCTTTATGCTGGGTGACATTTTTTCCTGGTTCTCTCTACAGAGAAGAATTTGGAAGATCCGAGGTGGATGAACTTGACTGCACGGCAAATGTAATAGATCGCAGTTATACATTTTATCCGGTCGATGTTCCTCTTAAGAGCAGTGTTTTGATATCTACATTTTTGATCTCTTCCAAAGACAGCAGAAAGAGAATTGGAATATATAAAATAGACGATGAAGGCAGGCCCCATTTTCAGGGCAGCAAATACAGAAAAGGGATTCTTTCTGCCTGGACAACAAGCCTTGGAACTTTTACTGTTCTGCAGGATACTGTGAAGCCAGAGATACTGTATGTACATCCTGATTCTGGAGCGGTAATATCGGATTCGTGTCCTTTAATCGAGGTTGGTTTCATCGATACACTTTCTGGAGTGGCTGGTGAAGAAAATTATATTATAAAACTCGATGGCATACCATTGATCATTGAATATGAACATTACAGAGAGAGAGGAATTCACAAGATTAGTGAGCCACTCTCTCAGGGCAAACATCAACTTGATATTATGATAAGAGATCGAGCAGGAAATGTTGCACAGCGGAGATCAATATTCATTATAAGTTCTAAGAAGTGACAGGGTCACTATGATTCCAATCAAAGATGACAATCCAACTACAACGATTCCAATTGTAACAATATTTATCATCTGTATCAACATTGTAGTTTTCATAAATCAGCTCTTAATGGGCAGTTCTGCTGAAGTATTTATTTATCGATTTGCAGTAATACCATGGGAGATCATTCATTTCCGTGATTTACCCAATCTTCCTCCATTATACCATTCGACAATTCCAAACATACTTACACTCTTTACGTCGATGTTTATACATGGAGGATTTCTCCATCTTGCTGGTAATATGTTATACTTGTGGATTTTTGGTGATAATGTTGAGTCGATAATGGGGCATTTTCGTTTTCTTATCTTTTATTTTATATGTGGATTAGTTGCAACACTGTGTCATGTATTTATCGAGCCAAATTCATCTCTTCCACTCGTGGGAGCAAGTGGTGCAATTTCTGGAGTACTCGGTGCATATTTTGTACGTTTCCCAAGAGCAAGGGTGCATGTGCTTATAATATTTTTCTTCTTTATCCGCATCATCAGAGTATCGGCACTTTTTGTGCTGGGATTGTGGTTTGTCATTCAGGTGCTAAATGGATTTAGTAGTATAGGAGTTCAGGGTGGAGGAGTGGCATGGTTTGCTCATATAGGGGGATTTGTATCGGGTTTGATTCTTGTATTCTTTTTTGAGAGGGAGGAAAGGTTAAGGGGTGGCCTCAATGGATGGTGGTGGTAATTTTTGGATGTTTGTTATAAACTGATAATTTATAAGGGATGAACAGATGAATAAACGTATTTATATATGGAGGGTTATATTTATTAGAATATGGAGAGCTGCTTAATTGCCAGGATAAGATTATGAAACCGAGAGTATTAATTGTTATGGAGAATATTATTGTTGGGGAAGATATTAAGAATACACTGAACAGATTCGGGTATGAGGTTCTGGGTGTATTTAAAAGGATTGATGATGCAATTAAAATATCAAGAGAGTTAAATCCAGATGTTGCTGTGATAGATGGAGACATTGAGGGCAGGATTAGTGGTATCGAAGCAGGGCAAATTATAAATCAGATCAATATTCCAGTCATATTTTTAAATTCATATCATCATGATAAGATCGCAGTAGATTCAAAACAGAATAGTAGTTTTGCATATATAAGCAAACCGATTGATGAGAAAGAGCTCTATTTAAAAATAAGAGAAATTTTGGGTTGATTTTTATTATTTCATTTTCCCATACCAATCTTATTATTCTTTTGATTCGATTATTATCCACTCTCGATATTTATTAATAAGATATTGTTTATGATTAATTAAAAAGTTCTTGCATTTAATGATTGTTTATTTTACATTAAAACTGATATTTTGTAGTACACCGCTTTTTCGCATTGGTGAGCAATCTTTGCAGGAATTTTTCTATCCTGAGCGGCAAAGTTCACATGCGCCTCTAATTTTCGAATATTATTATCATTCGGAAATGCGAAAAGTGAGGTGTGCAAGACCGTTTCATTAACAGAGAGGATTTAAGATGGAAACCGGGACAGTTAAATGGTTCAATAGAACCAAGGGTTATGGTTTTATCCAGCGAAATGGTGCTGATGATGTTTTTGTACACTACAGTGCCATTGAGATGGATGGGTTCAAGTTTCTCAATGAAGGCGATAAGGTTGAATTTGAGATAACGGATGGACCTAAAGGCCCTCAAGCTGCCAATGTGAAAAAGCTTTAGATTTCATAACCTTGTATTTAGAGCCCCGCTTATTTTTAGGCGGGGCTTTTTTGTTGACAATTTTGTTTAAAACACTTATATTAGTTGAAACAATATATTATTTCCTGCATTAGAAGTTATGAGGTACTTAACAATTATAATGATTGGTAATAATCGGTTTTTCAATTCGTCTCATTCACTTACAAATTTAATTGTATTCTATAAGGCATCGGGTTCGATGCCTTATTTTTTAATGCAGGATATTTTATATAGATATTACTTAATCTTGAATCTCAACGAGAAAGGAGTGTGAGTCATGGCGAAGTTGCAGGATAAACTTGCTGAATATTTGACCAATAAACAGCAGGAGATAAAAGAGCTAATACAAGAACATGGCGATAAAGTAATATCAGAAGTTACTGTAAAACAGGCTTATGGTGGTATGCGCGGAGTTAAGGCTCTTGTTTGTGATACCTCTCTGGTTGATCCCAACAAGGGATTGATAATCAGGGGAATCCCGATACTTGATTTAGTAGACAAGTTGCCTGAGGAGATATTCTATTTGCTTGTCACTGGTGAACTGCCAGATGAGGATGCGTTAAAATCACTTCAGCAGGACCTCAAGGAGAGAGGAGATATTCCTTCATATGTATGGGATGTGATGGATAGTATGCCAGATGATTCCCATCCCATGACAATGTTCAGCACTGGTGTGCTGGTGCTGCAGCATGAGTCGGAATTTGCTAAAAAGTACAGAGAGGGTATACCCAAAAAGGAGTACTGGAAACCAATCCTGGAGGATTCTTTACGATTGATTGCTGTCCTGCCGGCACTGGCTGCAGGTATTTACAGGAAAAGATTTAATAAGGGCCCGATAATCGATCCAGATCCCAAACTCGACTGGGCAGGCAATTTTGCTCATATGCTTGGAGTTCCAGATCCTACAGGTGAGTTTGCAAATATGATGCGTCTCTATATGGTTCTTCACTCAGATCATGAAGGTGGAAATGTCAGCGCCCATACATGTCATTGTGTTGGTTCTGCACTATCCGATCCATTTTATGCAGTCTCTGCAGGACTTAATGGACTGGCAGGTCCGCTTCACGGTCTGGCAAACCAGGAGTGCCTACGATTTGTGCTTGCACTAAAAGAAAAATATAATGGTGTTCCTTCAAAAGAGCAGCTTGTAGATTTTGCATGGGAAAGACTTAATTCGGGTCAGGTAATACCCGGTTATGGACATGCGGTTTTGAGGGTAACCGACCCAAGATTTACTGCATTTCATAATTTTGGCCTGAGGGTGTGCAAGGATGATGAGGTCTTTCAGATTGTAGACCTGCTCTACCGTACAATTCCAGATATACTAAAGGAACACGGAAAGGCAAAGGATCCATATCCAAATGTAGATGCTGGTTCTGGATCTCTTCTTTACCATTTTGGAATAAAAGAGTTTGACTACTACACAGTCCTTTTTGGTGTATCAAGGGCACTGGGTATGCTTGCCCAGCTAATAATGAGTAGAGGGCTTGGAGAGGCCATAGAAAGGCCGAAATCCATTGGCACTGACTGGATAAAGGAGTTTGTAAAAGGATAATTGTATATTATAGTACTAAATTGAAAGAGAAGGGGAGGTGGAAAACACCTCTCCTTTTTTTCACATGAGGCTAAATATTTTGGGTGATCGTATACGGAAGAGAATATTAGTAAGGGGCATTGTTCAGGGGGTTGGCTTCAGGCCTTTTGTGTATCGGCTTGCTGTTAATCTCAATCTTAAGGGTTTTGTATCAAATAGTTCCAGTGGTGTTGTAATCGAGGTGGAAGGGGATGTTAAAAATATTGAACGATTTATAAATGAATTTAAATCAAATCCTCCACCTCTGGCAAAAATTACAGGAGTCGATGTATCCGATACCGATCAAAAAGGAGAACTTGAATTCGCTATAAAATCAAGCAGTAATGATGGCATACGATCGACTCTTATTTCACCCGATATATCTATATGCGATGACTGTCTATCAGAACTAAATGACCCTGAAGATAGAAGATATGGGTATCCCTTTATTAATTGCACGAATTGTGGCCCGCGATATACGATTATAAAGGATATTCCGTATGACAGGCCAAAAACAACAATGTCGGTCTTTAAAATGTGCACAAGATGCAGAAGCGAGTATGAAGATCCTTCTGATCGAAGGTTTCATGCCCAGCCAAATGCATGTCCTGTTTGTGGTCCTCATATATGGATCTGCGATTCTTCTGGGAAAGAAATTCCCGCAAAATCGCCGATATCAAAAATAGCAGAATTTATCAGGAAGGGAAAGATTGCTGCAGTAAAGGGACTCGGTGGATTCCATCTTGCATGTGATGCTACATCTGATGAGTCTGTCAGACTCCTCAGATATAGAAAGAGAAGAGAGGAAAAGCCTCTGGCTGTAATGGCTCTCGACATCGAGACTGTAGAGAAATTTGCATTGATAGGACAAAAAGAGAAAGATCTTCTACTCTCTCCGAGAAGACCGATTGTGGTAGTGGAAAAAAGATATCCATCTCCGATTGCAGAGTCTGTTGCTCCAGGCAATAGGTACATAGGAGTGATGCTGCCGTATACACCGCTCCACTATCTTCTTTTAAAAGAAGGCTTCACTGCACTTGTTATGACAAGCGGAAACATATCTGAGGAGCCAATAGCAATCGGAAATGATGAGGCGGTTGAGAGACTCGGCGACATTGCCGATGTGTTTTTAATGCACAATAGGGATATCTATATCAGAAGCGATGATTCGGTTATGACAGTCGTGGGAGGGATTGTGCGTTCGATTCGACGCTCGAGAGGATATGTTCCCATGCCGGTTTTTTTGAGGGAAGAGTATCCACCGGTTCTTGGGGTTGGAGGGGAATTAAAAAATACGATTTGTTTCTTGAAGGATGATCAGGCATTCTTAAGTCAGCACATCGGTGATCTTGAAAACATGGAAACCCTGAACTATCTTGAGGAGTGTGTTGATCATCTGAGCAGAATACTCGAAGTGAAACCAGAGATTATAGCATGTGATCTTCATCCCGATTATTTATCAACAAAATGGGCAAAAGAAAATTTCGATCTACCGATAATTGGGGTGCAGCATCATCATGCTCATATTGCTGCATGTCTTGCGGAGAATGGGAGAGATGATCTTGTCATTGGGCTTTCGCTTGATGGTACAGGTTATGGTGACGATGGGAACATATGGGGAGGCGAGATTCTTCTTGCAGATTTGAAATCATATGAGAGAATAGGCCATTTTGAATATCATCCAATGCCTGGTGGAGAAGCGGCCATTAGGGAGCCGTGGAGGATGGGTGTTGCATATCTTTATGAATTTTTTAAAGCCCGACAGTCGGGTGAGATTATTGGCGATTTTATTAAATGGGGCGCAAATATTCCATTGTTTAAAATTATAGATTCGTACAAAATAGAGACAATTGTTAAGATGATTCAGGGCGGTATAAATACACCTCATACATCAAGCCTTGGCCGACTGTTTGATGGAATTGCCGCAATTACAGGAATCAGGGAGTATGTCAGATTCGAGGGACAGGCTGCCATGGAATTTGAGATGAAAATGAGGCATAAAATTTGCAAAATTTGTAAAGAGTATGAGTTCGATTTTTTTATTAAAGATGGAAAATATATAATATCTCTCGAGGGAGTGATTGGCCAGATTTTGGAGGATATAAAAGTCGGATCTGATATTTCAGAAGTAAGTGTTAAGTTTCACAGGGCGCTGGTTGATCTTTTTTTAGATCTGTGCAGAGATATTCGAACAAGTTATAATATTGATGTTGTTGCACTTAGCGGTGGATGTTTTCAGAACAGGTTTCTCATAGAAAATCTTTCCTCGGCTCTTGAGGAAGATAATTTTAATGTTCTGACACATTCAATGATTCCAACGAATGATGGAGGCATTTCGCTCGGACAGGCCGTTGTGGCAGGATGCAGGATAAATGGGCCTTAAATTTTTCTAATGGGTTTTAGAATTTCATATTGGAATATTAAGAAAATTTTATTATTTTAAAATGACATTCAAAAGGAAATATATTTTTATTCTCTTCATGACACTAATACTGTGCCTTGTTGATGGAGTAATTACAATAGAGCTGATTAAAAACGGAGCATGGGAAGCTAATCCTGTAATGAGATATGCGATCTCTATTAGCTATGAGTTTTTTTTCATCCTCAAATATTTTTTGACAGCAGGGGGGCTTCTTTTTCTTCTGTGGCATGGAAACAAGCGTGTCTTTAATGGTATCTTATCTCTGGAGGAACTTGCTGGTGTCTTGGTACTTTTTTATGAAGGGCTTGTGATTTACGAAATAACCATCTATCATCTAATAAAATAATCAGGGATATTAAAATGTGTTTAGCGATACCGATGCGAATTGTTGAGATTCGTGGTGAAAAGGGAGTTGTAGAGGCGGGTGGAGTAAAGAGAGAAGTTGGGCTTCAGCTGTTAAAGGATTTCAAGATTGGAGATTATGTTATTGTTCATGCTGGATTTGCCATCGAGATTTTGGACGAGAAAGAGGCCGAGGAAACAATCGCTCTTTTTAAAGAAATGGAGAGCCTCTTGTGAAGTATATTGATGAGTTCCGGAAAGAGAATCCTGTTCACAGGTTGTCGGAGGAGATACATAAAAGGTGTCAGGGAAAGAAAATGACCTTTATGGAAGTTTGCGGAACTCATACCATGTCTATTGCACGATATGGAATAAGGGAACTTCTTCCCAAAACAATAGAACTCATATCTGGTCCTGGATGTCCTGTTTGTGTGACACCGAATCGTATTATTGACACGGCTGTTTCCCTTGCGAGAGTCAAAGATGTAATCATAGCAACATTTGGTGATATGATGAAGGTTCCAGGCTCGAGTTCGAGTCTTGAGAATGAGCGTTCACAAGGAAGGGATGTAAGGGTTGTCACATCGACGATGGAGGCACTCTCTATTGCTTCAAGAAATCCTGATAAAAAGATTATTTTTATTGGAGTCGGATTTGAAACCACAGCCCCAACTATAGCGGCCTCTGTTTTAGAAGCAAGGGAAAAGAATTTATCTAATTACTATATTGTTTGTGCCCACAAACTTATCCCCCCAGCAATGGAAACATTGAGCAGAGGAGAGGTGAATATCGATGGATATATATGTCCTGGCCATGTAAGTGCAGTAATTGGATCTGAGCCATATAGGTTTCTTGCGGAGAAGTATGGAATAGGTTGTGTTGTTTCGGGATTTGAACCTTCAGACATTCTACAGTCGATCCTCATGCTTGTCAATCAGATTGTCAATGAAGAGGCGAAGGTCGAGATCCAATACAAACGGGTTGTAAAGCCTGAGGGAAACAGGGCTGCATATGAGATCATGATGAGTGTGCTGGAGCCCTGTGATTCTGATTGGAGGGGAATAGGGATGATCCCTGACAGTGGGCTGAAATTGAGGGATGAGTTTTCGGATATGGATGCAGTGGAACAGATACCAGTAGACATCGAACCTCTCAGAGAACAGAAAGGGTGCATCTGCGGTAAGATACTTCAGGGCATGGCAAAACCTTTTGACTGCGTCCATTTTGGAAAGAGCTGCACTCCTGAAAATCCTATAGGGCCTTGTATGGTTTCGAGTGAAGGGACATGTGCAGCATATTATAAGTATCAGAGGAGATAGGCAGAATCAAGAGTATAAAGAAAATACGTCTTGCTCATGGTGGTGGTGGACGTATTTCCAAGGAATTGATAGAGAATACTTTTCTCCCTGTACTGGAGAATCCCTTATTGGCTCCGTTAGACGACAGTGCAGTGCTGAGCATTGGTTCTTCTGAAATTGCATTTACCACCGACTCATATACTGTGAATCCGATCTTCTTCCCTGGTGGAGATATTGGAAGGCTGGCTGTTTGTGGTACAGTGAATGATCTTTCAATGGTAGGGGCTAGACCTCTTTATTTGAGCTTAGGACTTATTATAGAAGAAGGATTTTTATTTGAGGATATGGAGAGGATTGTAGAGTCGATCAGAAACACGGCAAATGAAGCAGGAGTTCAGATAGTGACTGGAGATACAAAGGTCGTAGAGAGAGGAAATGCAGATGGTGTGTTTATAAATACTTCTGGAATCGGTTTGATTTCATCTGGTGTGAAGATATCCGGTTCTGGCGCAAAAGAAGGAGATTGTATTGTAGTGAGCGGATATATTGGAGTTCATGGAATGTCTGTGGTAAGTGCTCGAGAGAATTTTGGATTTAAGACACAGATAGAATCGGATGTTGCTCCATTGAACCATTTAGTCCAGGCAATGCTCGAAGTTACAAATGAGGTACATGCTTTAAGAGATGGCACCAGAGGAGGTATTGCAACTGTTTTGAATGAGATAGCCTGCCAGTCAGGTGTAGGCATAGAAATCGAAGAGGAGAAGATACCGATCAGTGAGCCGGTCAGGGTTGGGTGTGAGCTGCTTGGATATGATCCACTATATGTTGCAAATGAGGGGGTACTTGTGGGATGTATAGGAGAGGAGGATTGTGAGAGGGTTGTAGAGGCAATGAGAATGTCTCCATATGGAGAAAACAGTAGTATTATTGGAAGAGTAACAAGTAAAAACAGAGGGAGGGTGATTTTAAAAACTCAGATTGGAAGCCACAGGATTTTGGATTTGTTGAGCGGCGAGCAGCTCCCGAGAATTTGTTAAATTATTTCTTTGTTTTTTTATTGAAATTTTTATATTTTTTACTCTGTAGCCGTCTGGAGACTTCTTGATAAAATTTCTCCCAGCGTTCAGGTTTTTGATTATAGAAATCTATGGCGCGTTTAAATTCTTCCTTTGTTAAATTGTATTTTGAGAGAATTAGTGAGGAAGAATCGGATACAACAGATGAATCAGAGGGGTGTCTTGCATGAAGTTGAGATAGTTTTATATATGCATTAATGAGATGTTCTTGGTCATGGGGCAGTTTATCATTTTTAGTACAGTAGAAGATCGTAATGAGTAGAAAAAGCAGTAAAAAAGTTTTTTGTTTATTATTCATCTTTTGCACCTGTTTATTGTCAATTCAATATCTATGATACGAAATTGTAAAGCAAAAAGTCAAGGATAATTTTCGATGGCAAATGAAGCATGGGTAGATCTACATATTCATACAAATTTCTCAGACGGACTTTTGACCCCGGCTCAGGCTGTGGAATATGCAAGCAAGGTCGACTTAAAGGCAATCGGGATAACTGATCACGACACAATAGATGGGATTCCGGAGGCATTTGAGGCTGGCAAGAGATTTGGAATTGAGATCGTTCCTGGTGTTGAGCTGAGCAGTAAGTATGAGGACAGAGACATCCATATCTTGGGATACTATTTTGATCCTGAAAACTCTCGTCTTCAGCACTATCTTGAATGTTTTCGAAAGGAGAGGTATCGTCGAGCAGTTAAGATGGTACAGAATCTCAATAAACTGGGTGTCAGGATGACAATTGAGGAAGTTGAGAAGAGAGCAACAACAGGAAACATTGGACGTCCGCATCTGGCAGAAGTGCTGATGGAGAAGGGATATGTCGAGACCTTTCAGGAGGCATTTTACAGATATATAGGATATGGTTCAAAGGCTTATGAAGAGAAGTATAAGATCACACCACAGGAGGCAATAGTATTGATATCTGAGGCGAGAGGAATATCATTACTTGCACATCCAGGCTATGGAATATCCAATGAGTTTATATATAACCTGGTAAAATCGGGATTAGACGGAATAGAGATTGTTCATCCAAAGCTGGATGATTCCCGTACGCAACACCTTCAGAAGATTGCAAGGGAGTATGGAATACTTGTTGCAGGTGGTTCAGACTGCCACGGCGGGAGAAACGGCACAATTGATATTGGTAAATACAAGATTCCTTATGCAATGCTTGAGGAGATGAAGTCGATATTCAGAATGCGGTGGCACACAGAGAGCGAGAGGAAGGATGGGGGGTATGATATTAGCAAGAGATTCAATTAGAGGATAATGGTAGAGAAGATAAGGGAAAATTCTTTTTATCATACGAAGATAAAGGAGTGGCCTGAGGAGGAAAGGCCCAGGGAAAAGTTAATCAGGTTTGGCACTGATAGGCTGAGCGATGCTGAGCTTTTAGCAATTCTTATTGGATCGGGTACAAAAAACATTACAGCTCTTGATCTGGCAAAAAAACTGTTAGTGGAGTATGAATCACTGTCGGAGCTTGCTTCTCTAACGGTGCAGGAGCTGTCGAGACTGAAAGGCATTGGCAATGCATCGAGTGCAAGGATCATGGCATCATTTGAACTAGGCAGACGCATCGAGACAGGCCCAAAGAAAAAGAGAGTTAAGATAGATTCACCCGAGGCTGTTGTACGTCTATACAGCGCAAGATTGAGAGATTTGAAAAATGAAATATTTTTAACGGTTCTTCTCGATAGCGGTAATAAACTCATCAGAGATGTTACTATTTCACAGGGCACGCTAAACTCGAGCATAGTACACCCAAGGGAGGTATTCAAGGCAGCCGTTGATAATCTTGCCGCAGGAATAATTCTTGTTCATAATCATCCTTCTGGAGAGATTGAGCCATCAGAGGATGACAGAATGGTAACTGTCCAGATGGTTAAGGCAAGTAAAATAATAGGAATCCCTGTTCTTGATCATATAATAATTGGTGACAGCAGATATTTTAGTTTTAAAGAGAGAGGAATGATTTAGAGATGGAAGAGAAGATAAAGTATGATGAAGAGAAGGAGGGAGGAATACTGATAATCAGGATGAGGGAAGAGAAGTTGACATCTCACGAGGCACCGGCAATGAAGACGGAAATTTTAAGGTGGTTAATGAGCGATTGTGAATCAATAGTAATAAATTTTAAAAATGTCGATTATATGGACAGTACTGGACTAGGTGCTCTGTTGTTTGGAATCAGGCAGGCCGAACGCTATGATAAAGAGCTCGTATTTTGTGAAATAAATTCGCGTATAACTTCTCTTATGAAGATAGCCAGAATCGATAATGTGATCGATCTTTACAAAACAGAGAAAACTGCCCTGAGGGAGCTTGAGAAAAAGTGAAATTGAAGGAGTATAAATGCTTCTTGTTATAGATGCAGGAAACACAGAGACTGTCTTTGGATTGTTTGAGGATGGAAGACTAATATCCCACTGTCGCCTCTCAAGCAGACAGCATCGCACACCAGATGAATGGTGGCTGTTTCTTGAGATGTGGTGCCTGAGGCAGAAGTATTCAACAAGTGCGATCGAAGGCGTTGTAATATCTTCAGTGGTTCCTCTACTGAGTGATATATTTACCAAGGTGTCGAATGAGCATCTCGGGTTAAAGCCCATTGTGGTTGATGCAGATTTGGATACTGGTTTAAAGATTCTTTACGATTCGCCACGAACCATAGGAGCAGACCGCATTTGTAATGCAGTTGCAGGATACAAACTATATGGAGGGCCATTGATCATTGTCGATTTTGGCACTGCAATAACATTTGATGTTATTTCAGAAGTAGGCGATTATTTAGGAGGAGCAATTGCATTAGGATTAAAGGCAGCATCTCAGGAGCTTCACAGGATTGCAGCAAAACTTCCGGGTGTTGAGCTCAAGTTCCCAGATTCTGTTGTAGGCAAGACAACTGAGATGAGTATTAAATCAGGAATAATGTGGGGAACCGTTTCACTCGTCGATGGTATGATTAGAAAGATCGCAGAAGAGATGAATTGGAAAAAATTTAGAGTCATCGCAACTGGTGGCGTTGCTCACCTGATTGTTGATAAGATAGAAAATATAGAAAGAGTAGAACCATTCTTAGTTCTTGAGGGAATGAGATTAATTTATAATAGGTTAAAACGAGTAGGAGAAATTTAGATGGTATCATTAAAAGAGATGAACGAGAGATTGTACAAAATTATTGGTGTATGTCTTGAGGTGCACAAGACAATGGGGCCTGGATATCCGGTTGAGTTTTACAGGAAAGCTCTCGAATTTGAACTGGCGACAAAAGACTTTAAATTTGAGGTGAGGAAGACACTGCAAATAGAGTATAAGGATATAGTCGTCGGTACAGTCGAGCTCGATTTTTTAATCGATGATAGTGTTGTCATGATGTTGCGTTCAGCAGATAGACTCATGGATGTTGAGGTTCAGCAGATTCTTCGAATTCTCGATATGCTGAAGAAACCTGTTGGACTTTTGATGAATTTTGGAATAGCAAAGATCCAGTACAAGCGCATCATGCCCAATTTGCACCAGAGAGAGATAAAGAGAGAGGCCCAGCGTCCACTTGGATATCGTGATATAGGAAAGACTCGAGAGGGCAATCCAATAATGTAGAAGATCATAAAGGAGAATAGGGTATCTATGTCAATTAGATATAGATTCTTTATTGCAGGAATAATTCAAGGTTCTAAGGTTGGTATTGAAGTTTATGATCAGGATTATAGAGATAAGATTAAGAGTATAATCAGGGAATATCTTCCTGATAGTGATCTCTTCTGTCCTGTCCAGCGTCATCCTGATTCACCACTATATGAAACAGAGAAGGCTAGAGAGGTATTTTTTGAACACATCGATAAGGTCAGAAATTCCCATGCACTCATCGTATATCTTCCAGAAGCAAGTATGGGGAGTGCGATAGAGATGTGGGAGGCATATCACAGTAAAGGTTTTGTGTTTACAATAACCCCTATGTCTCAAAACTGGGTTGTGAGAATATTATCTGACAGAATATTAAAGAATATTGATGATTTCTGTGATTTTGTAAAGTCCGGAGAGATGAAGAAGATTTTGGATGAGAGCTCTCATGTAAAAAAATAGAAGTTAAGATTGGGAAGAAAAAAGATGAGAAAGTTTATAATAGTAGTGTTATTTTTTCAGAGTATCATATTTAGTACCATTTTAGCCGATACCCGGCTTCCGCAGTATAGAGGATGGGTAAATGACTTTGCCAATATAATACCATCTTATTATGAAGAGAAGATTGTACTTGTCTGTATAGAAGTAAAAAAGAAGACCGGTGCAGAGATTGCAGTTGTTACGGTTAATGATATGGGTGGAGCATCCTTAGAGGATTATAGTGTTCGGTTATTTGAAGAGTGGGGAATAGGTGAGAAGGACAAAGACAACGGTGTTCTGTTTCTTGTTGCTCTCAAGGAGAGAAGAGTGAGAATAGAGGTGGGATATGGATTGGAACATGTTTTGACAGATGGTCTTTGCGGACAGATAAGGGATCAATATCTGATACCGAATTTCAGGGAGGGGAGGTATGGAAAGGGGTTTTATCAGGGTGTGGTTGCTGCGGCAGGATTCATTGCAAAAGATATGGGTGTAGTAATATCGGGTGTTCCGCAGCCGACAGCAACAACCACTTCTAGAAGGGCAAGGGGAGGCGGAGGAGTGCTGTTTATAATAATTTTAATTTTTCTTACGATTATAACAAGGGGTCGCATATTGCCGTGGATATTTTTAGGTTCTTTTCTTGGTGGAGGTGGAAGAGGTGGTGGATGGGGAGGTTTTAGTGGTGGAGGGTTTGGAGGAGGAGGATTCGGTGGATTTGGTGGGGGAATGAGCGGTGGAGGTGGAGCATCGGGTAGTTTTTAAGATAAGAATTGATAATGGAGCGGAGGGAAAAAGATGGCTTCAAAAACAGAATACATTGAAGAGGCTTTGAAGAATTTTGAAAAAGAGATAGAACAGATATTTGGAAAGAATTTGGTATCAATAATTCTTTATGGTAGTGCAGCAACAAATGAATTTACACCAGGAGTTTCAGATATTAATTTTATGGTAGTTTTGGATAGAGCGGGAATGAAAAAGATTGATAAGGTTCAAAAGTTTTTAAAGAGATGGGAGAAAAGAAATATCACTCTACCTCTTTTCTTTACAGAAGATTATATAAATGGTTCACTGGATAGTTTCCCAATAGAATTTTTAAATATGAAAATATCTTATCGATTGATAAGAGGCAAAGATATATTAAAAGACATTAAGATTCGAGTGGAGGATCTCAGACTCCAGTGTGAGAGAGAGATGAAGGCAAATTTACTAAAGCTCAGACAGGGTTATATTAAGACCATGGGGAGGCAAAAGAGACTCAAGAGTCTTATATCACAATCGCTTGTGTCATTTATATCAATATTTAGGGCTCTTCTTTATATAAAAGAAGTAGAGATTCCAGAAACAAAGAGAGATGTTCTCCTTGAGACATGCAGGGAGTTTAAACTCAACGAGACTCTTTTTTCGCTTCTCATATCTGTAAGAGAGCATTCTACAACACTGGGAAAGGGAGAACTGACCAAAAAGGTCTCAGCATATATTTCTGAGATCGAGAGGTTGAGTGAAATGGTCGATAGGATGAGAACAGGTAAATCAAAATAATAGGAGGTAAAAATGAGTAAGGGAAATAAAATAGGACTCATCTGTCTGATAGTATTTGTTGTACTTGTTATTGTAATATATGCCTCTGTTAAGAACATGTACAATACTTTTGTAAAACTTGATGAAGGAGTAAAAGAGAAGTGGTCCCAGGTCCAGAATGTTTACCAGAGACGGTATGATCTAATTCCAAATCTTGTTGAGACCGTAAAGGGATATGCTTCTCATGAGAGAGAGACTTTCCAGGCAGTAACAGAGGCTCGTGCAAGGGTCGGTGGAGTAATAAATTTAAAGGCAGAGGATTTAACACCTGAAAATCTAGCTCGATTCCAGGAGGCTCAGGCAGGACTTGCGGGAGCTCTACAGCGTCTGCTTGTACTGCGGGAAAACTATCCGGAACTGAAGGCCAATCAGAACTTTATTAGACTTCAAGACGAACTGGCAGGTACAGAAAATAGAATCGCAGTTGAACGAAGGAGATTTAACGAGGCTGTTCGAAAATACAACAGTACAATACGGAGATTCCCTCAGATAATATTTGCGGGGATTTTTGGATTTGAGAAAAAAGGCTATTTCGAGGCAGAGGGTGAGGCTCAAAAGGCTCCGCAGGTAAAATTTTAGCGGGGGTGTAGAGATGTCCGCATCGATTCTTATCATAATAGGCGCAGCTTTTTTGATATGTGGGTATATTTTTTATGGCAGATACATTGCAAATAAGTTGGGTATTAGCAATGAAAACCAGACCCCTGCTCATGTCATAAACGACGGCATAGATTATGTTCCTGCCAGATGGCAGATTCTTCTCGGTCATCATTTTGCTTCGATTGCGGGTGCAGCACCAATAATTGGCCCGATCACTGCAGCAGTTTTTGGATGGTTGCCTGTATTTTTGTGGATAGTACTGGGTAGCATATTTGCTGGAGCCGTGCACGATTTTACTTCGTTGATTGCATCGATCCGTCACGGCGGACAGTCTATAGGGAAGGTGATTGAGAAGCAGATTGGTGTTCAGGGGAAGCGTCTGTTCCTGATATTTTCATGGTTTACATTAATACTCGTTATTTCTGCTTTCACGATGCTGGTCGCTAAGACATTTGTAACAAATCCTGAGGTTGGCACCTCATCCTCTCTCTTCATACTTCTGGCTCTGCTTTTTGGGGTTTCGATTTATAGAATGAAGACACATCTAGGCATTACAACTGTAGTTGGAGTTGTACTTCTGTTTTTTTGCATCTGGTTAGGTACGAAGCTTCCAATCATCCTTCCAGGCGGAGAGATTGCTGCCCATCAGACCTGGACAGGAATAATATTGATATATATTTTTATTGCTTCTGTTACACCCGTCTGGATACTCCTTCAACCCAGAGATTATCTGAACTCTTTTCTTCTCTATTTTGTGCTCATTATAGGATTTATCGGTATAATAGTTAAGAACCCATCGATAGAATTTCCTGCATTTACAAGGTTCATTGATCCAAAATTAGGATCTATGTTTCCGATTCTTTTTGTAACAGTGGCCTGTGGCGCTATTTCTGGTTTCCACTCCTTAGTTGCATCTGGTACAACAGCAAAACAGTTAAACCGTGAGAGTGACGCCCGTCCCATAGGTTATGGTGGAATGCTGATTGAGGGTGTGCTTGCAATAATTGCTCTCATTACAGCAGTTGTTCTTTTACCATCGAGGTACGGGTTCTTTTTTCCTGAGACAGGAAAAGCAAATCCAATAGCACTGTTTGCAAATGGAATAGGAGGATTTGTAGTAAAATTGGGAATACCAGAAAATGTGGGTATAACCTTTGCGGCAATGGCCGTATCTGCCTTTGCACTCACCTCTCTGGACACTGCCACCAGATTGGGACGTTTTGCATTTCAGGAATTTTTCAGATCACCAAATCCGAGCAAATTAGGGTCTTTCTTGACAAATAGATCTGTTGCTACATCTTTAACTATACTGCCGGCCGGCATTCTTGCACTGTCTGGCAGCTATCAGGCCATATGGCCAATCTTTGGATCTGCCAATCAATTGCTGGCTGCACTGGCTTTGCTTGCAGGAAGCGTGTGGATTGCAAGGAAAAAAGAGAAGAACGGTTTTCTAAGGTACCCGATGTTCTTCATGTTTGCGGTTACACTTTCTGCATTATCCATCTTAATCTACAAAAAGATCTTACTCATTACTAGATTCTTATTACATGGGCAGGTGCCAGAGACATTCAGTCTTACTGGAACTTTTTTCCTGTTAATAATAGCAATTTTACTCTTTGTAGTTGCTATAGTTCTTGTAATCGAATCCTTCAGGAGTTTGAAAAAATATCGATAGCATGAATTGAAGAGTTGGAGAGATAAACTATGGAACAGCAGCAGTTTCAGATATTAATTGTAATGATTTCATATCTTATACTGCTTATTTTATGGGGTATATATCAGGGTAGTAAAGTAAAGACCTCTTCTGATTATGCTATTGCAGGAAGAAACCTCCCAGGATGGGCAGCAGCTCTTTCGGAGAGGGCAACTGGTGAATCCTCGTGGGCACTGCTGGGTCTTCCAGGCTTTGCCTATGCAACAGGTTTAACAGGAATATGGACGGCTGTCGGGTGTGTTGCAGGAATCATTACTGCATGGATAGGCATTGCATGGCGTCTGCGCGATGAAGCAGAGAATTACAGGGTGAACTCATTTACAGAGTATATCGCCTCTAAACACAGATCCATGGCAGGATGGATAAGAAGTGTCGGCAGCATGACACTGGTATTTTTCTTCTTCTTTTATGTTGGGGCACAGTTTCTGGGTGGAGGAAAGACTCTTCATACCATGTTTAATATAGATCCGAGAATAGGAATATTGATCACGGCAGCCATAATTATTCCATACACAGTATATGGTGGATTTCGAAGTGTTGTATATACAGATGTGATCCAGGCTATCGTGATGATTGTTGCTCTTGTTATTGGTCCTCTGGTAGGAATAATAACAATAGCCAGCAGTCCAGAACTCTTTGCCACATCAATTCCTGAAGCACTTGCAAAGGCAGGTACAGGTCACAGTTCTATTACAGGAGGAGTGTCTGGTTTTGCTGCAGGAGCCCTGCTGATGGGAGGCATATCATGGTTTTTTGGGTATCTTGGTGGTCAGCCTCAACTAAGCATGCGTTTCATGGCAATAAAGAATAAAGAACAGGCTGTAAAGGCTCGAAACATTGGAATAGCCTGGACTGTCATAGCATATATTGGAGCTCTTTCAATTGGATGGATTGGCATTGCATTGTTTGGTCCTGATAGTTTAGCGGATCAGGAATATGTGATGCCTCGAGTAATGCTTGAAATATTCCCAACACCAATTGCTGCAGTGCTAATAACGGGTGCAATCGCAGCAATGATTTCTACTGCCGATTCACTCCTCATTCTTTCGTCAACAGAACTATCTGAGAATTTATTGAAGTCGCACGGGTCAGAGAAGATTAGCAAACTGAATCGTTCGAGAATAGTGACTGCTCTTTTAGCCGTGATTGCACTTGTTGTAGCATACGTTTCACCCTCGAAGATGATCTATACACTTGTCGGTTATGTATGGGCTGGAATTGGCGGAACTTTTTCCATTGTAATACTGCTTTCGCTGTTCTGGAAAAGATATCATGGAAGGGCTGTTCTGGTTACCATTATAATAGGCATAACATTTACAATCATATGGATCAGTACAGGACTAGAGGCAAAGTTAACTTCAAGGGTAATGACTTTTTTTGTGGCAGGTTTTGCGGCTGTTGTTGCTACATATTTATTTACAGATGGCAGAAAATAGTCATTAACAGGAATATATTGTTCTGTTTCATCACTTGAGGGCGATTCGTAATGGATCGCTTTTGATTTAACGACAAGGATTTCTTAATGGAAGAGATAACTCTTACAGATCAGCAGCAGGAAGCGATCAGATATGGGGAGGGGCCTCTTTTAATAGTTGCAGGAGCCGGAACCGGTAAGACACTGGTTTTAACAAGACGCATTGCCTATCTTATAGAATCCAAGATGGCAAAACCTGAGGAGATTTTAGGACTAACATTTACTGAAAGGGCTGCTGAAGAGATGTCTGAAAGAGTGGACATATTTCTTCCGTATGGGTTTGCCAATATCCCGATTTCAACGTTTCATGCTTTTGGAGATCGTATCCTTAGAGAGTTTGCTCTTGAGCTGGGATTGAATCCCGATTTTCAGGTCCTGTCAGAAACGGAGCAATTTATATTTTTCAGAGAACATCTTTTTGAATTTCCGCTTAACCACTACAGACCTCTTTCTGATCCTACGAAATTTATCAGGGCCATTTTGACAGTAATTTCAAGAGCAAAAGATGAGGACATAAGTCCAGAAGACTATATGGAATATGCAAGAACTGTTCTGAAAACAAGTGATGAGAGATCTGAAGACAAACAACTGAGAGACGAAGCAGAAAAACAGATGGAAATAGCACAGACGTATGTTCTATATCAAAAACTCATGGCAGAGGAGAGTAAGGTAGATTTTGGAGATCAGGTAAATCTGGTTTTAAAACTTTTTCGTAAACATCCATCGATTCTGAATAGAATACGGCAGCGCTACAGGTTTATTCTTGTTGATGAGTTTCAGGACACAAATTATGCCCAATTTCAGCTACTTCAACTTCTTGGAGGAGAAAAACCCAATATCACCGTTGTGGGCGATGATGATCAATCGATATATAAATTTCGTGGTGCTGCCATATCAAATATTCTGACTTTTATGGAGATCTATCCAGATGCAAAACAGATTGTTCTTACAGAGAATTTTCGTTCCACACAGATAATCTTGGATGCTGCCTACAGGTTAATAAAAAATAATAATCCTGAAAGACTGGAGGTAAAGAATAATATAAATAAACAGCTTCATGCCCAGATTGTTGAAGGTCCCCCGGTGGAACATTTTCATTGCGACACATTGATAACAGAATCAGAACATGTTGCAGAAACAATTTCTGATCTCAAAGAAAACAAAGGATACTCATACAGCGATATAGCTGTTCTTGTAAGAACCAATAGTGCAGCAGATCCCTTTATTCGTGCTTTGAACATGAAGAGAATACCATGGCGGTTCTCTGGAACAAGGGGTTTGTATTCGCGTCCTGAGATAAAGATGATCATCTCGTTTATTAATGTAATAACAAATCCGCACGACACAATAAATCTCTATCATCTCTGTTGTTCGGATGTCTATGAGCTTAAATCGATGGAAGATTTGAACCGATGTCTCGATATTGCACGCAAACAAAACAGGTCTCTGTTTTCAATATTTAAGGAAATTTTAGATGGTAATGGTCCGGAAGGGCTGACAGAAGATACCCTTTCAACGATACCAAAGATAGTCAAAGATATTAATGAATATCTGGAATTGTCCCGTGATAATATTACAGGAGTAGTTGTATATCAATTCTTAACACGGACTAACTATTTGAAAAAGCTTACTCAGGTAGAGACTATCGAAAACAGCATAAAGATACAGAATATAGCTCGCTTCTTTGATGTTATATGGTCTTTTGCACAGGTTGCAAAAGAAGATAGAATTGTTCATTTTGCCAGCCATCTTGAAACAGTTATTGAAGCAGGAGACGATCCTGGAGCAGCGGAGGCGGATAGCGATATTGATGCCGTAAACATAATGACAGTTCATAAGGCAAAGGGACTTGAGTGGCCTGTTGTGTTTATGGTCGGTCTTGTTCACAACAGATTCCCTACGATGAACAGAAGTGATCCAATTGAACTACCTCAGCAGCTAATTAAAGAGATTGTTCCGAGTGGTGATATTCATATGCAGGAGGAACGGCGTCTCTTCTATGTAGGAATGACCAGGGCAAAAGAGAGACTCTATTTTACCAGTGGTCGTGACTATGGTGGAGTGCGAAAAAGAAAGGTAAGCCCATTTGTACTGGAAGCACTTGATCGTCCAGGGGTTGATGAGGTATCCATAATAGCCAGTGCAGGTGATAAGATACACAGATTTTCTCATTATGTGCAGGAAGAGAAGCGAGTCATGAGACCCATTCCTAAGGATGCAGTATTGAATCTTTCATACTACCAGATAGACGACTACTTGATATGTCCTTTAAAATACAAGTATGCTCATATATTAAGACTCCCATTTTTTCACCATACAATAGTTTATGGAAAGGCCGTTCATTCTGCTGTGGAAGTCTATTATAAACATAAGATAAATAATTTTAATGTAACACTAGATGATCTTTATACTGCTTATAATAATGCATGGAGGAATATAGGATTTCTATCAAGGGAGCATGAGGAGAGGCGTTTTGAGTCTGGCAAGGAGGTTATAAAAAGATTTTTTCAAAGGGAGGAGACCTCCAGCAGCAGGCCGAAAATGGTTGAAGAGAAATTCAGTTTTATGATAGAAAAAAACAGGGTTTCAGGAAGGTGGGATTTGATCGAAGAGAGAGATGGTAAAATAGTGATTGCAGATTTCAAGACCTCCGAAGTCTATGACCAGGCAATAGCAGACAGGAATGCAAACAAGAGTATTCAGCTAATCATATATGCAATGGCTTATGATGCAAGATACAATCGCAGGCCCGATGTTCTGGAATTGAGATTTTTGGAGTCGGGACTGGTTGGCCGCACTGAGAGTAGCGATGAGAAATTTGAGGAGGTTAAAGAGGATATTTTAACGGCTGCTCAGGGTATTAGAGAAAGAAACTATACACCAAAACCCGATTATCATTCATGTAAGTATTGTGCTTATACTACAATATGTCCTGTAGCAGTGAATGTTTGAGGAGAAGAAGAGTCATGGCATTATATACTGAAGAGCAAAGAAGATGGCTGATATCAAGATGGGATTATGATCTGATCAACAGAATTGTTATTGCACTTAATGAAGGAAGGCCCATAGATATACTCGTTGAGAAGGTAAAACAGAAGAAGAGCATACCTGAGTGTGCGGGTGAGCTTGATATGAGAGGGATAGATCTTTCGCATCAGAATTTAAGAGGCCCTTGGGCTACAATTGATGGAAAGAGAGTACGCAGGGGTGTAAGTCTGAGGAATGTAGATTTGACATTTGCCAACCTGAACTGGGTAATCCTGCCCCATGCAGATCTCAGGGGCGGTGTTTTTGTACATGCCGATTTAAGGGATGCCGAGTTGATCTATTCTGACCTTTCAGGGGCCGATTTAACAGGAGCAGACATGAGAGGAGCTTGGCTGATCGATACAAAGTTTTATGATGCCAAAGTAACACAGCAGCAGCTTAAGAGCAGGAGAAATCTCGGACAGCTCGATTTTGATTATCATGCTTTCGAACTCTAAATCATGCAGGAGGCAGTAATGGATGTTTTTGAGGCCATCACGTCACGCAGATCTATAAGAAGATATAGTGATAGCGCTGTTGAAGAAGATAAATTGATCCGTGTGCTTGATGCCGCACGTTTAGCTCCATCTGCTAATAACAGACAGGAGTGGAAGTTTGTTGTTGTTACTGATCAACAGATCCGAAAAAAATTGGCAGAGGCAGCGCGTAATCAGAGTTTTGTGGCAGAAGCTCCTGTTGTTGTTGCCTGCTGTGCAACAGAATCGGATAAGATAATGACATGCGGCCATCCAGCATTTCTTATAGATGTAGCCATAGCAATTGACCATATGACTCTTGCGGCATGGGCCATGGGTTTGGGCACATGCTGGATAGGTGCTTTCTATGAAGATCGAGTAAAAGAAATTTTAAGGATCCCAGACAGGATAAGGGTTGTAGAACTGTTGACTATTGGCTATCCTGCAGAACAGCCACCTGCAAGACCGAGGAAACAATTGAATGAAATTGTTTGTTATGATTTCTGGAAATAGAGGAGTAGTTTGATATGCCGACATATGAATTTACATGCAGTGAATGCAAACATCATTTCGAAGTGTTTACATCTATATCAAAGAAGGATAAAATTGACTGTCCGAAGTGTGGGAGTAAGAAACTTCAGGAGTCTTTTGGTGCATTCTATGTGGGCGGAAATGTTTCGAATCCAAATGCAGGAAGGGGTTCGAGCTGCAGTGGAAGTTGTTCTACATGCAGCAGTACATGTAAGTCGGGTTAAGAGAGATTATTTTAAAAAGTTTATGAACAGGAATCCATAATCCGTGAAGATTGACCGGTATAAAAATATATTGATAATATTTATTATATCTATTGTTTTGATAATGGTCGAGCTGTCGTGTAGTTCGAATAGATGCTCTTCAAGAAAGGTTTCTATCCAGCTAAACGACGGATGGATGTTCTGTCAGAAAGGCTGCAGCAACTGGTATAGGGCTGTTGTACCTAGTTGCATTCATACAGATCTATCTATAAATGGACTCATCGAGGATCCCTTCCTGGCAACGAACGAGGAGACGGTTCAATGGATTGAAACAAAAGATTGGATCTACCAGAAGAGTTTTACCATCCCCAGAAGGCTTCTTTCAATGGATAATGTGCGGCTCTATTTCAAGGGTCTTGATACATATGCAGAGGTTTATCTAAACGATTCACTCATTATCACTTCTGATAACATGTTTCGTGAATGGAGTGTTGATTGTAAAGCGCTTTTAAAGAAAGGGGAAAATATTCTTAAGGTGATATTTTCCTCTCCGGTTAAAGAGGATTCGATTAAGGCATCACGTCTCAATTATCGACTTCCTGACAGGAGGGCATTCACAAGAAAGGCGCCCTATCAATATGGATGGGACTGGGGACCGAGGTTTGTCACAATGGGAATCTGGAGGCCAGTAGTACTCAGGGCATGGAGTTGTGCGGTATTGGACGATTTCCAGATATACCAGGATCGAATCAGAAAGGATAGAGCAGATTTAAGTGCACTGTTTAAGATAACATCTGCAGATACATTTGAAGCACACATTTTAATAATCAATAAAGATCACAGTAATGTATATTCAGATTCGCTTGTTGTATTGAATCCTGGAATCAATCTTATTCGAATGAATTTTGAAATCAAGAATCCAGAATTGTGGTGGTGCAACGGACTCGGCACTCCATATTTGTATAATATTACCGGAGAGATAAGAATCGATGGCAGTACAGTTGATGAAATTTCAAGAAGAATTGGAATACGCAATATAGAGGTTGTCGAAAAGGAAGATCGGATTGGCACTACATTTATGATAAGATTGAATGGTATACCTCTATTTATCAAGGGGGCTAACTATATACCACAGGATAGTTTTCTTCCGAGTGTCACAAGGTCAAGATATAGGAGACTGATAGAGTCGGTTGCCAATGCAAACATGAACATGTTGAGGGTCTGGGGAGGTGGTATATATGAAGATGATTACTTCTATGACCTCTGTGATGAGAATGGAATATTAGTATGGCAGGATTTTATGTTTGCATGTACAATGTATCCTGGTGATTCTCTGTTTATTGAAAATGTAAGACAGGAAGCAATACAGAATATAAAGCGGCTGAGAAACCATCCATCTATTGCCTTGTGGTGCGGCAATAATGAAGTGGATGAGGGATGGAAAAACTGGGGATGGCAGAAACGGCTCGGTTATACGAGAGAAGATTCAATAAAGGTGTGGAATGATTACATCAAGCTTTTTCATCAACTCCTGCCATCGATAGTAAAGGAATATGATAATGGAAGATACTATCTGCCTTCATCGCCGAAGATTGGATGGGGACACAAAGAAAGCCTTACCAGTGGTGATTGCCATTACTGGGGAGTGTGGTGGGGAAGAGAGCCATTTTCTAATTATGAGAAAAAAGTTGGAAGGTTTATGTCCGAATATGGCTTTCAGTCAATACCAAATCTTGAAACATTAAAACAATTCGCAAGTCAAGAAGATTTGTATCTTGGTTCAGAAGTCATGAGAAGTCACCAGAAGCATCCATTTGGTTATGAACTTATAGATACCTATATGAGACGTGATTACAGAGTTCCCGAGAGTTTTAAGGGTTATATATATGTAAGTCAGTTGCTTCAGGCAAGGGGAATCCGCATGGCAATTGAGGCTCACAGGAGAGCGAAGCCATACTGTATGGGGACTCTATACTGGCAGCTCAATGATTGCTGGCCTGTTGTCTCCTGGTCGAGCATAGATTATTATGGAAGATGGAAAGCACTTCACTACACAGTCAAGAGGGCTTATCAGGATATTCTGGTATCTCCGGTTGTTGAAAATGGGTTTGTCAAAGTCTTTATAATCTCCGACAGGTTAAAACCCTTCAGAGGTTTTCTCAACATGCGTCTCACAACATTCTCTGGAAAAGATTTATGGAGAAAGAGGATAGGAGTTAATGTTCCAGAAAACAGTAGTAATATCTATTTCGAGATAAAAAAGAAAGATTTAATAAAAAAGAATAATGAAAGGCAACTTGTTTTTAACTCATCCATTCTTGATGGAAATAAAATTATTGCAGAGAACAATCTATATTTTCAGCCTCCAAAGAATCTGGAACTAACTCGTGTGCAAATTGACAGAAAAGTCATTGAGAGGGAAGGAGGTTATTCGATAATCCTTTGTTCAAAGGGGCTTGCGAAAAATGTGTATCTTAATGTAGAAGGAGTCAGCGGCTTTTTTACAGACAACTACTTTGATTTGCTTCCTGGAGAAAGCAGGAGAATAGAGTTCTTATGTGATAAGAAGATAAAAAATTTTGAAGATAGTTTAGAAATAATATCCCTATTTGATGTATATTAATGTTATACTGGATTAAAAAATAAGGTGTTGGCTTACTTGTGATTTCTACAAAAATAGGAAGGGTAGATCCATGTACAAAAGCAATAACTCTGGTTTGAATAAATTACTCCTTATCAGCATCACCATCACAGCTTTTTTGATTTTAGTGAATTACCTTTATGGATATGATGGCTCAGATGATAACTGGATAAGAGGGTATCAAAAAACTATTTCTGGAACTATTTTTGTCTATCACTCACCTCAGCACGACCAGACAACCTCTTTGCTCGTGCGTTCCAGGGAGCCTGAGCGGGTTATCTCGTGGCAGACAGCACCCATTCCAGAACGGTTTACCTGCGATACTGCAACTTTTGTATGGATGTTTGGCATCGATGTCAACACCGATTCTCATTCTTATGATCTCTATGTAAATGATAGATACATGCTTTCTTTTAAAAATCCGGTTGACACAATGAAAAGGGTTTGGAAGATCAGGGGAAAGAGAGGGTCAGAACTTATATTCCGTTCCACTATGGTGGATAAGTATGGAGATCTTATGGGGTATGCATTTTTGTCTCTACCTGCAGGAGATTATCCAGAGAACAGACCTCTTACGATTCGCATTGAGGGAGAACAGGCAGGCAGTCGTACATGGTACATGACTTTTGAGTTTGGATTTGAATCAAGGATCACCATAAATCAAGAGCCGGCAATAGTCATGAAACAGGGAAAAGAGTTTCAGACAGTGTGTGTCGATATATACCATTTTGGCAAAGAGACAGATGCAGAGGTTTACTCTCAGGGAATAAAAAAGAGAATCAGACTTGGATTGGGATGCAACACCATACAACTTCCTGTTCCAGTAGTTAAGGAAAAAACAGATATTCCTGTAGAGATTGTGACAGGAAATAGAGTTTCAGAGAAGAAGATTTTCACAATTGAGCCGGTCAAGAAGATGACTCTTTATCTGCTTCACCATTCCCATGTAGACATAGGTTATACCCATACACAGCCGGTAGTAGAGAGAATACACTGGAAGAATTTAGATCAGGCACTTGAGATGATAGAGAAGACCAGGGAATATCCTAATGGTTCACGCTTCAAATGGAATGTTGAAGCAGTATGGGCTGTGGAAGGCTACCTGAAGCGTTGTGATCCAACAAGAAGAGAGAAGCTTATCGAAGCATTGAGGAATGGATCCATAGGTCTGGATGCGATGTTTTCCAACACCCTGACAGGTCTCTGCCGTCCTGAAGAGTTGTTTCACCTTTTTGATGCTGGTCGGAGGTTGTCGGAAGAGTATGATATCCCTCTCAAGGCTGCAATGATAATCGATATTCCAGGATACACTTGGGGTCTTGTGCCTGCAATGGCACGAAACGGAATAAAGTATCTTGCACTCGGTACAAATACAGGCCATCGCATTGGAAATATTTTGTCTGCATGGAGTGACAGGCCGTTTTACTGGGTTTCTCCTTCTGGTGAGGAGAAGGTTCTTTGCTGGTTTGCAGGAAGAGGTTACTCATGGTTTCATACGGGTCTTGGTGTAGAAAAATTGGTAAACAAGCTGAATGAAAAAGCGATTCTGGATTATGTTAAAGATCTTCAAAAATCTCACTATCCCTATGATATGGTGATATTTCATTATTGTATAGTTTCTGATAATGGGCCGCTGGATCCAGCAATATCAGATAAGATAAGAAAATGGAACGAAAAGTATGTTACTCCTAGGATCGTAATCTCTACAACATCAGAGGCATTCAGTAAATTTGAAGATAAATTTAAAGATAAAATTCCTTCTTTTTCAGGCGATTTAACAGGCTACTGGGAGGATGGAGCCGCATCCTCTGCATATGAGACGAAGATCAATCGCAATTCTGCTGAGCGTCTTGTACAGGCAGAAGTTCTGTGGACAATGGCAGATGCTGAGCACTTTCCCTATAAGAAGTTTGAAGATGGATGGCGCAACATACTTCTTTTTAGTGAACATACGTGGGGATCATGGAACAGCATAAGTGATCCAGATGATTCTCTGACAATCGATATATGGAATATAAAAAAATCATTTGCAGCAAGGGGGCAAATAATATCTTCAGAATTGTTAAATGGGGCAGTACAGCAAAAGAAGAAGGGTAGAGCAGTCGATGTATACAACACAACCTCATGGACAAGGACGGATATTGTATTCCTATCTGAAAGTGAGTGCAGGGGTTATTCGGCAGTCAGGGATGAGGAGGGTGATGTTGTGTTATGCCAGAAGATGAAATCGGGTGGTATGGTTTTTCTTGCAGAGAATGTTCCACCTCTGGGTGCCAAACGTTTCTATATGGTAAAGTCAAGGGATAAATTTAAGAATAATATAATAGTCGAAAAAGAGAGGCTATCTAATGGTATTATATCACTAACCATAGATGGGGAAACAGGCTGCATCAGGGAGTTTTATCACATCAGAATAGATGAAAATCTTGTTGATCTTACCAGACATCCAGGTCTGAATGCATACTATTATGTTAACGGAAGAGATCCCAAAAAGAAAGAAACAAATGGTAGGGTAACAATTAGGGTAAATGAAAATGGTCCCCTCATAGGATCTGTTTCGATTCATTCGGATGCACCAGGTTGCAGAAATCTAACAAGAGAAATTTATATAATTGACGGAATGGAGCGTGTTGATATTGTAAATACCATAGATAAAGAGAGGATTTATAAACCTGAAGGTGTTCATTTTGCCTTTCCTTTTAACATACAGGCAGGAGTAATGAGAATGAATCTGTCTTGGGCAGTCATGCGTCCGGAGTATGATCAGCTTCCTGGAAGCTGTAAAAACTATTTCAGTGTCCAGCGGTGGGTAGATATATCTAATCAGAGATATGGAGTTGTTCTAGCCTCTCCTGATGCTCCTCTCTTTGAGGTTGGCGATATTTCCACAGATGCTACAATGTTCGGCTGGATAGAGAGACTGGGGCTGTCACAGACTCTCTTTTCATATGTAATGAACAACTACTGGGAGACCAATTACTGTGCTGCTCAGGAAGGCAGGGTTTCTTTCAGATATTCAATTAAGCCCCATCTTATGTATAATCAGTCAGATGCTGAACGTTTTGGTATAGAACGATCTCAACCCTTAATAGCTGTTATTGCCAATCCAGATAAAGAGCTACAGGGCTCACTTTTCACTCTAAATAACCGAAATGTAATTGTCACATCTCTGCGTCCAAGCAGAGATGGAGAGGGCTTGATTATAAGACTTTTCAATTGTGGTGGTAAGATGGAGAGAGTCTCAATCGAATGGAAAACATTTAAGCCATCCGATCTATTTATGAGCAGTCCATATGAGGAGAGAGGAGTTCATATTCCGCAGACGCTTGATATTCCTCCATATGGAATAAGAACAATCAGGGCAGAAAGATGAAAAGTTCGATCGATTCTGCAAAAGAGAGGGAGAGAATTGTTGAGATGCTTTCGTATGAAAGAGAGCTCTGGAACAGTGGAAACAAATATGTTGCAGGTGTTGATGAGGCAGGAAGAGGACCTCTGGCAGGCCCTGTAGTAGCAGCGGCAGTGATTTTCCCTGATGATGTTTATATAGAGGGAGTAGATGATTCAAAGAGACTTTCTGCACTTCGCAGAGAACAGCTCTATTCGATAATAATTAAAAGAGCCCTTTCGGTTGCAACAGGCATTGTTGATGAGAGAGAGATCGACAGAATAAATATCCTTCAAGCGAGCCTCAAGGCGATGCGCATGGCCGTTGGAAGGCTATCCGTCCGTCCCGATCATCTTTTGATCGATGGCATCTGTTTGCCTGAAAAATTTTATCCCCAGACTCCGATTAAGGGTGGAGACACAAAATGCTTTTCTATAGCAGCTGCCTCAATAGTTGCAAAAGTAACGAGAGATAGAATAATGATAGAGTATGATAGAGTGTTCCCACAGTATGGTTTTGCAAGACACAAAGGATATGGAACAAGAGCTCATGTTGAGGCAATAAGGAGGCATGGACCGTGCAGGATACACAGAAGGAGTTTTAAAATGGATGGATGGAAAAGGTGAAAAAAAGAGGATCATATAAACAGCGCAGAGGAAGAGAGGGAGAGGAGCTCGCCGCACTCTTTTTAATTAAGAGGGGATATTCAATACTCGAAAGAAATTTTAGAATAGGTAGAGGTGAAATAGATATTATAGCGATCGATGGAGATGTTTTGGTTTTTATAGAAGTAAAAACAAAACAGACCGAAGGATTTGGTGAACCAGAAGAGTGGGTCGATAGGAAAAAGCAGCTACAGATTTGCAAGACAGCAATGCTCTATCTTCAAAAATATGAAATAGAAGATATGCAGTGTAGATTCGATGTTATAGGAGTAACAAAAAAGGATGATACTGTTAATATCAAACACATAAAGGATGCATTCTGGATCGATATGAACCAGCTGGAAAAAAGGTTTGAAGACATACATGACAGATGAGATGAAAAACAAAATAGTGTGGCCGAAGTGGACAAAGGTAGCATTCGAAGTCTTGAAATGGGCTTTCGTTCTCTGGCTTCTATGGCCTGTCAGGAATGCGGTAGAGACAACAGTAGATTTATCTCGTATTGTTCTTGGTGTTTTGCTTTTTATAATCTTCACTGGAAAGATTTTTTATGATACAATAATAATAGGAATATTACGGAGGCGCAGGGTTTCTGCTGCAGAGGATATTTTGACTCTCATAGGAATAGTTCTTGTGTTGGCAATTATCGTAGGGTTGCTTATTTTTTTTGCAGGCTATTTATTTTTAAAGGTCATAGAAGTTTCAAGAAGCAGTGGCTGAGTTGTGGTATTACACTCATAATAAGATTTTGTAATTTATTTTTAAATTGATACATTAAAAAAGGACTTAATAAATAATTTTGTTGTGGAGGCTGGTCGTTATGAAGAATTTTCTTTATTTATTGATCATCACAATTTTGGTATCGAGCACCTGCACGCGGATTGAAGAACTCCAGTATGGTGAGGTTCGCCAGATTACTATTTACACATCAGATGTTCATGCTGCATTTCCAGATGCAGTGAGACTAAAGAGTGGAGAACTACTCGTGGTTTTTCGTGAGGGAAGCAGCAGGATTTCTTGTGACGGCAAGATTCTTATTTCTAGATCTGATGGCAAAGGTAGATCATGGTCAGAACCAGATACTATCGTATCTACTCCGTGGGACTGCCGCACTCCCTCTATTGTCCAGCTCACAGACGGGCAGATAATAGTAAATTTCTACCAGTTGCGTTACGGCGACTCCGGGAAAATAGTCGGATCGGCCGGCTGCTTTACGGTTCGTTCATTTGATAATGGAAGAAACTTTACGGCCCCAAGGATGGTTACAGATCTTCCTCTGGACTGGTCTGCCACATCGGATCAAATCCTTGAGATAGAGGATGGTTCTCTGATTATGGCATTATATGGTCACAACCAGGGCATGAGATCGTCTGTATGGGCTGTTATATCAAGGGATAGTGGAGAGAGCTGGAAAGAGCACTATCTCATAGCAAGGGATGAAGATGGTAGAATCGACTTTACAGAGCCTTCCCTGTCGATTCTTCCTGATGGCAGAATTGTTTGTATGATGAATGGAGGAGATTATCTTTATCAGACATTTTCAGAGGACGGAGGAATTCAATGGTCGAGACCGCAAGTATCTGGTATTGAGGGTAGCGAGTGTGATCTCGATATTACACAGGATGGAATAGTGGTTTGTGCATACAGGGATTTCTGGCCAAGAGGAGTGAGTTATAGGCTCAGCTATGATTGGACTGCTACATGGAAGGATGAGAAATATCTATTTACAGCAGCCCATGATTGGGGTTCTCCGGACATTATAATAATGGATGAAGGAGTGCTGATTGTTCACCATCAAACCTTAAAAAAAGATCATGGTTCTATAATAGGTGGCAGTCTGTTTATCGTAAGAAAACCTGAAGTTGTTGAAGGTTTTACAGCTTCTGTGGCCAGTGAGGGATGTGTGAACCTGAGATGGAATCCTGTTAAGGATGCAGCATATTATATTATTTATAGAGACACTGTTGAGGATTTTACTCCTGTTGTCGGTCCTCCTGATCAGGGAAATGTTGTTGCTACTCCTATCTCCTGCCAGTATAGTGATACTGAAGTAGATACAGGGAGAGTATACTTTTACAGAGTCAGCGCAGTGATTGGAAGTACTAGACCCGTTTCAGGTACAGGATGCGAAGGAGAACCAACCCGATCGATTCGCGTAGAGATAAAATAGGATTTGCAATGAAAGAAAAGCAAGACAGGAATGCAGGCGTAACTTCTTCAAAGATACTATTTTGCGATCCACGATGTGAACATGCATCTTTTCCAAAGGAGGAGGCGATAGATGGTTCGGGGAGCTGCAGAACATTTTCTGCTCTCTGGTGCGATCTGCTCCAGGAGTATGTAACAAGGAATGCTCCATGTAGAGTTCGGTTTGGTAGAAGGCGTCCAAAGTCTAAATGGTAATTTTGAGCAAATAGCTATAAAATTAGGCGTTGTTGCAAAGTTGAGGTACAGTAAAAATAATACTTGACTTTTACTAAAAAAATTCGGATTTCTCACTATCGAATATCCTTAAATAAAGATAGGAGAAATCCGATAAGCGAGATTGAAATCAACCTCACCTTTAGGTTTAATATACCAGATGAGGATTTAAATGTCAATGGTTTATTGTTTGGTCTCAAGGGTGCAAATTCACAGATCATGTTACATAAAAAGGAGGGGAATTTAATGGAAGAAAAGCTGCTGCTTGAAAGAATTAAAAAGGAGAAGGTGGATTTTGTCAATCTATTATTTACAGATATAATAGGTGAACCAAAGACAGTAACAATTCCTGCTTCTGCAATGAAGAGTGCACTAAAACATGGGATATGGTTTGACGGTTCTTCTATTGAGGGATTTGCCAGAATCTATGAATCGGATATGCTTTTAAAACTGGATATATCAACATTTTCGATTCTGCCCTGGACAGAGGAGAATGGTAGATTTGCTCAAATAATCTGTGATGTATACCTTCCAGATGAAAAGCCATTTATGGGCGATCCAAGGGGGGTACTGAAACGAACAGTTGAGATGGCTCGAAAGATGGGATATGAGTATCAGGTTGGCCCTGAGATCGAATTCTTTCTCTTTGAAAGAAGTGAACTCCCTGAACTGAAGCCTCATGATACAAAAGGATACTTCGATCTTGCAGTACACAGCAGGGCTGTTGAGATCTGCAGAGAAACAATGCAGAACATGGAAAACTTTGGGGTTCACTGTGAAACATATCATCATGAGGTAAGTAATGGACAGCATGAGATAGATTTTTCATATGATAAGGCATTAAAAATAGCAGATGGCATCGTCTCTTTTAAACATGCAATCAAAACCCACTCTATGAAAAAGGGATTAAAGGTCACTTTTATGCCAAAACCTATTTTTGGTGTCAGTGGAAGTGGAATGCATACACATCAGAGTCTGGCAGATTCAAAGGGGAGAAATTTATTTTACAATGAAAAAGACCATTATAATCTTTCTGAAATTGCCTATCAATTTTTAGCAGGACAGATCAAGCATGCAAGAAGTATTGTTTCACTTGCAGCACCTACTGTAAATTCATATAAGAGATTAGTACCAGGCTATGAAGCACCCGTATATATCTGCTGGGGAAGGGTTAACCGCTCTGCACTGATAAGGATTCCAATGGTAACTCAGAGTAAGGCACAGGAGGGGGCTAGACTTGAACTACGTTGTCCTGATCCATCCTGCAATCCATATCTGGCCTTTGCTGCTATGCTTCGTGCAGGTCTTGATGGTATAGAAAATGAGCTTCAGCCACCACCTCCTGTTGAGGAGAATGTTTATGGTTTTAGTGATGAGAAACTGAAGGAGATGGATATCAATACTCTTCCAAGCAATATTGGGGAAGCTGTAGATGCACTTGCAAAAGATGAGATTTTCAGGGATATGATGGGAGAGGAACTAATTACCCATTTTATAAATGCAAAGAATCAGGAGTGGAGGGAGTTCCTCATGCAGGTTACAGAGTGGGAAGTAGAGAGATATCTATAGCCGGAAAATTTTTATGATAAATTAGAAAAAAATTTTTTCCTTGATTTATATTGATAAAAATATTAAAATATAAAAAATAAAGGAAATATTTTTTATGAAAGCTACTTGCCGTGGAGGAGAGGCGGGTAGCAAGAGAGATAAAAGTTTACAGGAAATAGATTATTGGGGTTGTGCCGTACTACAGGATGATTATATCATTCTGCAGTACGGCATTTTTATTTATGAGGGGATAAGTTGAGAATAAAGCTTACCTTAACATCCTCAGTCAATTCAGAGATACCAATAAATTATCAGTATCAACTTTCCAGTGCTGTTTACAGGATTCTATCGGCAGGTTCTCTTGAGTATTCAAAATTTTTACATGATAGAGGGTATCTAGGCCCAGACGGCAAGGTGAGAAAATTGTTTACTTTTTCCAGACTCTACTTCAGATCAAAAATTAATATATCAGGTCACAGACTTACTGTTACTCAGGGTTCAAATGCGATTCTCTTTATCTCAAGCCCGATGATAGAGGATTTTATACAAAACTTTGTGGTCGGATTATTTGAAAACCAGAAAATAGAAATATCATACAGAGATCAAAAAACATCCTTTTTTATCAAGCAGGTTGAGGTTTTACCTGAGCCTGAATTCAAAAAAAGTTGCAAATTTATTGCAATGTCGCCCATAGTATTGACAACTCAGATAGACACACCTGAAGGATTAAAGACTTACTATTACAGACCACTTGATAAAGAACTGCCGCAGGCTGTAAGGAGGTCGCTTGTAAAAAAGTATGTAGCTGTTTATCACAGGCAGCCTCAAGATCCAGAGATTAATTTTAAGATCAATAGGGAGTATATTAAAAAAAAGGGCGGTCCGGAAAGAGTATCAAAGTTAATCACAATAAGAGAGGGCTTTCCGGATGAGACAAGAATAAAAGGTTTTGTTTCCCCATTTACACTCAGCGGATCTTGTGAACTCATGAAAATTGCCTGGGATTGCGGACTGGGAGATAAATGCAGCATGGGGTTTGGTTGTGTGGGGCTTGTTAAGGATGAAGACCTCGGAGGTTTTTAAAACCTCCGAGGTCTAATGAGGTCTAACTGCAAGGAAGATAAAGATGCAAAAAGTCGAAAAATTATTTCCCGGATTCTTCTATCACATTTACCATCGGGGCAATAACCGTGAAAATATTTTTTTCGAGGAAATGAACTACCGCTATTTTTTTGATCTATGGGTCAAATACATCATCCCGATTGCTGAGACCTATGCGTATTGTTTGATGAGAAACCATTTCCATTTTTTAATTAAAATCAGGGAATCAATCGATACCTCAGAGGTCTTGAAGACCTCTGAGGTATCGATCCACACCTACATTTCCAAACAATTCTCCAATATGTTTAATGCCTATGCCAAAGCAATAAATAAAAAATATAACCGTACTGGCAGCCTGTTCCAGACACGTTTCGGGCGGAAAAGAATAACCAGTGATCCATATTTGCTCAATCTTATTCACTATATACATTTCAATCCGCAAAAGCATGGTTTTGTGGAGGATTTTCGAGAATACCCATATTCCTCCTATCATTCTTTTTTAACGAATAAAAAGACAAATATCGCCCGTGAGGCGGTGATCGATCTTTTTGGTGATGTATGTGAATTTATCGATTTTCATGATAGAGAAAATGACTATAAAAATATTCAAATATTGATTGAGCAAGATAATTTTTAAAGACCTTTGGGGTTTGTTACGAACTATAAATCAGGAGAAAAAAGTATGCTAAACGTTATAGCAGAAATTGGAAAAATAGTCGTTGCAGGTAGAAGCAACGATGTACTGGAGTTCCTGGTACCTGAGCGGAATTTGTTTAAGGTATTGGTGGGAATGCATTTCGATACAAAGAAAAAAACCGTGAGTTTTAATATGGTCAAATCGACCGAACAGGAGGGCTTTTCTAAGCAAGTGCTAAAGGAATTTCTTTATATTCCGACGGAGAAAGGTAATCGGCCTCAATTTCTGATTACTACACAAAATTTGGGTTATATTTTGTCACAAACAATACCTAATATGTCGGTTTTTTTAAATGATGGGGAATTGAAGAAAAAACTTGAAGTTCTTATCGACATTTTTTGGATTGAGACAGGGAAACCCAATGATTCTAGGTATGGTCGTGTAGTTGGGCCGGAATTCATTAAAATTGGGGAGGTTATTTTTGAAAATAGATCCAAAGATGTTAAAAAGGCCATAACAGAATATGCCACTGATCTGGAAAAAGCTGTGGCTGAAAAAATGAACGCTAAGCCCAAGGAGTTGTTATACACGGTAATGGTTGATGGAGAATTCATCGCCCGAAACACCGAATACCGATCTTTTGTTTTACATAAAAATTTGGAGAGTGCTTTTGAATCTACGCAACGTCAGTACTGCACAAATTGTGGAACACTAACGGACGTTAGCATCGATACTACTCGATTCCTTCTCAAATTCTACATGACAGACAAGATCAATTTTGCTTCCTATTTTAACGCTAAAAACTTCAACCGTGCTGTAACATTATGCCGTGATTGCTACTGCAACATCATCATCGGTGAGCGCTGGCTAGATGCCAATCTCAGGACTTCATTGGGGAATTTCCAGGTTTATATATTGCCGCAGCTTTTATATTCTAATTTTAATGATGGACTAATTCTAGACAAAATGAAAAATTTACCTAAATACTTCAACGCTGCAAAAAACATAAATGAACTACGACAAAAGGAGGCCGAAATACTTTTTTATTTTGAGGATGTACCATTTATTTTGAATTTTCTATTTTTCCGAAAAGCCCAGGCTGCTTTCAAAATTCTGACGCTAATTAAAGATGTCCCCCCTTCTCGGATCGCTAAAATGGCCAGAATGATGAATCAGGTGGAAGATGTTGCCGAAAAACATGATTTCCCTGCCTATAGCCGTTTTGACCTCAACCAAATCTACTGGCTTGTGCCGATGAAGAAAAAGGGTGCCGATCATTTGGAATATCGCAAGCTTTTGCAGCTTTTCGACAATCTGTTCAACGAATACCTGTTTCAACCGGCGCAGTTATACAATCTTTATTGCCAACTGGCGCACATGCACCGGTCGAAAACTTATCAGCTTTATAAATTCAGCAAAAAAGGGGAGCCCGATTTGGCTTTGAAAAGCGATACTTTGAAATGGAATCTGTTTTTGCTGTTTCTTAAAAAATTAAACTTATTTCAGGGAGGCAAATATATGGAAACGATGCATCTTGAAGAATTCTATCCAACTGGATTGGCCGACATCTTTGCCGATCTGCAATACGATCCGGCACAACAAGGGTTGGCCTTATTGGGCTATGTACTAGGCGCTGTCGCCAATGCCCAATACAAAGAGGGCCTGGAAAATAAACCAGTTCTCGAGAAAGTGAATTATCAAGGCATGTCTGAAGAAAAAATAATTCGGCTGTTCAACGAGCTGTTTGAAAAAATTCGTCAGTATAAAAAACATATCGGCTATGCCGAGCGGTGGTGGTCTGCAGCCAAGCAATTGTACGAATCCTCAGATCGCAGAGGTTTGACGGCGAACGAGCGCGTTTTTTATCTGCTCTCTGGCTATTCCTTTAATCTATTGAGCAGCGGAAAGAAAAATAGCTTCGACAATGAAAATAATGACAATGAATAAAACAGGAGGATTGAATCATGACCAATTCTGAAATTCTGTTTATTTACGATGCGCAACTGTGCAACCCAAACGGCGATCCGGATGAAGAGAATCGCCCGCGTATGGATTACCCGACACAAACCAATCTGGTGAGCGACGTGAGATTGAAACGCTACCTGCGCGACTATCTTGAAGAGAAAGGGCATGACATTTACGTGCGCAAAAGCAATGCCGGCGATGTGGTCAATGCCTCAAAGCGTATTCAGGAAGTGCTGGGTCAGGATAAAGCGACCAAACTTGAGAAAAAGGATTTAAACGACCTTTTGGAAAAATTAATTGATGTACGTCTCTTTGGCGCCACGATGCCCATTAAACTAGAGGGCAGCAAAGGACAATCCATTGCTTTCACCGGCCCTGTGCAGTTTAATTGGGGCTATTCGCTGAATAAAGCCTATTTACTGGATACCCAAACCATTACTTCGCATTTCAGCTCCGAGGCTGGACGAGAGCAGGGTACGATGGGAAAGGATTTTCGCATCAAATACTCCCTCATCGCCTTCCACGGCGTCATCTCCGCCTATAATGCCAAAGAAACGAATCTGACCGCAGAAGACGTCGCTCTTTTGGACGAGGCGATGATCAAGGCCATTCCATTGCACGCCACGCGCAGCAAGGTTGGGCAGGAGCCACGGCTGTACCTACGGGTGGAGTACAATAGCGACGACGTCATTTTGGGCGATCTGAGAAAGTGGATCAAGCCGTCGCCAAAGAATGGCAAAAAAGATGACGAAGTCTTTTCCGTCGATGATATTACCCTCGATGTTTCGCAACTGCTCGATAAATTGCAGAAAAATCAAGACAAAATAGAGAAAGTCGTTTTGTGGCATGACCGTTCCCTGCAACTATCGGATGATCTGAACAAAGTTCCAAAGGCAAGTCCATTCACATTATAAAAAGGGGCGTGTTATGGTGGATCAATTTATTGTGTTCGACTGGAAAGGAAAGATGGGCCATTTTCGCCAGTTTGACGCCAACTCATCGTCTCTGAGCTACTCCTTCCCACCCCCCACGGTAGTGATGGGGCTGGTGGCCGGTCTGCTGGGTATGCGCCGGGACGAATATTACGATTTGCTCGGCCCGGAGCAGTTAAAGATCAGCGTGCAGATCAAGACACCACCGCGGAAGATCATGCAATCGATGAATTATATTTTTGCCAAAAGCCCGAACGACCTTAACATGAGCGGCGAGAACCCTCATACGCAAATCCCGGTGGAGCTGCTGACGGCCAGGGATTTTCCCGATGGTTTTTTGTGCTATCGAATTGTTTTGCAGACGCCGGACGAGACCCTGCACGGTTTTATTACGGAGGCACTGCGACAGAACAAATACAAGTTCCTGCCTTATTTTGGCAGCGCTCCTTTTCAGTCGTGGCTGGAATGGCCAGGCCCGATTAAAAGCGTGATGCCCATCGAGGAGGAGATCGTCATTATCGATACAACCGCAGCGGTGGAGAACATCGATCTGACGACACTGAGTATGGATACGATTGACGGTTCGCTGCCTACCTTTTATCGCGAGCATGTGCGGCGTTTCTTCACTCGCGACCGGCAACCCGGTGATGTGATGGATGTCATCTGGGAAAAGAATCGCGGCAAAATAAAGGCCAGTTTTAAGCAGCCGGTCTATCGCATTCAACTGCAAAATGAGACGTTGACGGCCTGTATGCTATAAGCATGAAACTCGGCATGGTGATGTTCTATTCACATTATGATAAAAACGCCGGAGACGAGGCGGGAAAAATTCTAACCCTTCATCTCATGGAGACGGCAGAGTCGGCAAGGAACTATCTTCTGGCCGTGCCCGAGGCAGTCGCCGAAAGGCAGGAACTGGCCGATCTGGCTTTTATAATCGGGCTGGTGCATGACTTTGGCAAATACACCTCCTTCTTTCAGGACTATTTGCTGAATGGCATAGATCATGGCGATAAAAAGAATCATAGTCTCATAAGCGCGTTGTGGAGTATGTATGTTCTACTGAAAAAATGGTTGGGAAAAGTGATTGATAAACCTACAGCCATGCTGATATGTTTTGCCTGCATCCGTCATCATCATGGCAACTTAGCGTGCATTGGCGAAGACCTGCGTCAGTTTCTGCAATTTCAAAGGTCTGACATTAAAGATATGATGAACGTATCGAGACGTAGTGCGTTAAAGACGCTGTTTTATCACCAACTGCCGGATATCGTTGAAAATGCTGATACGATAAAGCGTGAATGGCAAGAGTATAATCTTGACCTGCCGGCCATTAACGATTTTGCTATCGCTGTACAGACTCCGAACAGCGATTTCTGGAAAGCCTTCAAAAAGACAAATATGATCTATGATTTGTGGAAGCAACGCAAAACCTGTGAGGCTTTTCAGCGGCGTCTTTATTTGCTTTTTTCCGCTTTAATCGACGCCGATAAACGCGATGCCGCGCAAGTCGTCAAAACTTTGGAGCGACAAGACATCCCGGCGGACAGCGTGCAACGTTTCAAGTCCGGCGCTGATTTTGGCCAGGTCGAACCGGCGCTGGCCCGGCTCAGAGAGTCGTTGTACCACATGCTTGAGCAAAAGGCGCAATCGCTTTCACTGCAACAGCGAATATTTACGCTCACAGCCCCTACAGGTAGCGCCAAAACGCTGGCGGCGCTTAATTTTGCCATCAGGTTGCGACAGCGTATAAAAACGGAACAGGGATATACACCCCGAATCATCTACGCACTGCCTTTTACCAGCATCATTGATCAAAATTATGAAGTGATTAACCGGGTGCTTTCGACAGCTGAGGGGCACAAAAAGAATCCCGCCGCTTGTCTGCTCAAGCACCACCACTTGGCCGAAGTGTTGGCCAAAAACTATTCCTTTGGCGACGACTATCCGCTGGACAAGTTGATGCTACTGGTGGAGAGCTGGGAATCGGAAATCATCGTCACTACTTTTGTGCAGCTTTTTGAGACGCTCATCGGACGGCGCAATAAGATGCTGAAAAAATATCACAATCTTTACGGCGCCATTTTGCTACTGGATGAGGTGCAAAATGTGCCGGTCGAGTATTGGGGGTTGATACGTCGGACATTGAAGGAACTGGCCGACGAGGCTCATTGCACCATCGTTTTAATGACTGCAACACAACCGTTGATCTTTCGATCATCGGAAATCGTCGAATTGGTTGATGATCCGCAGCGGTTATTCGCCGAATTAAATCGCATCCGCTTTTCCTATTGTCCAGACAAACTAACTCTGGAGGATTTTGTCAATTCCCTGTTTGATGAGCTGGATCCCGGTAAATCCTACGCCATCATTTTGAACACCATTCGTTCATCACTGGATATTTACAACGCATTGTCAGACCTGTCCAGTCATCAACTTTATTACTTATCAACCAATATCATTCCCAAACATCGAGCGCAACGTATTCGGGAAATTCAGGGAAAACTCCGAGCTGGAGAACCAGTTCTGCTGGCGTCGACGCAGGTTATAGAGGCCGGCGTTGATTTTGATTTCGACGTTGTCTATCGCGACATGGCACCCATCGATTCCATTGTACAGGCCGCCGGGCGATCGAATAGAAACGCTATCGGTGATAAGGGAGAGGTGCGTGTCATCCGCCTGGTCAACGAGCAACAGAGGGAATTTGCATCATGGATTTATAGCTCGGCAAGCCTGTGGGTGGCGCAGGAACTGCTTAAGGATCGAAATGAGCTGGACGAATCGGATTTTTATAAACTGGTTAATGATAACTACAAGTCGCTGGTGCAAAAAACGGATCAGGCCGTTGGCGAAGAAATTTATACACACTGGCGCAGGCAGGGCGATTTTGACGTCCTCGACCGCTTTCAACTAATTAAAAATAATCCCAATTACGTTGACCTCTTTTTGCCCGTTGACGATGAGGGTGAGGAGGTCTGGAATCGCTATCAAAATGAAGTTGCGCACGAAAAAGATTTTTCAAGACGCAAAAACACATACTTGCGTTTACGAGCTGACTTTAAAAAGTATGTCATTTCCGTTCCCGTGAAATCCACTAAAAAGTTTTTCTGGGACTATTGTATGGGAGATATGGATAAAATTGGTTACATATCACCTGAATATATCCATTACTATTATGAAGAAAAGACCGGTTTTATTAGAGAACAGAATGATGAGGTGATGATATTCTAAGATATCTCCAGAACTTGCAACTGGATGTTCTAATATTATTGCTCATTATATTGATCACTATTTGTTGATTATTGAATTGTATAACAAGTAATAATTCATTTAATTTTGTGTTTTAATAATAAAGCATAAAAAGTTGGTTTAATCATGACTAATCTTACTTACAATATTACAGGAACGCAAATAAACTTTTATTTTCATTGCAAACGTCAACTCTGGTTTTTCTCACATCAAATAAACACTGAACATGAATCTGATCTTGTTTACCTTGGCAAAATCATACATGAGACATCCTATGAGCGCGAGCGTAAAGAGATTGAGATTGACCAGATTAAATTAGACTTTCTTGAAATACACAATGGTGTGTTGCACGAGGTCAAGAAGTCAGATTCCTGGAGCGAGGCGCATGAGTGGCAGTTATTGTACTATCTGTACATGCTCAAGAGCAGAGGTGTCGTTGGAATCCGCGGTGAGTTGAACTACCCGCTCATTCGCCGTACGATCGATGTAGAGCTGACACCTGAAAAAGAGCAGCAACTGGAGAAGGTACTAGTGGACGTACGGCGTATCGTCGATCTACCCAAACCGCCGGAAATAACAGTAAAAAAGAGTGTCTGCCGCAAATGCAGCTATTTTGAGTTATGTTATGTATAACCTTTTATAGACGTGAGGTATAAAGGATGATTAGGATAAAAAAATGAAACGCCCATACTACATATTCAGTACAGGACGTATTCGCCGCCAGCAGAATACTTTATTTTTTGAAAGAGCAGCTGATCAAGAGGTGCAGAATATGCCCCTAGAAGAGGAGGAACAGGAGATTCTAGTAGATCCTGATTTCGAACCAGAAAAAGATGAAAAAGATAGAGTGCAGCGGCGGGTAATCCCGATAGAAGATGTGGAATCACTTTACTGTTTTGGAGAGATGACCCTGAACAGCAAATTGATACATTTTCTCTCCCAAAACCATATAGTAGTTCATTTTTTCAATTACTATGGTTTTTACTCAAGCAGCCTTGTTCCAAGGGAATATTTAATAAGTGGTGATGTTATTGTTAAGCAGGCATGGCACTATCTCAATCCTGTAAAGAGACTTGAATTAGCAAGAGAAATTATTCATGGAGCTGCTGAGAACATTCTGAATAATGTTAAATATTATAACAACCGTGGACTAGACCTGGAAGATTGTATAAGATCAGTAAAAGATGAAAAGGAATACATAAAATCTGCTATAACTATAAAAGATTTAATGGCAGCAGAGGGACGATTGAGAAGTGCTTATTATAACTACTGGAATGAGATAATAGATGTTGATTTTGAATTTGAAAGGAGAACCAGACGGCCTCCACAAAATGCAGTAAATGCACTCATATCTTTTGGAAATAGTATGCTCTATACAACAGTATTGGGGGAGGTATATCATACTCAGCTTAATCCATCCATCAGTTTTTTACATGAGCCAGGAGCCAGAAGATTTTCACTTTGTCTTGATATTGCAGAAGTATTTAAGCCCTTTATTGTAGATCGGTTAATTTTCAGCCTTTTAAATAAGAAGAGTATTCAACATAAACATTTTGACAAGAGATTAAATTTTTGTTATCTTAATGAAAAGGGGCGAAAGATTTTTGTGCAGGCATATGATGAACGTATGAAGACAACAATAAAACATAGAAATCTTGGAAGAAATGTATCATACCGCAGACTAATCCGATTGGAAGCATACAAAATTATTAAACATGTTACAGAGATAAAACCCTATTCAGCATTCAAGATGTGGTGGTAGTAATGTATGTTTTACTAGTTTATGACATTGGTGAGAAAAGAGTAGCAAAGGCTTTAAGAATATGCAGATGCTATTTAAACTGGGTACAGAATAGTGTATTTGAAGGTGAAATTACAGAAGGAAAGTTGAAAGAGTTGTTAAATAGGCTAGAAGATATAATTAAGAAAAAAGATGATTCAATTCTTGTATATAGATTGCCGAAAAAGGAGGTTTTTGCAAAGCAGGTTATTGGTCAGGAAAGGAATCCAATGGATATTATTATCTAAATCGTCGATCCAGTGCCTGTAATAGCATAATTGGTGATTGACGATAAAATTTAGGGTATCAATTAATATAAGGCCCTGTTTTTTAGGAAAATTTAGGCTAGTTTTAATCGAACCATAGTGGGATTGAAACAAAACTAAAAAGATAAGACGGGGTAGTGGATTCTATGTTTTAATCGAACCATAGTGGGATTGAAACAAAAAAGATTTAAGTTTAATTAAAGATGGTAGAGCTATGTTTTAATCGAACCATAGTGGGATTGAAACAAATGAAGCTCAGGCGGATAGATCAAGAACGTTTAAGTTTTAATCGAACCATAGTGGGATTGAAACATTTAAAAACACTAAAATAGAAGCGAGGGAGATAAGTTTTAATCGAACCATAGTGGGATTGAAACATATCGGCTTCATTTTCAATCTTTGCCCCAACCTCGTTTTAATCGAACCATAGTGGGATTGAAACTGAGGAAAGTGTTATGGTGGCGTGGCGGAGTCCATGTTTTAATCGAACCATAGTGGGATTGAAACTGAAGCAAGAATTAAAAGATTGGAGGTTATAGTGGGTTTTAATCGAACCATAGTGGGATTGAAACAATGTTATTGTGCTTTTAGTGGGGGGAAAGATTCGGGTTTTAATCGAACCATAGTGGGATTGAAACCAGCAAGAGGCGTGGTTGTGTGCAATAATGTATAAGGTTTTAATCGAACCATAGTGGGATTGAAACAATTCATATTATCTTCTCCACTCTGGTCTCTCCAAGTTTTAATCGAACCATAGTGGGATTGAAACTTGTCAACTGGCATCCCACAATCTTTTTCATTCCAGCGTTTTAATCGAACCATAGTGGGATTGAAACGTCACCATTTGGCGATTGGGATAAAGCTGATATGGTGTTTTAATCGAACCATAGTGGGATTGAAACAGGGTCAAGATCAATTTCAAGTGAGGCTTTGTCTATGTTTTAATCGAACCATAGTGGGATTGAAACTTTGGCAGTCCCGACCCAAAATGTCAATATAGATTTGTTTTAATCGAACCATAGTGGGATTGAAACACGATTTAAACAAATCGAAAATAATAAGAGAAGAAAAAGTTTTAATCGAACCATAGTGGGATTGAAACATAAGGGTAAGTGAGAAAGTAAAAAGGTCAGGTAAGTTTTAATCGAACCATAGTGGGATTGAAACTTCGAAATGGTGGTAAAGGAGGCGAGACATGAAGTGGTTTTAATCGAACCATAGTGGGATTGAAACTATTGTTCCCGATATTAATTTTCGGGCAAACAAAAAGTTTTAATCGAACCATAGTGGGATTGAAACCGTTCTGCGTTCTCGCCCATTAACTTTATGGCTTTAGTTTTAATCGAACCATAGTGGGATTGAAACTGATCCATTTGAGAGACGTATGATTTTAGATTTAAAGTTTTAATCGAACCATAGTGGGATTGAAACTTGCACACAACCACGCTTCTTGTTGTAAGTCTTCCTTGTTTTAATCGAACCATAGTGGGATTGAAACGAACTTAGGGGATTAATGAGATCATGTTTTAGTAGGTTTTAATCGAACCATAGTGGGATTGAAACCCTGGAATTGTCAGGTTGAACGCATCCAATACCCCCTGTTTTAATCGAACCATAGTGGGATTGAAACTTATCTGCTCAATAATCGTTTTCATTGCAAATTCAGTTTTAATCGAACCATAGTGGGATTGAAACATCCTGGACGCTTGCCTGCTACTGTTCCAGCAAGTTTTAATCGAACCATAGTGGGATTGAAACATAAAAAGATTCCAGCTACTATCAATGACACAGGCAGTTTTAATCGAACCATAGTGGGATTGAAACCCCCTTTCCCAATCAATGTATATGCTTCTTCTTTTGGTTTTAATCGAACCATAGTGGGATTGAAACAGCCCTCTATCTCTCCCAAATCAAAACCACTTATCTGTTTTAATCGAACCATAGTGGGATTGAAACCAAAAAACCACAAATTGACAATTGGAGTGCGATTCAGTTTTAATCGAACCATAGTGGGATTGAAACATCTATTCCTTCTTTGATTTTGTAGAGGGGAAGTCTCGTTTTAATCGAACCATAGTGGGATTGAAACTTAATTATGTATGATGGCAAGCCTCCAGTTCAATTAGTTTTAATCGAACCATAGTGGGATTGAAACTGGGAAGCTCAACAGATATGTTTGCGAAAAATGTTTGTTTTAATCGAACCATAGTGGGATTGAAACAATGAAATACGAAATAGAAGAAAAAGACGTGATTGAGTTTTAATCGAACCATAGTGGGATTGAAACTCAAGATAGTAGATTATGGAAGAAAGAGAAATCCAAAGTTTTAATCGAACCATAGTGGGATTGAAACTTATCTCTGCTATCATTCTTAACTCCCCCCAATTCTGTTTTAATCGAACCATAGTGGGATTGAAACTCTATTCCATATCCCCTTTCTCTCATTCTTGTATCTGTTTTAATCGAACCATAGTGGGATTGAAACTCTAAACTCCACCAATGGAACAAAATCGTTCCTGGGTTTTAATCGAACCATAGTGGGATTGAAACTAAACAATCATTGTAATGGCTGTTAGATCATTTCTGGTTTTAATCGAACCATAGTGGGATTGAAACTGATCCATTTGAGAGACGTATGATTTTAGATTTAAAGTTTTAATCGAACCATAGTGGGATTGAAACTTGCACACAACCACGCTTCTTGTTGTAAGTCTTCCTTGTTTTAATCGAACCATAGTGGGATTGAAACGAACTTAGGGGATTAATGAGATCATGTTTTAGTAGGTTTTAATCGAACCATAGTGGGATTGAAACCCTGGAATTGTCAGGTTGAACGCATCCAATACCCCCTGTTTTAATCGAACCATAGTGGGATTGAAACATTTTCTCCCCAAACCACATCTAAATCCCCGTATAGGTTTTAATCGAACCATAGTGGGATTGAAACTTGATCTCTTATATAGATTAATGTGTCATGTATTTCGTTTTAATCGAACCATAGTGGGATTGAAACTGTTTCCATTTTCTTTTATAAATATAAACCTTAAATAAGTTTTAATCGAACCATAGTGGGATTGAAACTCAAGTTTTTCCAGTAAGGCTTTATTCCCGAACGTGGTTTTAATCGAACCATAGTGGGATTGAAACACCGATAAAGTAAATGTAACCTTGAGATTAGTTGAGTTTTAATCGAACCATAGTGGGATTGAAACGTATATAATCAGTAGTTCCTCCATCTCCAAATTTACGTTTTAATCGAACCATAGTGGGATTGAAACTCCTCTATTGAATACCATCCGAAACAAGGCTTATGATCGTTTTAATCGAACCATAGTGGGATTGAAACTTGAGTAAATTGTAAAATAGAAAGACAAAGGGAATGTTTTAATCGAACCATAGTGGGATTGAAACTTACTTTCGAGTTACTGGGAAAGTTGGATTTAATGAGTTTTAATCGAACCATAGTGGGATTGAAACTGGAAAACAACAATAATGAAAGATATAATCGTATTAGTTTTAATCGAACCATAGTGGGATTGAAACAGAGTGAACGATCACGGCTCTGGAAATATCTTGAAGTTTTAATCGAACCATAGTGGGATTGAAACTGAGAAGGATTTATAAAGATGGAGGGCTTAATCATGGTTTTAATCGAACCATAGTGGGATTGAAACCATCACTGTATCTATTCAATAACTGAAGAATCTCAGGGTTTTAATCGAACCATAGTGGGATTGAAACTTTTGTTTGCAGAAGCAGGATAGACATCATCGTTTGCGTTTTAATCGAACCATAGTGGGATTGAAACCTCATCTTCTTCCTCCTTTCTCTCCATTCTTCTATTAGTTTTAATCGAACCATAGTGGGATTGAAACACTGCTGGCGATGTGGAGAGAGAGGATCATTAGTAGGTTTTAATCGAACCATAGTGGGATTGAAACATATATCTATTTATATTCTTAATACGATTATATCTGTTTTAATCGAACCATAGTGGGATTGAAACAAATAAAGTCTATATGTTCCTTTAGTAAGTGAATTTGTTTTAATCGAACCATAGTGGGATTGAAACAATTATTTAAAAAGAGATTTTAGAGACCCTCACAAAGTTTTAATCGAACCATAGTGGGATTGAAACATAAAGGATATAAAAATGGTTGGT
>CAZYVD010000011.1:56294-57982 GCA_964651045.1 uncultured bacterium
AGTTTTAATCGAACCATAGTGGGATTGAAACATAAAGGATATAAAAATGGTTGGTATCGGAACGTTCGTTTTAATCGAACCATAGTGGGATTGAAACGAAAAAAACTTATAACGTTTAGCTTGACACACAGGGTTTTAATCGAACCATAGTGGGATTGAAACAAGATTTTTTGCAAGGGTGGTTTTTATATTTAATACGTTTTAATCGAACCATAGTGGGATTGAAACATAGACGATTCATAAAATCCTCTCATCACATAAGCAGTTTTAATCGAACCATAGTGGGATTGAAACAGATAAGTATTCTTCAATTTCTGTATCTTTTTAAAGTTTTAATCGAACCATAGTGGGATTGAAACATAGATGGTTCTATGGAGAAGCAGAGCCAGAGCCAGTTTTAATCGAACCATAGTGGGATTGAAACTTTCTCAGGCGGATATTGTTATAACTTTCCAGCAAGTTTTAATCGAACCATAGTGGGATTGAAACTTTTATTCTCTTCACTTTCACAATCCCTCAAAGGAGTTTTAATCGAACCATAGTGGGATTGAAACACATCATTCTTTATATTTTCTCTATCTTCTCTTGTGTTTTAATCGAACCATAGTGGGATTGAAACATAATTTGGTAAACTTTTCAAAGTCAGTTTTTCTGTGTTTTAATCGAACCATAGTGGGATTGAAACGTAAGAGAAAGAGTAAAACAAATACTTAAAGACAGGTTTTAATCGAACCATAGTGGGATTGAAACACGCAAACCCACACACATCTAACACCCCTCCCCCTTGTTTTAATCGAACCATAGTGGGATTGAAACTGAAAGATATGAAGAAGCACCTAAAGAGATTATATTGTTTTAATCGAACCATAGTGGGATTGAAACATTATCTCCAAAAACATACGTCCAACTTCTATTCATCGTTTTAATCGAACCATAGTGGGATTGAAACGGAGAGGGAACTTTCCACCTCTCTCAGCACTTTTTAGTTTTAATCGAACCATAGTGGGATTGAAACTTCATTAGACAAGGGAGTTGTTGGGTCACTTAGTGCGTTTTAATCGAACCATAGTGGGATTGAAACTGTTCTCTGTCTCATCTGGACACCACTTCTCAAACTGTTTTAATCGAACCATAGTGGGATTGAAACAATATTTCACATAACCAACTATTGTTCCTGAAAAAGTTTTAATCGAACCATAGTGGGATTGAAACGAATATGTTTCAATCGCCTCTTTAATCTCCTCTAAAGTATATCGTTTTAATCGAACCATAGTGGGATTGAAACTAATGTATTTGGACAGACAGATAGTGTAAATTGTAGGTTTTAATCGAACCATAGTGGGATTGAAACTATAAACTCTGATGAAGAATACAAAAAGGATATGGGTTTTAATCGAACCATAGTGGGATTGAAACTAAATAAAGATGGGAGATATATTCCCGTTCTAAATCGTTTTAATCGAACCATAGTGGGATTGAAACTCGCTCAGCTTCAAGATAGAAGCTGAGGAAAATTTTGGTTTTAATCGAACCATAGTGGGATTGAAACGAATATGTTTCAATCGCCTCTTTAATCTCCTCTAAAGTATATCGTTTTAATCGAACCATAGTGGGATTGAAACTAAATAAAGATGGGAGATATATTCCCGTTCTAAATCGTTTTAATCGAACCATAGTGGGATTGAAAC
>CAZYVD010000012.1:0-56570 GCA_964651045.1 uncultured bacterium
ACCCTCGTGGGTCACCAACTGGATAAGGTAAGCTTTGCTCGGCGCACTCATTTTATCATCCTCCTTGTGTTGTATTTCTCAAACGATCTATTTTATGAATTAAAACAGTATTTTGCAAACACAAATTTACTTTTTAAAATAAAAATGTTATATTGAACACAACAATTAAAAGATCGAGGTCAAAGATGAGTAGCAGATCAAATTTAAAAACAATGATTTGTCTTGCTGTTGTTCTTCCTCTGATTTTATCTGCAGAAAACCATGACTGGGAAAACCAGAAAGTATTTGGAATAAATAAAGAACCTCCACACTGCACACTTATGCCATATTCAGACCAGACTACTGCCCTTTCATGTAAGAGGCACAGATCAATCTGGTACGCCTCTCTCAATGGAGATTGGAAGTTTTACTGGTCAAGAAACCCTGAAGAGCGTCCAAAGGATTTCTACAAGCCTTCATATTCTGTAGACAGCTGGGACAACATACCCGTTCCATCCAATTGGCAAATGCACGGCTATGGCCAGCCTATATATCTGAACACAAGATACCCATTTAAAAAAGACCCTCCTTATATTCAGAACGATTACAATCCTGTTGGTTCATATCGAACCGAATTTAAAATTCCAAAAGTATGGTCGGGACGAGAGGTGTTCATCCACTTTGACGGTGTTGAATCCGCATTTTATCTGTGGATCAACGGAAAATTTGTAGGCTACAGTCAGGGCAGCAGAACTCCTGCTGAATTCAATATAACAAAATATCTTACAAAAGGGAAAAACATCCTGGCAGTTGAAGTATACAGATGGTCGGACGGCTCGTATCTTGAATGTCAGGACTTCTGGCGCCTAAGCGGCATCTTTCGTAATGTCTACCTCTTTTCTACTCCTTCCGTGCATATCAGAGACTTCGAGGTACACACAAAATTCGACGCTTGCTACAGGGATGGCATCCTTGAAATAAGAGTCAGATTGAAAAATTATGGTCAAACGGGAGAATACAGACCCGTTGTCGAAGCATCACTTTTTGACACACGCCTCAACATTGTTGGAGAATCACCTCTTACCTCTGGAAGTAGTGTATACATATCGCAAGGCGCAGAATCAATAATTAAGATGAAGGCAAGAGTAAAAGAGCCAGAAAAATGGTCTGCAGAAAGGCCCTATCTCTACACACTTCTATTGACCCTGAAGGATAGAAGGGGAGAGGTAAAAGAGCTTATCTCTGCAAGGATTGGATTTCGCGATGTCAAGATTAAAAACGGTCAGCTCCTTTTAAACAATAAACCGATTCTGATAAAGGGAGTCAACAGACATGAACACGATCCTGTAACAGGCCACTATGTAAGTGCTGAGTCAATGAGAAAAGATATAGAGTTAATGAAAAAATTGAATATTAATACCGTAAGAACATCCCACTACCCTGATGATCCTCTCTGGTATGAACTCTGTGATGAATATGGAATCTATATAATAGATGAGGCAAACATAGAATCTCATGGAATGGGCTATCATCCTGAAAAGACCCTTGCAAATCGTCCCGAGTGGAAAGATGCTCACATGGATAGAATCGTCAGTATGGTTGAAAGGGATAAGAATCATCCTTCTGTAATAATCTGGTCTATGGGAAACGAGGCTGGCGACGGCACAACATTCGAAGCCGCAAGCGAATGGATACATATGCGAGATCCATCCCGTCCTGTACATTATGAAAGAGCAGGAAAACGTTCGCACACAGACATCGTCTGTCCCATGTACTCTCGAATCGAGAGTATAGTAAAATATGCGAAGGTGTCACAGAGTCGACCTCTCATCATGTGTGAATATGCTCATGCAATGGGCAATGCAATAGGAAATCTAAAGGAGTACTGGGACGCAATAGAAAAATATGACCATCTTCAGGGCGGGTCTATATGGGACTGGGTCGACCAGGGGCTGCTGAAGATCTCTCCAGATGGAAAACCTTACTGGGCATACGGCGGAGATTTTGGAGACCGGCCAAACGATGGAAGCTTCTGCATAAACGGTATCGTCTTTCCTGACAGAACACTGCCGCCAAAGGCATATGAAGTAAAAAAGGTCTATCAAAACGTATCTGTTGAAAGTACAAATCCTGAATCCGGCATTATATATGTCTATAATAAACATTTTTTCACAAATCTTAATGAATTTGCCCTTATGTGGTCACTCTCAGAAGATGGGAAGATCATTCAATCTGGAGAGCTTCCACCAATAAACATTCCTCCAAGGGAAGGCAGATTCATAAAAATTCCCTTTAAAAAACCAGAACCGACTCCTGGAGCAGAATACTGGCTTAAGGTAAGTTTTCTCCTGAAGAGTGAAAAAAAATGGGCGGCAAAGGGATATGAAATTGCATGGGAACAGATAAAGATCAACTTCGATGTTCCTGAACCTCCAATTCTGAAATTTGATACTGCACACGCATTAGAGCTTCTTGAATCTAGAGATGAAGTAACCATTACGGGCCACTCCTTCCGTGTTGCATTCAGCAAGATTAGCGGAACAATAAGATCTCTTGTATATGATGATCAGGAGATACTCGGTGGCTTTGACACTCTCAAAGGCCCTGCATTCAATGTATATCGTGCTCCTACAGATAATAATATGTATCTGAAAAAAAAGTGGATCGCTGCAAAGCTTAGCAATCTAAAACACAGGATTAATAGACTTGAAACTAATAAGCTGAAAGACGGCAGTGTAATGATAATTGTCAACATAACATCAAGCGGAGCAGGGGAGTCTGGATTTAACAACACCTTCTCATACAGGATCTATAAAGATGGGACAATCCACATTGTAAGCAAAATAGTACCCCTTGGTGATCTTCCCATCCTCCCGAAGATCGGAGTAATAATGACACTTTCAGAAAGTCTCGAATACCTCCAGTGGTATGGAAGAGGCCCACACGAAAACTATCCGGACAGAAAAACAAGTGCTGCGATTGGTTTATACAGATCGACAGTAACTGATCAGTATGTGCCATATGTAAGACCCCAGGAAACCGGCAACAAAGAGGATGTAAGATGGGCAGCACTAACCGACAAATCGGGAAGGGGAGTACTGATAGTGGGAGATCAACCATTATCTATAACAGCCCTTCACTATACACCCGAAGACCTCGACAGGGCAGATCACATCCACGAATTAAGCCCGAGAAAAGATGTCTACCTCTGTATCGATGCCAGACAGCTCGGTCTTGGAAACGGCAGCTGCGGCCCTGGAGTAATTGAAAAATACAGGCTCTATCCACAAACTATTCGATTCGGGTTCACAATAAGGCCCTACAATAAAAAAATGGGTGACATTTCTAAGATTGCCAGAATGAGGTTGAAATAGATCGAATATAATTTCATTTTTAAATACAGACAACAAAATTGAAATAGTCGTCCTGTCGTATAATATAGGCCATTATAGCTCTATAATCATAATTATTTGTTTATTAAATCGTTAGAAATCAACAATCTTCACACCCAACATTAACAAAAACCTGGCATGAAATTGGCAGTACCTGTTCTCTGAAAAGAGAGATGAAGAACTATTTTTTGAAAGGATCTATCTTAAAATGATTACAAATTCAACTGTAAGGGTTGATCAATCCAAAAACAGGATATATCTATACTTAGAGGGATTCCACGACCTTGAAGAAGCACTGAGGATGAAAGAGCTGTACAGACAGGCCATTAAGAAATGCAAACCTGGTTTTACTGTTCTTGCAGATGTTTCTAACTATAAGCCGGGAGACGAAGAGGTACAAAGGGTTCATGAAGAGGCAATCCACATGGCTGAAGAGGCTGGAGTCAGCAAGGTGGCAAGAGTAGTGGGAGATACTCCACTCGGTGGAATGCAGATAAAAAGGATTGCAAAATCAACCGCATCGTATGAATCCGAACACTTTGAGACAGTAGAAGAGGCAGAAGCCTTTCTTGATGGAGAGTTTTAATAAAAATAGGGGACAATCATGTTAATCGACGAAAATGCCCGAGTAGATAAGGTAAAAAACAGGATCTACCTCTATTTCAGGGGATTCATGACAATTGAAAGAGCCAAAGAGCTCAAGGAAACCTATCGAAAGGCAATTACCGAGTGCAAACCGGGCTTTACGACTGTTACATTTGCAGAAGAATACAAGCCAGGCTCTCCTGAGGTTCAGGACATAGTGGAAGAAATGACAAAAATGGCTGAAAAGGCAGGCATAAGAAAGGTTGCAAGAGTCGTTGGTGAGACACCTCTCGGTGCTATGCAAATCGATAGACTTGCAAAAAAGAATACGATTTATCCTTCCAGACACTTCAGAACGCTGGAGGAGGCAGAAGAGTATCTTGACAGCGATCAGGATGAATTTTCTGAACCGATGAAGGAGCTTACAAGAGTCGATAAAGAAAAAAATAGAATCTATATCAAATTTCAGGGAAAACTGGATCTGAAAAAAGCACTCGAACTGAAGGAGTCATACAGAAAAGCGATAGCCGAGTGCAAGCCAGGATTCACCACACTGACCTATGCCATGGGATACAAACCGGCCACACCAGAGGTTCAGGATATTGTTGCCGATATGACTAAGATGGCAGAGGATGCAGGAATTAAAAAGGTCGCAAGAGTCGTCGGAGAATCACCTCTGGGAGGCATGCAGATAAATAGACTCGCAAAGATGAAGACCTCATATCCGTCCCGACATTTCAGAACAGAAGCAGAAGCAGAAGCATACTTGGACAGTGATGTTGACTAATCTTAACTATACTTCCATATACTCTTAATTGCTGCTTTATTAAAAATCCCTGAATCATTGTTCAGGGATTTTTACAATCTCCCCTTTAATTAATTTGCTTCATAAAAATAAATTTGTATATTTAACCTATCATGTTTTACATTAATTAAAATACCCTTCACTAAAGACTACACAGGAGGTGAAAATGAAATCCAAACGGTTATTAATAGTCCTATCTCTCCTTACAGTAATATCATTTAAATCACTGAGTGCGCAAGAGATTCCATCACCGGAGAGCTATTTTGGTTTTAAAATGGGAGAAGATCGCAAGCTCATCGACTGGAAACAGATCACAGAATACTTCAATCTCATAGATCGACTTTCCCCTCGTGTTTTAGTAAAAACGATCGGTAAGACAACACTGAACAGACCATTCATTCTTGTAACCATCTCATCTTCCGAGAATATAAAGAATATAGATCTGTATAAAAAAATCCAGCAGCAAATTGCAAACCCCTATGATCTGGAGAAAACGAAGGCTGAAAATCTGATAGAAAAAGCAAAGACAGTTGTACTCATCTCGATGAACATCCACTCCACCGAGATAGCATCCAGTCAGGAATCTGTAGAACTTGCCTATGAGCTTGCTACGAGTCGTGAAAACGAGATCAATAAGATTCTGAACGATGTAATAATCCTTCTTATCCCCTCACTAAATCCCGACGGTCTTCAGATGGTTGTCGACTGGTACAGAAAGTATTTAAACACTCCTTACGAAGCATGCAGAATGCCATGGCTGTATCACTACTATGCAGGCCACGACAACAACAGAGACTGGTTCATGTTCAACCTTAAGGAGAGTCGTCTGACTTCAAAAATCCTCTACCATGAATGGTTTCCAGAAATTGTATACGATCAGCATCAGATGGGCTCAACGGGTCCACGTCTGTTTCTTCCACCATATTCAGACCCTGTAAATCTCAATGTCTCGCCTTTACTCATGTCAGAAATCAACATGCTCGGCAAACATGTGCTTTCAGATCTTCACCAGCATGGATTTAAGGGAGTAACAAGTGGAATGAGTTTTAATGCCTATTTTGAAGGCACAATGTCAAAGACTCCAATATGGCACAACATGGTTGGAATACTATCTGAAGCAGCAAGCAGCCGTCTTGCAACACCGATCTATCTTCCCAGAGGAAGCCTTGGAAAATATGGACCGGAAAGAGCAAGATATTCGACCGTTACAAATTTTCTGGATCCATGGGAAGGAGGCTGGTGGAGACTCAGAGATATAATTAAATATGAAAAGTGCGCAACTTACTCAATACTCGAACTGGCCTCAACATACAGAAAAAAGTTCATAATGAATTTCTATAAGATGAATAGAGAAGCCATTCAGATGGGAAAAGAAGAGTCGCCTTACTTCTACCTAATACCTCTGAATCAGCATGACCCAAATTCTGCATCTGAGATGTTAAAACGGCTCGAATACAACGGCATCAAAATATTCCGAAGCAAGAGAGAATTCGAATATCAGGGAATCACCTATCCGCAAAACACATTTGTAATACCACTCTCTCAGCCGTGTCGAGCCTGTATAAAAGACCTTATGGAATCACAGATTTATCCCAATCTTAAATCCTATCCCAACGGCCCTCCAAGACCACCCTACGACTTCACTGGCTGGACACTTCCTCTTCAGATGGGAGTTAGTAGTGTTGAGATAAAAAAGCCACTCAATTTAGAGCTTGTTCTTGCAGAAGATTATGGTTTCAATGAAATAAAAGATGTTGAAAATACATCTAAATACTACATAATAGAGAGAAGATACAACAACTGCTTTACCATCTTAAACAACCTGATAAAAAAAGAAGTCGAAATCTACTGGGCAGACGAAGATTTTAATGAAGGGGGTAAAGACTTTCCAGCAGGAACTATCATAATTCCTGAACAGAAAAATATTGGTTCACTACTTAATGAATTATCAAAAAAGTATGAGGTACCGATCTATTCGGGAAGAGAACAGATATCTATAAAAGGTTCAAGAGTGAGCCGATTCAGGCTCGGAGTCTACCAGCCCTGGACTGCCAGCATGGATGAAGGGTGGACACGCTTTGTACTCGACAGTTTTGAATTTGAATACAAGACGATTCATAATGATATCATGAAATCAGGAAGACTCGAAGATTTTTATGATGTAATAATAATTCCAAGTATGTCAACCGCAACCATTGTAGATGGAAGATACAGATGGAGAAGAGAACCAGTGCTTGGGAGTCCTGAGATGCCTAAAAAATACAGGGGAGGCATCGGCAACAAAGGAGTCGAAGCATTGATTAACTTTATAAAGGCTGGTGGAACATTGATTACAATAGACGGTTCCTCAAATTTTGCAATAGAAAAGCTTAGAATCCCTGCTGTAAATGTAGTAAAGGGTCTGAAACAAGGGGAATACTACTCACCCGGCTCACTCCTGGAGATTGAGCTGAACACATCACATCCACTTGCATATGGAATGCCAAAACATGCTGCAATAAGGTCTGTAAACAGTCCCGCATTCAGACTACTTCCATACTCAAGAGAAATCTATGCTGTAGGCTACTATACAAAAGAAAATCCACTCTTGAGCGGCTGGCTTATAGGAGGAGACAGACTGGAGGGAAATACTGTACTGGCAGAAATACCTGTAGAAAAGGGGAGAGTTATAATTTTTGGATTTGGTGTACAGAGCAGGGCTCAGACTCATGGCACATTCAAATTGCTCTTCAATGCAATATTTACAAGCAAAACACAGAGTGTAGGAACTCTAAAAAACATCACAAATAAGTAAAATTTGAGAAAGGATAATAGAATTCTATGACACAGGAACTCATTATTCTGTCTGCAACTGCAGCATCTATAGCTCTACTTCACACAATTCTCGGGCCGGATCACTACATACCATTCATAATGATGGCAAGGGCAAGAGGCTGGAGATTACTAAAGACCACTTGGATAACACTCCTCTGCGGTATCGGTCATGTGGGAAGCTCGATCGTACTGGGTCTAATTGGTATATTCTTTGGTATCTCTGTAAACAAATTAAAACTCGTTGAAAGCATAAGGGGAAATCTTGCTGCCTGGATGTTAATAATCTTCGGACTGGGTTATCTTATCTGGGGAGTAATAAGAATAATTCAGAACAAACCGCACAAACACCTTCATGTTCATCCCAATGGAAAACTCCATTCACACAAACACATCCACGCTGCTGAACATCTTCACACACACGAGGAAAGAGAAAACATCACTCCATGGATTCTATTTACAATATTTGTTCTTGGACCGTGTGAACCACTAATTCCAATACTAATGTATCCAGCGGCAAATAAAAGCATGCCTGGATTAATCCTCGTTACTACTATCTTCAGTCTGGTTACAATAGCCACAATGATGACAATTGTCATTGTAACAACACTCGGATTCAACCTCATACCGTTTGTAAAACTGGAAAAGTACACCCACGCCATTGCGGGCGGCATGATACTTCTCTGTGGTATAGGTATCGTCTTTCTGGGATTATAAAACCATCAGAAAGACAGAAGGCTTAAAAATTTAAAATTAAAAATCAGGAGATTAAAATGAAGACAAGAGTATTTAAAGGGTCATCATCATGGCTCATTTTGTTTTCACTAATAGTTTTTAGCATACATCCTGGGCTCCTCCTGAGTCAGGATCTAACACCAGAGAAGAGATTTGCACTGGATTGGCTCAGTCGATCAAGCGTTATTAAAAAGTTCGGCACAATATCCGATGCAATATGGACATATAGTGAACTCGGACTCCAAGAATTCAAATCATCCAAACTCCTTGCAGAAACGCTGGAGAGAGAGGGATTTAGAGTAGAGACAGGACTAGCAGGAATGCCAACATGCTTTGTTGCCTCATATGGATCAGGCAAACCTGTAATTGGAATACTCGGAGAATTCGATGCACTTCCAATGCTCTCGCAAAAAGCCAGAGTTCCCAAAAAGGATCCTCTAATCGAAGGTGCCCCTGGACATGGATGTGGCCATAATACAATGGGAACCGCTGCTATAGCTGCTGCAATTGCTGTTAAAAGGGCTATGGAAAAATTTCACATAAAGGGAACGATTAAAATGTTCGGATCGCCAGCAGAGGAGATAGTTGTCAGCCGCCCCTATATGATAAGGGCAGGACTCTTCAACGATGTCGATGCAGTGATTGACAATCATGCGAGCAGCAGGTTTGGAACAGGATACGGCAGAAGTGGAAATGCCCTGATCTCTGCAATCTTTACATTCAAGGGCAAGACTGCTCACAGTGCAGGAGCCCCCTGGGAAGGCAGGAGTGCTCTCGATGCAGTGGAATTGATGAATGTTGCGACAAACTATCTGAGAGAACATTTTAAATATACATACCGTATGCACTATGTAATACTAGAGGGCGGTGAGGCTCCTAATGTTGTACCTGACAGGGCAAGCGTCTGGTACTATGTCAGAAACACAGACGAAAGGGTAGAGGAGATGTTTCAAAGAGTGGTTAACTGTGCCAAAGGTGCTGCTCTTGCAACAGATACAGAACTCGCAGAGGTCAGAATAATTGCTGCTGTACATCAGCGTCACTTCAACAAAGCTGCTGCAGAGCTGCTGCAGAAAAACATCGAACTTGTTGGAATGCCCGAATGGAGCAAAGACGATCACGATTTTGCAAGGGCTATTCAGAAAGAGCTTGGCAAAGAGGAAAAGGGCATGCCCACTCGTGTGGACTCTTTGAAAGATCCGAGTCATACAACATTTGTGGGCGGCGGATCATCCGATGTGGGTGATGTAACCCTTATTGCTCCCACTGCAACGATCCTTTTCCCTGTATGGGCTCCAGGAACAATAGCCCATCATTGGTCTGTGGTTGCATGCAATTTCGGATCAACCGCATGGAAAGGACTCAATGCAGGAGCAAAGGCCATGGCAGCTTCGGCAATAGATCTGTTGACAAAACCAGAAGAGTTGAAAAAATTGCGTGATGAGTTTGAGTCATACTCAAAGGATCATCCTTATAAGTCGTTCCTTCCTAAAGACTCCAAGCCACCGCTTGATATCAACAAGCCACTGATGGAAAAATGGCGTCCATTAATGAAAAAATATTATATCGATGTAAATCTAAAAAAATAAAGAGGAAAATCTTAAATGAATCGAAGAAATCTTATCTTGACTCTGACCCTTACATTGATAACTATTGTTTTACACCTGCAATGTGAATCTAATGCTAAATATGATGTGGCAATCTTAAACACCACAGTTATCTCTGGAGATGGAAATCCATGGTTTAGGGCAGACCTTGGTATTAAAAACGAAAAGATTTCATATATCGGCTCCCTGAAGCACATCTCAGCAAAAAAGATCATAGATGCAAATGGACTAATAGTCTGTCCTGGCTTTATAGACATTCATACTCACACAGATCGCGGTATAGACGAAATCCCAACTGCGGACAACTATCTACTTCAGGGGGTAACCACCGTTTTAGGAGGAAACTGCGGCTCTCATCCCTATCCCCTTAAAAATCTATTTAAAAGAATTCGAAAAAACGGAATCGCCATCAACTTTTGCTCTCTGATAGGTCACAATACGATAAGAAGAAAAGTAATGGGGCTCAGGAGAGAAAATCCAACTCCAGAACAGATGAAAGAGATGAAAGAATTAATAGATCAGGAAATGCGAATAGGTGCATTTGGGTTTTCTACTGGTCTGGCGTATATGCCAGGCACATATTCAAAGACAGATGAATTGATCGAACTTGCCGGAGTGGCTGCAAAATATGGAGGCTTCTATGCCTCACACATAAGAAACCAGGGAACAAAAATCACAGAGGCAATCGAGGAGGCAATTCGAATCGGAGAAGCGAATAGAATGAGAGTGGAGATATCACACGTCAAACTGGCATCGGATGCTGTCTGGGGTAAAATCAAAATGATAACAGACCCAATCGAGATGGCAAGAAAGAGGGGAGTAGAAGTAACAATCGATCAGTATCCATATACTGCAACAAGTTCTGGCTTTTCAAGCAGTCTTCCATCCTGGTCATTGGAGGGGGGGCATGATGAATTTATTAAAAGGTTAGCAGATCCTAAAAACTACAACAGAATTAAAAAAGAGGTGATAAAGAGAAGATTGACCTCTACTAAAAACATAAACAAATTAAAGACCATATACATAGCAAACTGTAAATACAATACTGAAATAGAAGGAAAAAACCTCGAAGAAATTCTCATTCAAAGAGCAATGGAGCCTACAATAGAAAATGGGGCAGACCTCATAATAGAGATTGTAAAAAATGGCGATGCCTCAGGTGTGTTTTTTCAGATGGATGAAAAAGATGTTGAAACAATAATGCTGCTCAAATACAACATGATTGCTTCAGATGGAGGAATAGTAGAATTTGGAAAGGGCGTTCCTCACTGCCGAAATTATGGTACTTTTCCAAGAATCATCAGAAGATATGTTTTTGAAAAGCATCTGCTAAAATTAGAAGATGCGATCCGTAAAATGACCTCCCTTCCGGCTCAGACTCTCAGGCTCACAGACCGCGGTATCATCAAAAAGGGAATGTATGCAGATCTTGTCATCTTTGATCCAAAAACAATTAAAGACACAGCAACATATTCCAACCCTCATCAATATCCAGAAGGAATCAAGTATGTTTTTGTAAACGGTAAAATAGCAGCCATAGATGGGAAACCTACTGGCAGATTAGCAGGCAAGATTCTATATGGACCGGGGAAGAAAAAATGGGAATTGCGTATATTTCGGTCTAAATTTTAAACTCTTAATATTACAAAAATAAGGAGGAAATTCAATGAAAAGATTCATGTCTTTCTTGGTGAGCTCCCTTTTCGTTGTGATATCTCTGTGGTCATCAAACACAATGGGGATTGACATTCACGATACAAAGATGCTAACTCAGCCAGCCGTGAGCAGTGACCGCATAGCATTTGTATATGCAGGAGATCTCTGGACTGCGGATATCAATGGGAAGGATGTACGCCGTCTTACATCTGATGAAGGAATTGAGTCGAATCCATTCTTTTCACCAGACGGTAAATTGATTGCATTCAGCGCCGAATATGATGGAAACATTGATGTATATGTAATACCTGTAGAGGGAGGAATCCCAAAACGCCTCACATACCATCCATATTCAGACTATGTGTGCGGCTTTACACCGGATGGATCTTCAGTACTGTTTCGTTCTGCAAGAGACGTATTTACAAACAGATACACGAGACTCTATACGGTTTCACTAAATGGTGGGCTGCCCAGAGCCTTAAAACTGCCAAACGGATATAAGGCATGCTATTCACCGGATGGTAAAAGACTCGCATACAATCCCCTGTCAGAAAGATTTCGTCAGTGGAAAAACTACAGAGGCGGTACTGTATCTACCATCTGGCTCTATACCTTTAGTGATCATTCTGTAGAAAAAGTCCCACAGCCGGATGGCCGCTGCAATGATATCGATCCAATGTGGGTAGAGAGCAAGATCTACTTTCTCTCCGACAGAAACGGTGAATTCAATCTTTTCTACTACAACACAGAATCAGGAGAAATCAGACAACTTACAAACTATAAAAATTATCCAATCATCGATGCCTCTTACGGGGATGGAAGGATAATTTATGAGCAGGCAGGCCATCTCCATATCTTTGACTTAAAAACTCAGAAAAGTAAAAGACTGGTGGTAGGAGTGGCCTCAGATCTTCAAGAACTCAGGCCAAGGTATGTCAAGGGATCCAGATATGTACGAAACTCCTCTATCTCTCCATCGGGTGTAAGGGCAGCAATAGAGTTTCGGGGAGAGATAATCACACTGCCAGCAAAAAAGGGTGATCCGCGTAATCTAACACAAACCACTGGTGTACATGAACGCTATCCTGCCTGGTCGCCGGACGGAAAGTTCATTGCCTATTTTTCCGATGAATCGGGAGAGTATGCACTGCATATCCAGCCTCAGAATGGTAAGGGCAAAATCAGAAAATACAAGCTCAACGGCACCGGATTCTATAACGCACTCCTCTGGTCGCCGGATAGTAAAAAAATCACCTTCACAGATAATGGAAGAAATCTCTATTGGATCAATATCGAAAATGGGAAAATAAAAAAAATCGATCAGGAGATCATCTACATGCCAGGAGCATTCGGAACAATAAAAGGAGTCTGGTCTCCTGATTCGAAATGGATCGCCTATACAATCAACACAAAGGCCTATATGCAGAAGATATTTGTATATTCGCTGGATGATAAAAAATCATATCCCATTACAGACGGAATGAGCGATGCAAGCAATCCTGTATTCGATAAGAGCGGTAAATACCTCTACTTTTTTGCTTCGACCGATGCAGGACCCGTTAAACACTGGTTTGCAATGTCCAACGCAGACATGGAGATGAGCAGGGCTATATATCTGGTAACTCTTCAAAAAGAGACCCAGAATCCCTTTGCAAAGGAGAGCGACGAAGAGAAGGTAAAAGAAGATGAAAATAAAAAAGAAAAAGAGGGCAAAAAGGAAGATAAGGAACCTTCAATAAGGATTGATTTCGATGGTATGCAGAACAGGATAGTTGCATTTCCTATTAAATCAGGAAGTTACTCCTTACTACAATCAGGAAATGAGGGAGAGATATTCTACCTCGAAACTGAGAGGAACGGTACTGGATTGAGTGGAAGGTTGCACAAGTATGATCTCGACAAGAAAAAGGACACTGTAATATTAAACGGCGTTGATGATTATGAGATTTCTGCAGACAGGAAAAAACTTCTCTTCAGAAGCGGATCTTCAATGTATATTGCTGCCATATCAAATAAGATTGGCAAAGATAAAGATAGATTGAAAATCGATGCAGTACAGGTTAAAATTGATCCTGTGAGTGAATGGAGACAGATATTCTATGAAGCATGGCGCATAAACAGAGACTATTTTTATGATCCAAACTTCCACGGTACTGACTGGAACAAAATGAAAAAGAAATATGAAATCTTCCTTCCACACCTTGCATGCAGAAATGATCTGAATCGCGTAATTCAATGGATGTGCAGCGAACTGTGTGTTGGACACCACAGAGTTGGTGGAGGCGACCGATTGAATGGTCCAGAACGCATACCTGGAGGGCTGCTTGGTGCAGACTATGAAATCAAAAATGGAATGTATGCATTCAAAAAGGTATATGGGGGTTTAAACTGGAATCCATCGCTTCGATCACCATTAAAACAGCCAGGAATAGAAGTAAAGGATGGAGAGTATCTTCTGGCAGTAAATGGTAAGGAGTTAAGGCCTCCAGAAAACCTTTTTGCCCGCTTTGAGAATTGTGCTGGGAAAATAGTAGAGATAACTGTAGGCCCTTATCCCGACGGCAGAGAATCTCGCACATTAAAGGTTGTGCCAATATCAAATGAAAACAGTCTTAGAAACAGAGATTGGGTAGAAGAAAATATTAAAAAGGTCGACAAGGCTACAGGAGGCCGTGTTGCATATGTGTATGTTCCAAACACAACGAAGCTCGGACACACATATTTCAAGCGTTATTTCTTCCCTCAGACACATAAAGATGCAATCATAATCGATGAGAGGTTCAACGGCGGAGGACAGGTTGCAGACTACTATATAGACCATCTGCGGAGACCCTTTATCTGCAACTGGGCATTGAGATATGGTGAAGACATTAGAACTCCCAGTGGAGCAATATTTGGCCCAAAGGTTATGCTGATCAATGAGACCGCAGGCTCTGGTGGCGATCTTCTACCATGGATGTTCCGAAAATTAAAGATTGGCAAACTCATTGGTAAGCGCACATGGGGCGGACTTGTGGGCATACTTGGCTTCCCTGTATTAATGGATGGTGGTTATATTACTGCTCCAAACCTTGCGATATGGACAGATGAAGGGTGGGTGGTCGAAAATGAGGGAGTCCCGCCCGATATAGAAATAGAACAGACCCCAAAAGAGGTGATTTCGGGCCATGACCCCCAGCTTGAGAAAGCCATTGAGGTCATCATGGAAGAGTTAAAAAAGAATCCACCAAAGACGCATACGCGTCCCCCATACCCGATCAGAGTTAGAAAGTAGAAAAATAAACCGATTTATATCAACAGATAAAAAAGTGCCCCGGCTACTATGGCTCAAACCGGGGCATCTTCTCTTTTGTTCTAATACAGATATCAAAGTTAAAATATAGAAAAATGAATATACTTCTTTGGATTTGCCCTGATGTCTCGAATCAGAGAATCAAGCTCTGTGGTTGTCTTTAGAAGCTGATCGTACAACCAGCGATCACTAATAAGCTTTCCGAATGTTCCCTGCTCCTGCTCCATTTTTACTGCAATATCTCTGATGAGTAGAATCATGCTATCCAGATCGGCAACAACACTTCCAATTCTCATTGCTGTAGAATCCTGCTCAAGTCTTCTCGTCATCTTTTCCAGCCTGAAGAGTGCTGCATTGACCCTCTCTCTATTCTCTGAAAGAATCAATCTTGCTTCACCAGTAGTCATCTCAATATTATTCAATATGTTTTCAATCCTTGCTCTATCAAAAATTTTTCTCATGCTCATCAGTGTAGAGTCTGCCATGTATAGTGTGTGTTCAACCCTTGAAAGTATTGTTCCTAAATCTCCTTGCAAACGTCCCGTAATTATCGAGTCGAGAACAGCAGGCTCATCATTATCTCCTGGATAAATGGAAATCTGTTTTCCACCCATGATCTCTTTGTTCTCCAGTATTACTATCATGTCGGATTTCAGCACCACAGGCTTTCTTATCCAGAGTTGTACCTCGGCCCAATGCGGTTTTAATTCTATTTTTGCAACCCTACCCCTCTCAACCCCCCTTATTAGTACAGGATCTCCCTCTTCCAATCCTTTAACATCCTCAAACCTGACAGTAATGCTTATTCGATTCGAAAAAATTTCAAGCCTCCGGCCCCATATTATGCTCAGTATGACAATGATGGCCGCTATAGAAACTACTATCCCTACCGAGATTTCTCTGTTCTTATCCGTCATCTTCGATCTCCAATACAGACAGTAAACTATTCAAAATCGTGTCCCAGGTACTTATCTAAAGCCTTGAGCTTCTTATCCATTATTTTTTTTAATTTTGTTTCAAAATCCCTTGCAGAATTCTGTCCATAAATTTTAAGGAGCTGATTCAGGGCTATTACTTCAACTATAACAGATATGTTCTTACCGGGATAGATTGGAAGCCTGACCAGAGGCGTTTCAACTCCGAGAATGGATGCCGTTATATTGTCCATACCAAGCCTTTCATACTTTTCAGAATTGTCCCAGTCTACAAGTTCTACCTCAACCTCAATCCGTTTCTGTCTCCTCACGCCTCTTATTCCGAAAACCGATTTAATATCTATTATTCCAACTCCTCTTATCTCCATATTATATTCGAGAGTCTCATTTCCTTTGCCAATTACGATATCATCGGTCTTCTTTATTACTGTTATAACATCATCTGCTACAAGCCTATGACCCCTTGCTATAAGATCGAGAGCTACTTCGCTCTTGCCGATTCCGCTTCTTCCTGTGATTAATATGCCTATACCATAAACATCCACAAGAGAACCATGAAGGATTGTCCTTGGGGCAAATTTTTCGGCAAGATAGTCTCCAATGACACGAAAAGCTGTTGTTGTCTCAAACGGGGTGCGAAGAGTGGGAACTCTCTTTTCATTGGAAAACATGACAAACTCTGGAGTTGGTCTGTTCCCATTTGTTATAATGATACAGGGTATATCAAAGGAGAAAAACTTTTTTAGCCTTTCCACTCTCTGATCTTTTTTAAGTTTTCTTAAATAGGCAACCTCTGTATTTCCACATATCTGAACCCTCTGAAATGTAAACAGGTCGGTAAATCCACTCAAGGCCAGTCCTGGACGATGAATCTCTTTTTCAGTAATCAGTTTATTCAGACCATTTTCCCCTGAAACGAGCCTGAGCCTGAGCTCTTTCTTATTCTCCTCAAAGAGCGTTCTTACTGGAAAAGAGTCGTCTTTTCTCTTATTATCCAACGTTTATTGGGCTCCTGCCTTTTCATGTTTATGTTCTTTTAAACGGGACTTGTATTTCTTTATCTGTCTCTCCATCTTCTCTACTGCCAGATCAATAGATTTAATCATATTCTCGGATCTCTCATGAGCAGAAAGCACTGTCCCATATACTTGTATATTTATCTCAGCAATTCTATCCTTCTTTTCCCAGCTCAATATTACATCTGCTTCCAATATTCCATCAAAATATTTTTTCAAACGTGATATTTCATTTTCTGTATGTTTCTTAATTTTTTCTGAAAGTCTGAAACGCCGAGCAGTGATATTTATACGCATAAATTATCTCCTCCTTTGTTTTTAACAGCCCGAAGGCAACACACCGGCACGAGGATGTGCCTGACTGTATATCTTTTTTAGTCGATCTGTTTCAAGATGTGTATATATTTGTGTAGTGGAGAGACTCGAGTGTCCCAACAGCTCCTTGACCGCCTCGAGGTCTGCACCTCGATTCAGCAGATGGGTGGCAAAAGAGTGACGCAGAATGTGCGGACTCAATTTTTTTCTGTCTGATATATTTCTCAGCCACCTGTGAACTAATAGTTGAATTCCGCGAGTTGAGATTCTGCTCCCATTCCGATTTAAGAATAGCGCCGTGGTCTGATCTTTTGGTTTAAACTCATCTCTTACAGAGATATAGTTTTTTAAAATTTTTGCCACATTCCTTCCAATCGGAATTATTCTCTCCTTTTTTCCCTTTCCATAAACCCTGACGCTGCCTGCGGTAAAATCCAAATCCTCAATGTTGAGGGATGCCAATTCAGAAAGCCTCATTCCTGTTCCATAAAAAAGTTCCAGCACTGCTCTATCCCGCATTCCAAAAACAGAGTCCGTTGATATTCCCTCAAGTGCATCCCTTATCTCCTGTTCCTGTAAAAACTCAGGCAGCACTCTTTTTCTTTTGGGAGAAATTAGAGTAATAGTCGGATTCTTGGATATTACCCCGATTCTTGTTAAATAGAGGAAGAATGCTCTGAGAGAAGCCAGCTTACGTGCAACTGTGGATTTGTCAGCACCATGTTTTACTAGCCCGCTGAGAAAAAGATGAAGTTCCTCTCTGGTTATCGATTCCACCGAAATTGTGACACAATCTCTCTTGTGCAGAAGAAACTCCCTGAACTGTTCGAGGTCACCTCTGTAGGCCTTTATCGTGTTTTCAGAGTAGTTCTTGATCGATTTAAGATTGTGAAGAAACTCTTCTATTGACTTTTTCATGACGGCCATGCTATCATTGTGTTTCGTAACCGCACACTGGACACCTGTAGAAAGACCCCTTCTTTTTTGTGTGCCTCTCCTCTAAATAGTAATTTCCACACTTTTTGCATTCTTTGAGCACAGGCCTGTACCAGGAGGCAAAGTTGCATGATGGATAGTTGGAACATCCGAAAAAGGTTTTCCCTCTCCTGCTCTTCTTTTCCACTATCTCTCCACCACAGTCTTGATTGGGACATTTTACCCCTGTAGACAAAGGCCTTGTAAATTTACACTCTGGATATCTCGAACATGCCATGAATCGTCCATACCGCCCCATCCTGATTACCATTGGTGATCCGCACTCTTCACACTTCTGATCTGTCTGCTCTAATTCTTCATCAAGTGATCTTGAATATCTGCACTCCGGATACCCTGTGCATGCAATAAACCGACCATTCCTTCCCCATTTTATCACAAGGTCTCTTCCACACTCAGGGCACTTTTCATCTCTATTCTCAAGGAGAGACTGTTTTATCTGTTCCTTCATCTCCATTGCATTCTGGATCGATCTGCTGAAAGGTTCATAGAAATCTTTTAAAACAGAAACTCTCTCCTTCTCCCCAGATTCAATCTGATCGAGTTCCTCCTCCATGGCCGCAGTAAATCCCACATTAAATATATCGGGAAACTGATCTATTAATATCTCATTTACTGCCATTCCCAGTTCTGTTGCATGGAGAGCACGTCCCTCTTTTCTGCAATATTTTCGATCAAGTAGAGTAGAGATAATCAAAGCATATGTAGATGGCCTTCCTATTCCAAGATTGTCCAGCTCTTTAACGAGGCTGCTCTCATTATATCTGGGCGGAGGCTTAGTAAAGTGTTGTTCCGGATCGAGCTTCAAGAGTTCCACTCTGTCATGCTTCATCACTCCATCGGGCAGGGTCTCTTCGGTTTCCCTATCAACATCATACAGCTGCATGAATCCTTTAAATTGTACTATTGACCCAGTGGCCCTGAAAAGGTATTTACCAGATGTTATATCTATGTTCTTCTGCAGAATCTTTGCCGGTGCCATTTGAGATGCAATAAATCTTTTCCAAATCAGTTCATATAATTTTTTCTGACCAGCAGTCAGATATGCCGCTATCTGATTCGGAGGCCTCTTCAGTGATGTGGGACGAATCGCCTCATGTGCATCCTGTACAGATTTCTTGTTTCTGAAAACATTCGGCTTTGAGGGCACATATTCCAGCCCATAACCCTCTGCAATATATTTCCTTGCCTCCTCAACAGCACTCTTTGCGAGTCTTGTAGAATCGGTTCGCATATATGTAATGAGCCCCACTCTTCCCTCTGGCAGATCTATGCCCTCATAGAGTTGCTGTGCAATAGCCATGATCTGCTTAGTGCTCATGCCAAATTTGCGAGCCGAATCCTGTTGAAGAGTACTGGTTGTAAATGGAGGGGGAGGCCTTCTTTCAATCGTCTTGGACTTTACATCAGAGATAAAATATTCCAACTTCTTTAGTACAGAGATGTGCTTTTTCATCTCTGCTTCATTTGGAATATAAAAATCTTCTCCCCCGATCTTTAAAAGTTTGGCCCTTAATGTAATGTTATCTTTTGTCTTAAATTCAGCTTCAAGGCTCCAGTACTCTCTGGGCTTGAAGCTTGCTATCTCTTTCTCCCTCTCACAAACAAGCCTCAGTGCAACAGTTTGTACTCTTCCGGCCGACAATCCCCTGAAAACCGTTTTCCATAAAAAGGGACTAACCTTATATCCAACGAGTCTGTCCATTACTCTTCTGGCCTTCTGGGCTTCAACCTTGTTCATGTCAATTGTGCCAGGATTTTTGATAGCATTCTTTATTCCATTATTTGTTATTTCATAAAACAGCACTCTATGTATATTGCTATTGACATTTTTTATCTCATTTGCAAGATGGTATGCAATAGCCTCTCCTTCTCTATCTGGATCTGTTGCTAGATAAATCTCATCAACCTTTGATGCCAATCCCTTAAGCTCTCTAAGTATTTTGCCCCTACCCCGAATAGTAATATACTCGGGGTCAAATCCATTATCTATATCAACACCTAGACGGTTCTTAGGCAGATTCTTAATATGACCCACAGATGCCTTTACAATATAATCGCTGCCAAGAAATCTGTTGATTGTCTTCGATTTTGCATCTGATTCTACAATGACTAATGACTTGGGCATGAAGTGATTCTCCGTTGAAATTTATATCATCTGCCACAGCAGTGTTTATACTTTTTGCCGCTTCCACACGGGCAAGGATCATTTCTTCCTACCTTCTTCTCCACTCTCACAGGCTTCCTCTTCACTGCTCCACCAGGTGGTGCCTGTTGTGATTCAGCAGATTGATGAGCAAAACCCATGCCAGCCGCATCCTCATGTATAGTGGCCATCTCAACGGGCATTCTCTCTCTAGAGGGTTCGAATGGTTCTGGCCCCCTTTCCATCTGTATTTGAGCCTTAAATACTATCTCAAGGATCTCTCTGTCTATCCTTTCCAACATCTCGGTAAACATCTGAAATCCTTCATGTTTATATTCAATCAAGGGATCCTTCTGGCCATAAGCCCTAAGCCCTATTCCCTCCTTGAGTCTGTCCATTTCATAAAGATGCTCTTTCCACCTTTCATCGATTGTCTTGAGAGTGGCAAAACGCTCCAGCTGGGCCATCAATTCATTCCCAAGTATTTTTCTTTTGTTTTCATATGATTCTACAGCTTTCCCTTTTATCAGCTCTACCAGTTCATCATGGCCCATGCTGGAAGCCTCTTCTCCAGAAATTTTGATAGGAAGAAGAAGTGTCTGAATAAGTTCCTCCTTGAGGCCCTCCCAATCACCTTCCTGCTCAACACTCCTGCCTCCCATAAACCTCTCTACAACATCTTCTACAAAATACTCTATAATACTGATTATCTCTTCGTGTAGATTCTCACCCTCAAGGGCACGTCTTCTTCTTTGATATATTACTTCTCTCTGTTTGTTCATCACATCATCATATTCAAGAAGATGCTTTCTGATCTCAAAATTGCGATTCTCCACACGCTTCTGTGCCCTTTCAATCGATTTTGTAACCATCGGGTGAGTAATGACATCCCCTTCCTTAACTCCTAATCGATCCATAACACCAGCTATTCTCTCCGAGCCAAAGAGACGCATTAAATCGTCCTCAAGGGAAAGATAGAATCTGGATGATCCAGGATCCCCCTGACGCCCCGCCCTTCCTCTCAGCTGTCGATCTATTCTCCTCGCCTCATGCCTCTCTGTACCTATGATATGCAGACCACCTGTGGCATAATCTCTGGCCTTTATGTGTACAACTCCTTCACGTATTATCCTCGCATCTGTTGGATCTCCAATAGATTTAGTAATTATTGCCGCCTCATTGGTCTGAAGATTACCGCTGTTTTTAAGTATATTGAACTTCTCCTCTCGAGATTTTATTACTTTGACCCGTGTGCCAGTCTCTTCAATAAATTTCGATATCCTGCCTATCTCCTCATCCGGAACCTCATGGACTAATACCTCTCTTCCCTTTGATACTTCTTGAGCTACTCTATGAGCCATATCTTTTAACTTCTCTTCTGGAAATCGTATCACACCCCTGCCGAGTTTAATATCTGTACCCCTGCCTGCCATGTTCGTTGCAATCGTGACCATACCAGGCTCTCCTGCAGTGGCAACTATCTGTGCCTCCTGACGATGGTACTTTGCATTCAGTACAGAATGGCGCACGTTTCTTCTTCTCAGCATTCTTGATAGTGTTTCCGAAACCTCTACCGATATTGTTCCCACAAGTACTGGATAATTTTGCTCGTGCAGAGACACAATCTCATCTATTATGGCATTATACTTCTCCCTCTTTGTCCTGTAAACAACATCATCATGATCTGCCCTTCTAACTGGTTCATTAGTCGGTATCACAACTACATCGAGTTTATATATCTCCCAGAATTCACCTGCCTCTGTCTCAGCCGTACCTGTCATGCCTGCAAGTTTTGTATAAAGGCGAAAGAAATTCTGTAGTGTTATTGTGGCAAGAGTCTGTGTCTCTTTCTCGATCTTTACATTCTCTTTTGCCTCGAGTGCCTGGTGCAATCCATCCGAAAACCGTCGACCAGGCATGAGTCTTCCAGTGAATTCATCAACAATCATCACCTTGCCGTCTTCTGTTACAACATATTCTACATCTCTTTCAAATAGTGAGTATGCCTTTAGAAGCTGACTTATGTTGTGGAGTCTTTCGCTCTTCTCTGCATATTCGCTCTGAATCTCCTCTTTCATTCTCTCTTTTGTCGATGGTGCCAAATTTTCAGCATTTTCTATCTCCGAAAACTTTGTTGCAAGATCGGGAAGTATAAACATGTCAGGATTATCAGGTGCAAGAGCATTCCTTCCTTTTTCTGTAAGGTCTATTGTATGAGCCTTTTCTTCTATTGCAAAATAGAGCTCTTCATCAAGAACATTGAGTTTTTTATCACGCATATAATCAGATTCCACTTTCCGAATTAGCCTCTGAACACCTGGTTCGTGTAACAGCTTCATGAGGCGCTTATTCTTGGGAGCTCCTCTCTGTGCCTGAAGAAGTTTTATGCCCGCTTCATACTCCTTTCCTTCCTTAAGAAGCCTCTCGCCCTCACTCACAAGACGATTTACCAGCACTGTCTGACTTCTGACAACCTCTTCTACCTTTGGCTTCATCTCTGCAAACCTGTTCTTTGATTCACCAACCGGTCCTGAAATGATAAGAGGTGTACGCGACTCGTCAATCAATACCGAGTCTACCTCATCTATTATTGCATAGTAGTGACCTCGCTGAACAACTCCCTCTGGACTTATTGCCATGTTGTCTCTAAGATAATCAAATCCAAATTCGTTGTTTGTTCCATATGTGATGTCGGCCTGATACGCGGCCTTCCTTGTCTGTGGGTCCATTTCATTTGTAATATAGGCCACACTGAGGCCCAGAAATTTATATATCTCACCCATCCATTCACAATCGCGCCTTGCCAGATAATCGTTGACTGTAACAAGATGCGCTCCCTTTCCAACAAGTGCATTAAGATACAGCGGCATTGTGGCTACAAGCGTCTTGCCTTCACCGGTTGCCATTTCTGCAATCTTGCCCTCGTGTAGCACAATCGCTCCCATAAGCTGAACATCAAAAGGCACCATGTCCCATACTATCTCATTTCCTACTACCTTCCATGACTTTCCTAAAAGCCGTCTGCATGTCTCTTTTACAACTGCATATGCCTCTGGCATAATCTCCCAGAGAACCTCTTCTGTTTTTCTGTTCTCCTCCTTTTCGAGTTCTTCTATCTTCAATCTGATCTTTTCGAAATCGATCTCCTCCTCAGTACCGACATTTTTTAATTTCTCCTTAAGAGCCTCTATCTGCTTTCTCTGCTCACCAACCTCCTCCATAATCCTGGCCTTAAACTCGTCTGTCTTTGATCTGAGCTCCTCATCTGACAAATCTTTCAATGTCAAGTAGATTTTGTTGATCTCATCAACAATTGGTGTGATTCTCTTTATATCTCTCTCATGCTTGCTTCCGAATAATTTTTCAATGATTTTTCCAAACATATATTCTCTCCAAATTGCAATTATAAACTAAACTCGCCACCCTATAAAAAGTTCCTCTATTCGATAAGACCTGCTCCCCTTTTAACGATCCTGCCTTCCGATTTTAATCTCTTATATAAAGAATCAATGATGCCATTTACAAAACGTCCACTCTGGGCAGTACTATATTTTTTTGCCAAATCGATAGCTTCATTGATTGTAACTTTTGGAGGGATTTCATGAAAGTAGAGCAGTTCACAAAGAGCCATCCTCAGGATTATTCTGTCGATAAGGGCAACCCTATCTATATCCCAATTTTCTATGACAGAGGAGATATTCTTATCTATGAAATCTTTATACTCTAATGTCTTCTTTACAAGCTCAGAAGCAAACCCTGCAATTGCCTTGTCGCTTCCGCTGTCGCTTGAGATTTTCTCAACAATAGTTCTCAGCGAATTTTTTGAGATTTCTTCTGCATACAGCCCTTTAAGAGCAAGTTCTCGTGCTCTTCTTCGTCTCTTCATATCACTCCTCTTTGTGTATCAAAGAACTGCTCATGGCAGATTTTGAATCATTTCAGATCTTTTACTCTTAATTGAACCCTTGATTTCCCATTCCAGAAATTTTCCTCTATTACATAAACCATATTAAGATTCTCCTCTCCTGGACACAACCTGTAGTGAAGAGAACCTAAATCGAATCCAATTGCCTCATAAACTTTTCCACCCTGTCTTACCTTAAATTTCAAATGATCCTTGCCAACTACTTTGGGAGTACCAACAACCTGAAGATTGCGAGAAAGAAAAACAGGCCTCATATTCTGAGGTCCGAATGGAGCAAATCTGTTGAGCATGCCCACAAGCTCCTCATTGACCTGGGGAAGCTCGATCTCTGCATCAATTATGATTCTCTGCACCAACTCCTCATCCTTAAGTAAATCATATGCTATCTTTTTGAAATCCTCTTTGAACTTCTCTATCTTTCCTATCTCAAGCATGAGTCCTGCGGCATACTTGTGTCCTCCAAATCTTAGAAGATACCTCTCACATCTCCTAATCGCAGAATATATATCGAAATTTAGTATGCTTCTTGCTGAGCCTCTTCCTATGCCATCTTCGATTGCTATCATGATTGTGGGTCTGTACATCCGTTCTGCAATACGCGAAGCCACAATTCCTATCACACCAGGATGCCATCCCTCCTTTGCCAAGACCAGTGCCCTGTCATTCTCAGAATCAAATTCTTTTTCTATAATCTCTATCGCTTCATTGAATGTCTGATCATCTATGTTTTTACGGTTTCTATTTTCTGCTTCAAGGATGTTGGCAATGTTTTTTGCCTGCTGATCTGAATCGGTAACAAGAAGCCTGACGGCCCTCTCGGCATTTCCAAGTCTTCCCACTGCATTGATCCGCGGAGCAAGAATAAAAACAACCTGTCCAGTACCAATTACCCTATTTGAAAGTCCAGAACTCTCTATCAGGGCCTTTATTCCTATCCTCTCTCTCCTGTTTATCTTTTCCAGTCCCATCTTCACAAGAAGCCTGTTCTCATCGATCAGGGGTACTATATCGGCAGCACTTCCAAGAGCCACAAGATCTAAATACTCTTTTAATATGTCCAAATCTATTCCCAGTTTCTTTATTACAGCATGAATCAGCTTAAAAGCAACTCCAACTCCAGAGAGCTCCTTGAATGGGTAGTTACATCCTTTCCTCTTTGGATCTAATATGGCATATGAGGATGGCAGAAATTCCCCTTCCTCATGGTGATCACTTATTATTACATCTATCCCGAATTTATTTGCAAGATCAACCTCTTCAACATTTGTTATGCCGCAATCTGCTGTAATCAAAAGTCTTGCCTCAACCTCATAAGCCTTCTGAACACCCAGTCTGGAAAGTCCGTACCCCTCTTTTAACCGATCAGGAATGTAAAAAAATACATCGCTTCCCATTCTCTTTAAGAAAAGGTATAAAATGCTTACTGCGGTTATTCCGTCAACATCATAATCACCATGAATAAAAATACGCTCCCTTCTCTCAATTGCCTGAACGACCCTGGTTGCTGCACGATCCATATCGAGCATTAAAAATGGATCATAGAGATCATCCCACTTTGTATTAAAAAACTTTTTTATACTTTCTACAGTGTTGATGTTTCTGTTAATAAGGATTTGAGATATTATGTGTGGAATGTTCAACTTCTCAGAAAGAAACTTCGACAACTCCTGATCGGGTTTCTCCTTAATGATCCACTTCAAAATTTATCCTCCTGAATTTAAAATCCTCAAAGACAGAACTGTAAGCCGAATTCTGTATCCCCAATAGCGGGATGGTGATCATTTATCTTTCTTGGCAAAATGCTCAAGATTGTGCGGCCTACCCATGAGTCTGTCGAGGCGGGCAACCTCGCATTTTCCTTGTAAAGGAAAAACTCCTCATCTATTTGGCCTTGCTCCGGGGGGGGTTTTCCATGCGTCCTGCGTCACCGCAGAACCGGTGAGCTCTTACCTCACCTTTTCACCCTTACCCCATGAGACACATCGATCATGCCTCATGAGGCGGTATATTTTCTGTGGCACTATCCGTCGTTCCATCTTCATGGAACGCCTCCGCTTTCGCGGAGCACCCTGCCCTGTGGAGTTCGGACTTTCCTCTCTTTCTCATTTATGAAAAAGAGCGATCACCCATTCTGTCTTTGAGGATTCTATTTTTCCTCCTCAATTCTTTTTTGTAATCTTACGGATCTCTTTGCAAGCGAATCGGCCATGCTGTTCTCTTCCCTGGGAATGTAGTTAATCTCAAAATCGATCATCATGGAGTCCAGTGTCTTTTTGATTTTCTCATGAAGAGCCTTCAAATGGGGTTTTGTTATTCTGTAGGATCCATTCATCTGATTTACCAGAAGCTTGCTGTCTGAATATACAACTAGTGATGATATTCCAAAACTCCTCACAAGCTCCAGACACCCCATTAGTCCCCTGTATTCTGCCACATTGTTTGTAGCCTCTCCTATGTACTCACCTGCACTGTAGATAGTTCTATCATCTTCATCCTTTATTACTATACCATATCCTGCCTTGCCAGGATTTCCCTTTGATGATCCATCTATATATGCTACAACTTTCATTCCGAATCATCTTCCTCATATACCAATATTCTTCCACAAATATCACATGTATAAATCTTATCCATGGAACGAACCTCGAGGATCTTCTGCGGTGGAAGCGATTTAAAACACCCGCCACACGCACCTCGAACTACATTGACAACAGCAAGGCCGTCTTTTGCCCTCGCTATACGATTGTATGTTGAAACTATTCTAGGCTTAAGCTCCTTTATTATCTCCTCTCTTCTCTCTTTGAGTTCTATCTCCTCTTTCTCTGTTTTTGCCAGCCTTTTTGTTAATTCATCATTCGACCTTTCGAGTTGTTTCTTTAATTTATCCATCTCCTCCTTTTTTATCTGAATGGATCCTGTGGTCTGTTCCTCAAGATCCATCAGCTCGAGAAGACGATTCTCTTTTTGTTCTATTGCAGCCTTTGCTGCTTCTATCTCTTGTGTAACAGCATCATATTCTCTATTATTCTTTACTTCTAATAGCTGAGCCTTATATTTCTCTTGTCTGCCCCTCTGCGCCTTAATCTCAATCTCGAGTCTGCCGTGTTCTTTTCTGTATCCATCAAGCATTCTTTCGCTATCCTTCAAAGACTCCTCTGCCTCCTCCAGTCTCCTTTTTAGCATACCTACCTTCTGGGGAAGATCGCCCTTTGATCGCTCAAGATATTGAAGTTGAGTGTCCACCTTCTGAAGCTCTATCAGCTTCTTTAATGTATTCTTCAACAATCCCCTCCTGGTTAATATTAAATAGTGATCTACATATAGAAAGAGTGCACCTCTGAGAAGTGCACCCTCTACCCCAACTGCTTCTTTGTTCTGGTAAAGTCAATGAATATCTCCGCCCTTTATTTTTCCCCTCCGAGTCTATTGTGGGCCCAGGAGGACTCGAACCTCCGACCAACGGATTATGAGTCCGCCGCTCTAACCAACTGAGCTATGGGCCCGCTATGATTATAACAATTTTTTCAGGAAAATTCAACATTTTTTTTCCAATTGGTCATAACTTTTTTTCTGTAGGTTTGAAGCTGGTTTTTTAATTTTACCCATTCATGGGTCAGTGTCGACACATCTTCACCTCTCTTCTGTGCGGATTTCATTCTATTCCTAACATCTTCAATCTTTTCCTCGTATCTTCTCTGTATCAAATGTAATATGCAGTCAAGACCAAGACGATTCTTATCGATATCATCTCCAATCGGTGATGTCAAAAGATCCGATATGTGTTTTACCATCTCCTTATCACCGCTTTTAATGTTCAGAATCCTTTCAGAATCGATCTTCTCCTGATTAAGAAACCTCCTGTAGAGCTCATCTGCAAGAAGACGATTTTTATTTCCATTGAAGTCTGATGGGTTTAATATTCCGAAAATTCTCCTCCCCCATTCTTCTAAATTCTCAATAAGAAGCCTAAGTAGTATAGATTCTGCAGACTGCTGGTCGGTTGAGATCCCTGAATCTTTCACCTCTCCACTACTCCTTCTCATCCTGCCCATCTGCCGAATCAGTAGATTTTCATCCACACCGATCTTCTCGCCTATCTCCTTTATTGCTAAATTTCTCTCCACTGGATCTACTATCTTCTCCACTGTTTTCATTATCGATCTTGCAGCCTCTGCCTTTTCATATGATGAGTTCAATTTTCCGCCAGCATAGAGCAAATCGATCCGAAAATCTATCCACCCCTTTGCCTCTTTCACGGCTTCCACCATTGCCTCTTTTCCTTCCTCCTTCAGACAACTATCGGGATCCGATCCCTCCGGCAGAGCAGCAACACTAACATTTAGCCCAGCCCCGATCAATATATCTATTGCCCTCCTTGCTGCAGCCAAACCTGCAGAGTCGCTATCAAATATCAGGATCACCCTCTTAGTATAATGAGCAAGAAGGTTTGCCTGCTCTTCTGTCAATGCAGTACCAGCAGTTGCAACTACATTTTCTATGCCATGCTGAAACATGCTTATAAGATCGGTATATCCCTCCACAAGAACGGCGCAATCATCCCTCCTTATTGCACTCTTGGATTGGTAGAGTCCATAAAACACCTTTCCCTTGTGATAAATAGCAGTCTCTGGTGTATTTAAATATTTCGGCACCCCTCTCTGATCTCTCAATGTTCTGCCTCCAAATCCAATTATGCGGCCAGAAGGGCTAAATACTGGAAACATTATCCTTGCCCTGAACCTGTCATAATATCCCCTGCCATCCTTTCTTGGGATCAGAAGACCTGCCCTGTTGAGAGTCTCAAGAGAGATTGATCTCTGCCTGCATCTGTTTATTAGACCTTCCCAATCTGAATCTGCATATCCTATCTGGAACATCTCTATGATCTTTTTGTTGAACCCACGGGATATAAGATATTCGAGCGCTGCTTTTCCTTCGGCACTTGCATGAAGAGAGTGCTGAAAAATTTGTGCGGCAAATTTATTTATATAATAGAGTTCTTCTGTTCTCTTTCCCTCTTCACCCTCTTCCTTATAACTCGGAAGAGAAATTCCTGCCCTATCGGCAAGTGTTCTGAGAGCCTCTGGAAAACTAACCTTTTCCATCTCCATTATAAATGTAAAAACGTTCCCACCCACTCCGCATCCAAAACAGTGATAGAATCCCTTGACTGGATCTACACTAAAAGATGGGGTTTTTTCTGTGTGAAACGGGCACAGCCCAACAAAGGACTTTCCCCTCTTTTTCAGTGTAACATATTGCGATATGATCTCAACAATATCAGTTGCATCGCGCACCTGCTGAATCTTTTCCTCTGGAATCTTCATTTCAGCTCCACAACTGTAACACCTGCATTGCCTTCATTCCAGTTTCCCAATCTATAAGTCTTGACCATCGGATGATCGTCAAGAAATTTTCCTATCAATTCTCTTAATGTACCCGTTCCCTTGCCGTGAATTATTCTAATATGATTCAATCCTACAATCAGTGCACGATCAATGAACCTCTCGACCTTGCTGAGAGCCTCCTCTGCCCTCAGTCCTCTTACGTTAATCTCATCCTGAACTTCCTGGTCAACCGAATAGGTTGTAATATTTACTGATGGCCTCTTCTTTGCGGGAGGCAAACATCTTCTCAACTCGCCTTTGTGAATATGAAGTTTTACTCCTTCCCATTCTACATAGAGCCTTCCATTCTTGTCTGGATGCGATATGACTACTCCCTTACCACTATGGCCGTTCCACTCAACCCAGTCTCCAGGTCCAAAAGAGTCTTCGCTTCTGCTGATCTTTTTTTTAAGGCTCAATATCCTCTCCCTCTTCTCGCCTATCTCATCTTTTGCTCGTCTTATCGACTGTTTTGCCGCCCTGCTCTCCCTGATCTCTTTTATGACTCTCTCTGCTATAACATTAGCCTCTTTAAGAACCTGTTCTGCCTCGAGCAACATTTTCTCTTTCTCTTTACGGCCCTCCTCCCTGATTCTGTCGATCTTATCCTTGTAAAGCTTAACAAGACCTGCCAGCTTGGTCTCTTTGATCTCAGCCTCGTGCAACAGCCTGTGTGTTCTCTGTAACTCCTCCTCAAGATGAAGAATGAGACGGTCGAGTTTTCCCCTCTGCTCCCCTACCAGTTCTTTTGCTTCTCTGATTAATTTGGCAGAAAGACCCAACCGTTCACTTATCTCAAAACCATATGATGCGCCAGGTATTCCGAGCTGAAAACGATATGAAGGCATCAGGCTCTTTGGATCAAAGGCCATTGACCCATTTTCAACACCTAACTCCTCATGTGCAAAAACCTTTAGAGAACCCATGTGCGTTGTACACAGAGTAAGACAACCCCTCCTTTTCAACTCTCTGAGAATCGATACTGCAAGTGCTGCTCCTTCCACTGGGTCTGTTGCAGATCCAATCTCATCCAGTAAAACAAGACTCCTTCTGTCTGCTTCGTCCAAAATCGATCTTATGTTTTTAATATGAGAAGAGAATGTAGACAGATCCTGCTGGATCGACTGTTTGTCGCCAATGTCAGCAAAGACATTTAAAAAGATCGGAATCGATGAATTTTTACTTGCCGAGACATGCATTCCATGCTGGTGCATTAGGGAAAGAATCCCGACTGTTTTGAGAGCTACAGTTTTACCCCCTGCATTAGGTCCTGTAATAATAATTATTTTCAAATCTCTGCCGAATCTGAGATCGAGAGGTACAACGCCCTCTCCCTTCTTGCTCAAAACGAGTATTGGATGGCGTGCCTCAACCAAATCGATGGTCTCGTCTGTGCTTGTCCTTGCAGCGTTCCCATCTATCTTTACAGAAAATTTTGCTCTTGCTGCTATAGAATCTATCAATGCATAGATTTCAAAATCCCTTTTAATATCAAGACTATTCTCTCTCACCCTGTCGGTCAATACTGTCAGTATTCTTTCTATCTCCCTTTTTTCACCAATCTTGATTTGTCGAATCGTGTTGTTCAGCTCTACGACCTCCAAGGGTTCAACAAAAAGAGTTACACCGGTTGACGACTGATCAACAATTATTCCATTCAGTCTCGACCTGCTCGATTCTTTCAACGGTATGACAAACCTTCCATCGCGTATTACTAAATTCTCCTCCCTTGCGTATCCCTTTGATATCATCTCTTTTAATATAGAGTCGAGCCGTCTTCTCACACCTGTTACCTTACGCTCCAGCTCTTTCCTTATATTTGAAAGCTCTCTTGAAGCACCGTCTCTTATGTTACCGGACCGATCCACGACCCTCTCTATCTGTTTTTCAAGCTCTGGAATTGCTACAATTCCCTTCCCGATCTTCATCAGACGGGGATACTTCTCTGCCCTGCTGGAGAGATAGTCTTTTATCTTTCGGACAACAGAAAGAAATCTTTTCAGCTCTCTGAAATCTTCATGTCCTATGAATGCACCCTTAACAGAGGCCCTCTTCAGAATGGCCCTTATGTCAGAGAATCCTTGTAAGGGAAATGGATCATCATAAACAAGCACATCTTTCATCTCCGTTACCCTTCCAAGCTCTTCTTCCAGATCCTCTAAATTCGATATGGGGCTTAACTTTCCTATTAGCTCCCTACCCGAATCAGAGCAAGCCAACTCTGAAACCCTCTCCAGTATTACATCAAACTCTAGGGCACTAAAATGTTCGCTCCTTTCTGTCACCACTCTCCAGCTTCTTTTTAAGAGATTCCAATCTATTCAAAAGGATTCTATTCTGAATCTGTTCTGTTGTGTCCTTCAATCCTTCTTTTATCTCATCGTAAAAACTCTTACCTTCATGCGATTTTATTTTCAGGGAATTAAAAATAGCGGGTGCAACAACACTAACTGGTTCGAAGAGAAAAGAGCTTCTTTTCTCCTTCTCAATACTTTCGGGAAGGGGCAGGAGTGAAAGCAGTAGTACAATTAAACTTGCAACCACTGTACCCTTGAAAATTCCAAAAAAGAATCCTCCAGTTTTATCGATCCAGCCAATCAGATACCATTTAAATATCTTTTTAAGACCAATGGCAACCCATCGCACAACTGCAACCACAATTATAAAAATAAGAAAAAAACTTATTGAAGATAAAATAAATGAGGGAACATGAATGAATTTACCCACCATATTTGAAACACTACTCATATAGGTTATGGCCGCTATATAGCCTGCAATCAGACCTGCCAGAGTCAAAACCTCTATCACCAGACCGCGAAACAATCCCTTTACAGCGAAAAACCCTACAATCAATAAAATTGCTATATCAATTGAATTCATTTACATATCCCTTTATCGTAAATTTACGGTTGAAAATATTAAAAGTCAAGATAACAACCACTTACAAAATTAGAGTGATCTGGAATTCTGAGTCGGATTTTTTCACTTGTATTATATGAAATTTTTTTATTAAATTAATCCAACTATGATTTTTGGTATAGGAATTGATCTAATCGATGTGGACAGGATTGAGAAAGAGATCCACAGGCATGGCGTCTCCTTTCTAAATAGGATCTTTACCGATGGTGAGATCCGGTACTGCAACCGCAGCTCAAGCAAAAGAGTCAGGTCTCAGTGTTTTTCCAGTAGATTTGCTGCAAAAGAGGCATTTCTCAAGGCAGCTGGTACAGGGCTTCGAAACGGATTGGGCTGGAAAGACATAGAAGTTTCAAATAATGAACTAGGAAAACCATGTCTGATTTTGAAGAATATGGCAGAAAAAATAATAAAAAAAAATTCTATTGAAAGAGTACACCTCTCAATAACACATATTAATGAGAGTGCTGCCGCAGTTGTAATTCTGGAAAAAAGATCGGGAGAGAAATGAAAAGAATCTTAATAACAGGTGCATGTGGACAAATAGGCTCTGAGTTGACAGTTGTTCTTAGAGAAAGATATGGACAGGGAAATGTTCTCGCAACAGATATTAAAGAACCTGAAGGGGATCTAAAAGAATCAGGACCATTTCAAAAAATGGACTGTACACTCGTAAAGAGTGTTAAGAGTACAATCGAGGAGTTTAAACCAGATACAATCTACCATCTTGCAGCCCTGCTCTCTGCTGTTGCCGAACGAGAACCACAACTTGCATGGCATGTAAATATAAATGGCCTGTACAACATTCTCGAGGCTGCCAGAGAGACAAGTTGTGCAGTATTTACCCCAAGTTCTATTGGTGCTTTCGGACCATCTACTCCTAAAAATAAAACTCCACAGGATACTATACAGCGGCCAAACACGATGTATGGTGTAACAAAGGTATCGGGCGAGCTTTTATGCGACTATTACTTTAAAAGATTTGGAGTAGATACGCGTGGTGTCCGCTATCCAGGGCTGATCTCCCATAAAACACCTCCTGGCGGAGGAACAACAGACTATGCAGTCGAAATCTTCTACGATGCAGTAAAAACGGGCAGATACAAATGTTTTATCAAGCAGGGAACTCTAATGGATATGATGTATATGCCCGATGCGCTCAAGGCTGCTGTTGACCTTATGGAGGCAGATCCTGGACGGCTTAACCACAGAAATGCATTCAATGTTACAGCAATGAGCTTTGCTCCAGAAGATATTGCCATGGCAATAAAGAAAATAATACCCGATTTTGAGATCGAGTATGATGTTGATCCTGTTCGCCAGAGTATAGCAGACTCATGGCCAAATTCAATAGATGACAGTGCTGCAAGGGAGGAATGGGGCTGGAGTCCTGAATACGATCTTCCAAAAATGACCGAGGATATGATTGCTGCCCTGACAAAAAAATTAAAGAAATAATATACAAAATCATTGTGAATTTAAAGAGGAGGTTATATGCCAAACATCGGAAGTTATGAGGAACGTGTAAAAAACTTCGACTGGTCTATATCAGAAAAAGAACTTGGATATAAAAAAGGAGATCTTATAAACATTGGGTGGTACTGCTCGGATAGAATATGTGAGCTGGGTCATGGAGAAAAAACTGCTCTGATATGGGAGGGACACGACGGAAAAGAAAAAAAGTATACTTTTGAGGATCTAAGAGTAGCCACAAACACGATCGGAGCCTTTTTAAGAAATCTTGGGATAAAAAACGAAGATCGTGTCTGCCTCTTTATGGATAGAATTCCAGAGTTATATTTTGGTTTCCTCGGCATATTAAAAATAGGAGCCATAGCCCAGCCGCTATTTTCTGCCTTTGGTGACGACTCTCTTCATGTTCGGCTCGATGACGCAAAGGCAAGGGCAATAATCACACAGAGAAAACATCTCGGAAAGGTAAGGAGAATCCTCGACAAATCTCCCTATCTTGAACACGTCATTATTGTTGATCATGACAACAGCAAACCCCTTAAAGAGAGAGAAAAACCCTTCTCTCTAATGGAATCAGAGCCTGTAGAGGAACTTCAGATATTCCCAACAACGGCCGAATCTCCATCTGTTCTTCACTACACCTCTGGAACAACTGGAAAACCCAAGGGGGTAAAACATGTTCACTATTCACTGATCTCCCAGTATCTGACGGCAAAATGGGTACTTGACCTCAACGAAAATGACATCTACTGGTGTACGGCAGATCCCGGATGGGTGACCGGAACCTCTTATGGTATAATCGGTCCATGGTCTCTTGGAATAACCCAATGTGTGCTCGATAAGGGGTTCTCAGCAGAGTCCTGGTATGAATTTATTGAGAAGCACAGAGTAACAGTCTGGTATTCTGCTCCAACAGCAATACGTTCACTCATGAAGGCTGGTGAGGAGGTTGTTAAAAAGTTCAACCTTTCATCTCTCCGTCACCTTGCAAGTGTAGGTGAACCACTAAACGCCGAAGCAGTGGTCTGGTCTGAAAAGGTTTTTGGAAAACCCTTCCACGACACATACTGGCAGACAGAAACCGGTTCAATCATGCTCACAAACTTTCCAGGAATGAAGGTCAAGCCTGGCTCAATGGGCAAACCATTTCCTGGAATAACTGCTACAGTAGTAGATCCCGATAATTATGAACCAATAAAAGAACCTGGAAAGATTGGCCTGATAGCATTCAAACCTGGGTGGCCGGCCATGATGCGAACATACTGGAACAACGAAGAGGCCTACAAGAGCAAGTTTAAAAATGGATGGTACATACCTGGTGACAGGGCCCATATCGATCAAGATGGCTATTTCTGGTTTATTGGACGGGATGATGATGTCATCAACACAGGAGGACATCTAGTGAGTCCATTTGAAGTAGAATCGGCGCTTTTAGAACATGAGGCTGTCGCTGAATCTGCGGTTGTTTCAAAACCCGATGAGGTAAACATGGAGGTTGTAAAGGCATTCGTAACATTAAAGGAAGGATACAAGCCCGATTCTGATACGGAACTCAATATAATGAACTTCATTCGTAAAAAACTCTCTCCACTTGCAATGCCACAGGAGATCGAGTTTGTGGATTCTCTTCCAAAAACTAGAAGTGGAAAGATAATGAGAAGAGTTCTTCATGCAAAAGAGTGGGGCGAGGAGATTGGAGACATATCGACTCTTGAGAATGATTAAACAAAAACAAAAAAAGAGAGGTAAATGAAATGGATGAAATGGAAAAAATAGTATTGGATTATATAAAAGAAGAGTATCTCGAGGATGAAGATGAAGAAATAACCCTCGATACACCTCTTATATCTGGAGGCATAGTCGATTCATTCTCTATGGTATCATTAAAACGATTCTTAGAAAACAAATACAACATCTCGATCCCGGATGAAAAGGCAACTCCAGAAGCATTCGATACTGTGAATAAGATCTGCTCGCTTGTAAAAGAGTTTATTAAATAGAATATCAAACTCAGGACTACAGGTCCAAATAAATATACAGGAGGAAGCCCATGGCTTTTAATGAAAAAATAAGAAAGATTTACCAGGATCAGCTCAGGGAGATCGAGACACAGGGCATCTTCAAGCAGGAGCGATTTATCCATTCCACACAGGGAGCAGACATTGAGGTCGAATTCCCAAGTGGTTCCTCATTGAAAAAAGTAATAAACATGTGTGCCAATAACTATCTTGGGCTCTCCAGCCATCCCGAAGTAGTAAAGGCTGCACACGAAGGCCTCGACAGCCGCGGCTATGGGATGTCTTCTGTTCGATTCATATGCGGCACACAGGACATTCATAAAGAACTGGAAAATAGAATGACAGAATTTCTCGGCACTGAGGATACGATCCTCTTTCCTTCCTGCATGGATGCAAATGCTGGTGTATTCGAGGCAATCCTTGATAAAGATGATGTGATGATATCTGACAGACTTGTCCATGCCTCAATAATAGATGGAATAAGGCTCTGCAGTGCAGAACACGACACCTTCAAACACTCAAACATGGATCATCTAGAGAAAAAACTTCAGTTGCACTCCGATAAGAGACTCAAAATGGTAATCACGGACGGAGTCTTTTCAATGGACGGTGATACTGCGAAACTCGATGAAATGGTTCGTCTCTGTGAAAAATATGACGCCATGCTCTTTGTCGATGACTCCCATGCCACAGGATTCATCGGAGAGAAGGGCAGGGGCACCCATGAAAAATATGGTGTTGTAGGAAAGATCGATATAATCACAACAACCTTTGGAAAGGCGTTGGGCGGAGCATCCGGTGGATGTGTTTCTGGAAGAAAAGAACTTGTGGAAATGTGCCGCCAAAAAGCCAGACCCTACCTGTTCTCCAATACGATTGCACCTGTCGTTGTAGCAGGAGTCATTCGTGTATTAGAAATTCTATCAAAAAGCACGGAAAGAAGAGATAAACTTGAGGATAACACCAGATTCTGGCGCAAGGGACTCGAGGATGCTGGATTTATTTTAAAAGAGGGCGATACACCAATCGTTCCGATCATGCTGTTTAATGCAAAGCTGGCTCAAGATTTTTCCAGAGATCTGTATGAGGAAGGAATATATGCAATCGGATTCTTCTTCCCTGTAGTACCCAAGGGTCAGGCAAGAATAAGAACTCAGATCTCTGCGGCTCATGAAAAACACCATCTAGAAAAGGCTCTCGATGGTTTCATCAAGGTTGGTAAAAAATACGATATACTCGGAAAGAGCAAACAAGAGATAATCGAAAGGTTTGGTCTCTGATATATCTATTAAAAAGTTTGCTGACAAAAGGGGTCTTCTCACAACTGCATAGAAGACCCCTTTAAAATTATGTATAATAGTTCTGGTTTAAATCTTAAACTTTTTCTCAAGCTTCTTGAGCTTTTCGACTATACCACCATACTCCAGCTCGCTATAGGGAAGCATTGCAGAACCTGAAAAACCCTGCCTTCTTATCTCAATGGCCTTTTCTGAGATTCTGTTCCTTACATAATCCCAGAATGGGTGATCAAAAACATCGGCAGGTTCTGTGAGCCTTCCATCTTTAACACAGAAGGCAGCACCTGTAACCACTGGAGGACCATCGAAAAACGATATCGTTGAATTTAGTTTGCACGGCATCAGAGGACCCGTATGGCTTCCCCGCATGAAACCAGCAACAAGATGTCCAATCTGAAAAGGTGCCAGGATCTCCCCTGTGGCTGGAAACTCTCCCTGTACACGAACCAGTGCTATGGGATCATCTTTACCAGTGTATTTACCAGCAATGTTATGGAGCCGTGTGGTTGATAGCACTGCTGCCTGATTTCCTGTCTGCCGCGAGTATATGCTCTCTATAACATACCTCTCGTTGTCCCTCAGGAGGGCGACAATATCATAGATCTGTTCTGGTGTATTCAGTTCGATTATTTTGTCTTTCTCTGTATATTCGACGTCTATGATTCGAAATTTAAATCCTTCGCTCATCTTTGGGCTCAGTATCAGACCAGCACAATACATCGGATCTGCAAAGCCTAGATAAAATGGAAGATTGTAAGCACCGGGATCTGTCTTGTCGGCCGCAAAAAGGATAAAGGGCTCATTTGTGCGCTCTTCAAATTCCATCTCTGCAACAGCAGGTCCCATGCCCTTGATGTTCCCGCTGAATGCATCCTTCAGAAGGTCCTGACCCGCACCATACAGACCCTGTTTCTTTGCAATCTCTGTTCCTGCAATGAATGCATCCCATGCAAGTTTGTGAATCTTCTCATCCCCCGTTCCTCTCTCATGGGTGCAGAGCAAGGCTATATCATCTCCTGTAAACCCTATATAGGAATCGATTACAAGACCCTTCCCGTTCTCTTCCACAAATCTTTTTACCTCTTCTACAAGTTCTCTGCTCGGTGTTATGTGTCCTCCAATGCTACCTATGTCAGCCTTTAAAACACTGATTGTAATTTTCATTAGAACCTCCTCGTTTAAAATCCTTTTTAAAGTCCCAGATTACTATTCCATCCTTGATGACAATCTTAACAAAATTGAATGTTCCAAAATATGGAATCTGTTTGAAGTTTTCAAGATTAATACATACAAGATCAGCCTTGTAGCCCCTTTCGATCTTGCCGCTCATTTCAAGAAACAGCATCTCTGATGGATTGGTCGTGTAGGCATCGATCAAAAGAAGGGGATCCGGTATCCTATACCTAAGGACTGCGTAGGTCATGACAAATTGAGGAGAAAGTACTGGCGAAGATCCTGGATTAAAATCGGACGATAGCACTATTCGAGAGGGTATAGAGATGAGCTTATTAATCTGTCCAATGTGTCTGGAAAAGACGAAACCCTCTGCAGCGGGCAAAAACACAGGATAGATGTTTTTGTTTTCAATGATCATTTCTGCATCATTATCCGACAGCACCTCGAGATGATCCACATGACGAACACCGAGTCTATCTGCAAGCGCTATGCCACTAATATCCTCGATCTGATTTGTATGGATTCCTATCCTGTAACCCTCATCAATGCTCCTCTTTATGAGAAGCTCTGCCTCTTTTGTCTCAAACACACCTCTTTCTACAAATATATCGAACCACTCTGCATATTCTCTGAATTCAGGAATCATTCTGTTGAGAAGCTGATCTATGTACTTTTTCCTGTCTCCATTTTTCGGAACAGTATGGACAAGAAATGTCGGAATGACTTTAATGGGATGAAGCTTGTTCAGTTTATTTATTATTTTTAACATCTTCTTTTCATTATCATAATCCAAACCGTAACCGCTCTTAATCTCAATTGTTGTGATCCCAAAGCTAAGCGCCTCGTCCAAAAAACGGAGTCCATTCTTTAATAGAAGTTCCTCAGAAGCAAACTTCACATTATTTACTGTATTGTATATTCCTCCACCCTGTTTTAAAATCTCCATATATGATTTTCCTGCAGCCCTGAGATAGAGTTCATCTTCTCTTGTCCCTGCAAACAGAAGATGAGTATGGCTATCTACAAATCCAGGGAGCACGATTAAATCTGAGCAGTCGATCACCTCCGCACCCTTTCCAGCAAGAGGCCAGATCTTTGTAATTGGACCAATATTTTCTATTTTCCCATCTCTTATTAAAATAGAATTATGACTGGGTCCTCTATCTGGCGAATTCCTGTATATCTGTCTGCACTCTTTTAAAATAAGATCGCCCATTTAACACCGCTTCCCCTACTTTTTAAATTTATTTGTCATTACTCCCTTCTTCTCTGCAACCTTCTTTGCTATCTCATATCCTGCATCAACATGCCGTGCAATGCCAAGTCCAGGGTCTACAGTTGTGACCAGTCTTAACCTCTTATCCCTTTTCTCTGTGCCATCTGCAACGATTACCATCCCTGCATGGAGAGAGTTACCAATTCCAACTCCTCCTCCATTGTGAAAACTTACCCAGCTTGCACCATTCACCGCATTCAGTGCAAAATTGAGGAGCGGCCAATCTGCAATCGCATCGCTCCCATCTTTCATTCCCTCGGTCTCACGATTTGGTGATGCAACAGAGCCACAATCGAGATGATCTCTGCCGATTACTATCGGGGCCTTTACCTTCCCCTTTCGGACATAGTCGTTCATCCTGAGTGCAAACTCTGTACGCTCACCATATCCAAGCCAGCAAACACGGGATGGAAGCCCTAAATGTGGAATCCTCTCTCCTGCCAGTCTGATCCACCGTACCAGAGTCTCGTCCTCTGGGAAGAGTTCGATTACAAGCCTGTCAAGTACATCTATATCCTTCCTGTCCCCTGATAGCACTGCCCATCTAAACGGCCCCCTCCCTTCACAAAACAGAGGTCTTATGTATGCAGGTACGAATCCAGGATATTTAAAACTCCCATCAGAATTTCTTACATCCACACCGGCAAGCTCTGCCTGCCCCCTGAGATTGTTCCCATAATCAAACGCCACAGCACCCTTCTTCTGCATTTGTAGTATCGCCTCTGTATGTCGGGCAATCGTCTCCAGCGATCTTTTTTTGTATTCCTCTGGATTGGTTTTCCACAACTGGTCCAGTTCTTTAAGATCACCAACCGGCACATAATCCATTAGACTGTGAGCAGAAGTCTGATCAGTAACTATGTCAGGAATCATATCTCTCTTCACAAGCCATGGATGTATTTCTCCTGCATTCCCAACAAGACCTACAGAAAGAGGCCTGCCCTCTCTCTTTGCCTCCTCAATCCACCTTACCGCCTCCTCCGGATCACCGGTCATCCTGTCGCAGTATCCCTCCTCAACCTTTCTTTTAATCCTCTCTGGACGAACCTCTACATCGAGAATTACCGCCTCGTTCATTACTCCAGCGAGCGGTTGAGCACCCGACATACCGCCCATACCAGCAGTCAAAATAAACTTTCCTCTCAGGGAATCTACTCCAAAGTCTTTTCTCCCTGCTGCAGCAAAACTCTCATATGTGCCCTGAATAATCCCCTGAGTTGCTATATAGATCCAGCTCCCTGCCGTCATCTGACCATACATTATCAATCCCATCTCATCATATTTATCAAACTGCTCCTGAGTCGACCACCTCGGCACTATGTTGGAGTTGGCAATTATCACTCTCGGAGCCTCAGGATGGGTCGGTGCAATGTATACCGGCTTCCCAGATTGAACACACAATGTATGATTCTCATCGAGCTGCTTCAATATCTCCACTATCTCCCTGTATGCCTTCCAGTTCCGAGCAGCCCTCCCACTTCCGCCATATACAATGAGTTCCTCTGGTTTTAATGCCACCTCTGGATCAAGATTGTTCATCAGCATCCTCATTGCAGCCTCTGTGTCCCAATTCTTACATGTGAGCTTTGTACCCCGCGGTGACCTGATCGGTTTCTCTGGTTTAAATTCATAATACATTGGTCGAGCCATCAGCAATCTCCTTTGTTAAATTTTTCAATTTTATATTTTAATTATTCTCTTATCCCTTTCAATAGATGCATAGGCACTGTGATTGTGAATGGATTCAAAATTTTCAGATTCTACCCTGTACCATACTATCCTTGGATCTTCATTGAACTTTTTTGCAATCTCACGAACAATATCTTCTACAAACCGTGGTCTGTCATAAGCCGACTCTGTGAGTGACTTCTCATCCTCCCTCTTCAAGAGGGCATACACAGGACCCGAAGCAGACCTCTCGGCAATCTCAACCACCTCCTCTATCCATACCATTTTTCTAATGCGTATTTGTACTGTGACCAGCGAGCGTTGACTGTGTGCTCCTCTATCTGAAATCTCTTTTGAACACGGACACACAGAAGTAACAGGCACATTTACCGTTAATATGAAATCAGACTTCTGCCTTAATCTCCCCTGGTAGCAGCAGAGATACTCCATCATGCTCTTTGCACCCGATACAGGGGCAGATTTTTCAATAAAATATGGAAAGGTCACATCCATGTGAGCTTCTTCGGCATTGAGTTTATCCTTCATTTTTTGAAGAACCTCACCTATCGTGTGTATGTGAAGTTCTTTGTGGTGTTCATTAAGAATCTCGATAAAGCGGCTCATGTGTGTTCCACGAAACCTGTGGGGCAGATTCACATACATGTTTATAGATCCCACGGTGTGCTGTATCTTGTTTGCTCTGTCCAGCACTGTGATCGGATAACTCAAATTTTTCACACCGACCTTGTCGATCGCTATCTTTCTTGGAGGTCTCTGTTTCTGTATGTCTATCAATGGCTAATCTTCCTTTTTATACTCCGCTCTCACAACAGTCTTGACATTACCCCTTGGGTTGAAATCACCAACCACCTCCATCCATCGGGGTCTGCATGCTTCTACAAGATCTTCGAGTATCTTGTTCACAGCAGATTCATGGAACATTTCCATGTCCCTGAATTTATTTATGTAGAGCTTTACAGATTTTAACTCTAGAATATATTTATCTGGAATATATTTTACCCTCATGGTGGCAAAATCCGGATATCCCGATATTGGGCACAGACATGTAAATTCTGGAAGCGTTATCGAAATCTCATAGTTCCTGTGGGGATATTGATTTTCGACCGCAGTTAATTTTGATTTCAGAATCTCTTCCTGACCTCTTTTTAATTTTTTCACGAGTCTCACCCCCTATATAGAGGATCTTGTATACCTGCCTCCTCGAATCCCTTTTTTCTCAAGATGCAGCTCTCACATCTTCCACACTGCTCACCCCTCGGCCCCGGATCATAACAGCTCTGCGTAAGGCTGTAATCTACTCCAAGAGATGTTCCGAGTCGTATTATCTGACCCTTTGTCATCTTCATCAGTGGTACATGAATGTGAAACTTCCCCCCCCTGATACCTACACCTGTTGCAAGATTGGCCATCTTTTCAAACGCCTCTATAAATTCGGGCCTGCAGTCGGGATAGCCAGAATAGTCTACGCTGTTTGCACCTATGAATATATCGAAACAACCAATGACCTCTGCCCATGCAAGTGCAAAGGAGAGAAAAATCGTATTCCTTGCCGGCACATAGGTAATTGGTATTGAATCTTGACTTTTTGATGTAAGGTTCGCCTTTGGGACGGCGATGTCGGTGGTTAGAGCAGATCCACCTATGGCCCCCAGATCGATCTTCAGGATTAGATGTTTTTCTGCATTCATGGCCATTGCAATCCTTTTTGCAGCATCTATCTCATGAAGATTCCGCTGTCCATAAAAAAGTGTAAGAGCATTAACAGAAAATCCTTCTGAAATTGCCACTGCCAATGCAGTGGTCGAGTCTAAACCTCCACTCAAGAGAACAACAGCCTTTTTCATCCTCCTATCTACCCCTATTCTCCTCTGGCCATATTATCTTATGAAGTTGAACCTGAAGATGTACATTGAGCCAGTCGTTTAAAATCCTCTTTGCAATCTCTGCCGGCTCCAAACTTCCAAGTAGGGGTGAGAAGTGAACAACAGCCCTGTCTGTGAGTTTATATTTTCTTATGATCTCTTTCGCCCATTCATAATCATCTATGTTCGATAAAACAAACTTCACCTCATCACCGGGTCCCAATCTATATATATTATCCCAGTCTGTCTTATCACTCTCTCCACTGGCCGGGCACTTTATGTCTAGTATACACACTGCATCCTTGGCCAGAACATTTATGTTTTTAGTGCCATTTGTCTCTACTAAAACCTTGTATCCCCTCTCTAGAAGCGAATTCACCAGCACTGGTGTCTCTTCCTGAATGAGAGGCTCACCCCCAGTGATTTCCACAAGAGGACATTCATATCTCTCTACAATTTCAACGATTCTATCTATGTTCATGGAGTTGCCATTTTTATATGCATACTTTGTATCACAATAAGAACACCTGAGATTGCATCCTGTGAGACGGATAAAGACACACGGATATCCCGCATACGACGACTCACCCTGTATCGAATAAAATATTTCATTCACCTTAATCATTAGAATCCTCCAGATAGGTCACTCCATATTTATCCGATTCCCACACTGTGACCTTTGACATCTGGATGTGGTCGGGAATTAACTTTCTTACCTCTTCATATATGTATTGGGCAAGATACTCTGCAGTCGGATTCTTCTTATTAAATGGTGAAATCTCGTTTATATGTTTATGATCAAGCCGTTCTATCACTGTCTGTACAATCTCTTTTATCTCTTTAAAATCAAAGCTTATGCCAATCTCATCTGTCCTGTGAGTCCTGAATTCTACTGCCACTTTCCATGTGTGTCCATGCAGGCCGCTGCACACTCCCCTGTATCCATGTATCTGATGAGAGGCAGAAAAATGAGTCTCATAAAATATTTCAAACAAAGATTTAATCTCCTGCTATTAGGATATACCCATTTTGACAGTGGTTAGTATAGCAAGATTTTTCCGATTTGTCAAGAGGTTTATATATCATATAATCAATTTCTAATAGATTGAGGCAGTAATGACAACCATTTTATATACAGATGGTTATACTCGTTCCTCTATTTTTTCTGCTCTTTATTTTAATCTTTCCACCATGATCGTCGATTATCTTCTTGACTATTGCAAGCCCCAGGCCAGTACCTTTTATTTTTGTTGTATAGTATGGTTGAAAAATTCTATCAAGGTCTCTCTCATCTATACCCCTTCCTTTATCCACGATCTCAATCTCAACCGAATGATCTGATGATTTTGATCTTCTAGTGTTAACCGTTATCTTTCCCCGACCACCGCTCGCCTCGATTCCATTTTTAATGATATTAATCATCACTCTCTTGATCTGCTCCCTATCCGCATATACTTCAGGCAGCCGTGAAGAGAGCTGCATCTCTATCTCAATATCACTAGAAAAAGAGTTCGCAGCAATGACGGACGATTTGACCGTATCGTTAATATCAATAGAATTTTTTTTCGGTTCAGGCATTCTTGCAAACTCTGAAAACTCCTCAGACATTCTTTTAAGAGAATTGAGCTCATCCTCAACAACCCTGAGGCTATCTGAAATTGAGGGGGGCAGCATCTTTCCCTCAAAATAGCCTTGTATTCTGTGCAGAGAAATTGCAATTGGAGAAATAGAGTTCTTTATCTCATGGGATATTCTCCTGGCAATATGCTGCCATGCTGCTATTCGCTCAGCCTCTATTAACCTTTCTCTGCTCCTCTCCAGCTCTGAGATCATCTTATTAAAAGAATCTATAAGAAATTTAAATTCACCAGTAGCCTTTGTCTCAACACGCTGGGAAAGATCTCCCTCCATTGCCTTCTCCATCGCTCGAACCATACCCTCTATTGGTTCATTTACTGCCAAAGAAATTCTTTTGGTTACTACTATAGAACTCAGTGCAAGAGTTAAAACAATAAGTAGTGCACCAGCCCATATAAGATTTCTTTCAATTATAGATTCTTTTATCGAGTAGAGCGATCCATAAAAACCCGAGGCTTTTTCTATTTCCTGTTTTGACTGTACAACATAGGGCTCAAGATCGTATACAGATACCAATAAGAAAGAGTCCTTCTTGTAAAAATAAGCAATATATGTTCTTTTATCTTCATAAATTAGAGTGCTCGATGTGGAGCCTGAATAGGCCTTTTTTATCGTCGATTCATCAAGACTCCATCCAGCTGGAAGCGAACAATGCGGATGTCGAACCGAACAGATCAGTTTGTATTCTCCGTCTGCAATAATATGACATGCAGAGTACTGTATATCCCACCTTTTCAGAAGATCACCACTCCATCCACTAAAATCATCATGATTTGTGAGAAATCGTTTTCCCCTCTCCTCTACCTGATGCCTGATTGTTGCAAGAGAGGATTTCAAGACTCTATCAATCCCAGGAACAAGCAGCAGATCAGCACTCTTGGATAGCACGGCTGCCGAAAAGAAGGTAATTGGAAGCGATGGAATCAGAACAAAAAGAAGAAACAGCATTGTGAGCCTCGATCTGAAACTCTGCCGGTTGCGAAAAAATAAGATCAGAACATACAGAGTAATGCAAAAAAGAATACCAAGGATTATAATAAAAAATAAAGACATCTCACCCTCTCATTCTCTTTCTCTTTACAAGATATCTATAGAGGGAGGTGTCAAATGGAAAAGATGTATTCATTATCATATAGTCTATCCTGTGCTGACCGCACTCTCTTTTAAACTCTGCCAGAAATTTCTCCGTCTCTTTAATATATTGAGATCGGATATGGCAGGGCTGTGTATCTATCTTTTCTCCTGATTCCATATCAACAAATAGTGTGTCTTTATCAAATGAAAAAGAGAGTTCCATTGGATCGAGCGTATGGAACACTATCAACTCGTGTTTTCTATGACGAAAATGTTTCAGGGAATCTACAATCTCGTTAACATCATCCATAAGATCTGACACAATAATTATTAATCCTCTCCTCTTGATTCGTTCTGCAAGCTCATGAAATGTAGTGCTTATATTCGTCTTCTTTCCAGGCTTTAGAGTGTCGAGTTCCTTTAATATTACATGTAGATAACCAAACACAGATCTTGGTGGAATGTAAGTATGTATCTGCTCGTCAAATGTAACCAGCCCAACACTATCACGCTGTTTTAGCATAAGATAGGTAAGCGCTGCACAAAGATATTTTCCATATTGAAGCTTTGTAATCTTACCAGACCCATATCCCATAGAGCCAGAACAGTCCAGAAGCAGATATGCTTTTAGATTGGTCTCTTCTTCAAAAAGCTTTACATAATATCGATCTGTCCGTGCCAGCAGTTTCCAGTCTATGTTTCTTGTTGAATCTCCCGGTATATAAGGACGGTACTCTGAAAATTCCACAGAGAATCCGTGATAGGGACTTCTGTGCAGACCTGTTATGAATCCCTCTACTATCAATCTGGCAATCAGATCCAGCCTGGACAGATGTGATACTACATCAGGCCTCAAATATTTTCTATAATCATGTTCTATATTCATCTGCGATATAAAAGAATCGTAAAACCTGCAATTGCACCAATCACTCCAACGGGCCAGAACTCACCCATCGAAGAGTTTGCCTTTAAAAAATCTACAACTACACCGAGTAGGGGCGCAACTACCATTGTGGAGAGTGATTTTGCCTGACTCTCGATTGAGAGTATTGTCGCACCATGGGACTCTCCAGCAAATGCATCAAAACGACTGATAAGAATGGGACGCCAGAAGTTCTGCGTAAGATAGAGACCTACAAAAGTGACTATTGCTAGAGAATAGAGACGAAAGATAAGAAATGGTATCATGCTTAAGTACAGGAAAAAACTTACTTTCCATAAAAAGTAACTGCTCCTCTCTTCGCCCCCTTTAAATTCACTTAGTTTAAAAGATAATCTGCTTCCAAGAGCCGACATAAGGTATAAGACAAAATACACGCATCCCACAACCATCGCGCTTCTTCTTGTAGATTCGATAGAGACAAGTATGGGCAGCGTTAATGCAAGCTGTTTTAATACTGGCTGCAGGTAATCTTTTGAAGCCTTAAAAATACCCTCGAACCCCATCGACTCGAAAATGAGACTGCGAAGCCGCGGATTCTTTACTGTCATACGAAATGATTTGTATAGATGTTTTATAACTGACTTTTTCCCTTTATTCTGCGATGCAAATCGGTCGAGCTCTTCTGGATAAAAAAGAAAATTTATTAGACCTATAGTGTATGGAATTATAGAATAGTAGAAAATGTTGTCATAACTGTTCTGTGATATTACAAGGGCTGTTGCAACAATAATCGAAAATGCCGAACCGAGCTTTGACCATGACCTTGTATATCCATATACTCTCGTCTTTTCACTCTCCCTGCCCTGAAGACGCAGCCAGGCAAATATCAAAGCCTTGTGAGTCCCTGTTCTAAATGCGTCTCCCACTGCAAAAAGAAACATGGCTAACATAAACTGTATATATGCCACGCCAGAACCAAAAAGAATAAACGATAAGATGTATGAGGCAAACGAGATGATCATACACCGTCTGCGTCCGTAAAGATCTGCCACTGCGCCGCTGGGAATCTCCATTATATTGATGCTCAATTCCCTAAGTGCTACAAGAAAACCAATCTGAGTAAAAGAGAGACCCTTTTGAAGAAAAAACAGCACAATAAACGGTTCAAAGTACCGCTGGTTCTTTAAAAATCCATATAGACTGAAACGACCAATCATAAATTCAATATAGAAAATATTTCGTGTTTATGGCAAGCATTTTCGACACATCAAAGAGAAAAGGCTTGATTTAATAACTCCAAAAATGTAACTTTTCTTTAAACTCTATTCACACCAATCATAATCTGGAGAAAATCATGGCCAATGGAAATAAGAAGAGAATAGGACTGCTCACAGGAGGAGGCGACTGCCCCGGCCTAAATGGGGTCATAAGAGGTGTTGTCAAGGCTAGTGTTCTCCAATACAATATGGAAGTGATCGGATTCGAGGACGGCTATCAGGGGCTTGTTGAAAAAAGAGTAAAACCTCTCGATTTTGAGACCGTGTCTGGAATATTGACTCTGGGTGGAACAATACTTGGAACCTCAAACAGGGCAAATCCTTTTAGATGGCCTGTCAAAAAGAAAAATGGTGATCTAGATTTCATAGATGTTTCTGGCCAGGCTGTAAAAAATATAAATGAGCTCGGCATCGACAATCTTGTATGCGTTGGCGGTGACGGAACAATGGCCATTGCTACAAAATTAAGCCAAAAGGGTTTAAGAATTGTGGGCGTGCCAAAAACAATCGACAATGATATATGGGGAACGGATATAACTTTTGGTTTCAATTCTGCGGTCAGCATAGCAACAGAGGCAATAGACAGGATCCATACAACTGCAATGTCGCACCACAGAGTCATGGTAGTCGAGACAATGGGACGCTATGCTGGATGGCTAGCACTCGAGTCCGGGATTGCAGGAGGAGGAGATGTTATTCTTATTCCTGAAATTCCATACAAGATCGAGAAGGTATGCCAGACTGTTGTAAATCGAAACAAGAGGGGACGAAGATTCAGCATAATCGTCATATCAGAAGGAGCAAGACCTGAAGGAGGCAAAATAAAGGTAAAAAAGATAGTAAAAGACAGCACAGACCCGATAAGGCTTGGTGGAATCGGAAACAAGATTGCCATGGATATTGAAGAAAGGACAGGTATAGAATGCAGGGTTACTGTGCTTGGTCATCTCCAGAGGGGAGGGTCTCCAACACCTTTTGACCGCATTTTAGCAACACGATTCGGAATAAAGGCCGCAGAACTGTGTTTTAATGGTGTGGGCGGAGTGATGGTTGCTCTGAGGGGAACAGAAATCATTACTGTACCTCTCGGTGAAATCGGTGGAAAAATGAGAGTTGTAACACCTGATCATTACCTTATCAAAATGGCAGAAAGTGTCGGTACATGTATGGGAATCTAAACATACCTTCTTTTGTTAAAACAGTTTAATAAGACTGGAGGCAATCATGGTTGATTTTTCCTTGGACAAGAAACAGCAGCAGATTGTAGAAAAATACAGGGATTTTACAAATCGATGGTTTGTTCCAAACAGGGCAAAATATGATGAGTCGTGTGAGTTTCCATGGGATGTTGTTAAGGCTGCATACGATGAGAAGATAATCAATGGACCAATACCTGAAAAGTTCGGCGGAAATGGATATACAATCTTTGAAGGAGCGCTGGCATCAGAAGAGATGGGCGCAGGTTGTATTGGCATGGGAATATGTATTGATGCAAACACACTGGCACTTACTCCTCTGCTCTTATCTGCGACCGAAGATCAGCAGAAAAAGTTTTTTGGGAGAATCATAGAGGAAAAGGGAGTTGCGGCCTACTGCCTTACAGAGCCCTGCGCAGGATCAGATGTGTCAAGCATTCAATCCACAGCCATACGTAAGGGAGATAAATATATACTCAATGGTCATAAGAGATTCATAACAAATGGTGAGGTCGCCACATTTCATACAGTTTTCGCAATTACAGATCCAGAGAGAGGTGCAAGAAGTCTGACAGCGTTCATAGTGCCAGCCGATCTACCAGGAGTAGAAATAGTATCAAAATTGAGAAAGATGGGTCAAAATGCTTCTGTCCAGAACGAGATTAAATATAATGATGTAGAAATACCTGTAGAAAACAGACTCGGCAAAGAGGGAACAGGATTCATAATTGCAATGAAGACATTTGACCGTACCCGCACAGGGGTAGCGGCTCTCAGTTTAGGTGCTGCAAGATCGGCCTATGAGATTGCAAAAGAATGGGCAAAAAACAGAGTGCAGTTCGGAAAACCTATTTCTGCAAACCAGGCAATAGGTTTCATGTTGGCAGACATGGCAACAGAAATAGAAACGGCACGCATGTTAACATGGCGTGCAGCATGGGCATATGATACAGGCCAGAAGGATCACTCCATGCTTGCGGCAATGTGCAAGATGTGGGCATCCGATATTGCCATGAAGGTTACTACAAATGCCGTTCAGATCATGGGCGGAGATGGATACTCCAAAGACTATCCTGTAGAGAAGATGATGAGAGATGTAAAACTCTGTCAGATTTATGAAGGAACAAATCAAATTCAGAGATTGGTGATATCAAAACATATATTAAAATAAGAGGAGACCAAAGATGAAAAAATCGACTTTAACAATACTGTTTTCAATCATATCGATTTTATTTTTTGTCGGCATTTCCTACTGCTGTACATCTATTGTAGTGGGCAAGAAGGCAAGCAAATACGGTTTCGTGATTTTTGGTCACAATGAGGATGATGGAGGACTGAGGGTTGTAAATGTATGGAGAGTGCCGAGAATCAAACACAAAGCGGGTGAGATGTTACAGCTTATCGAGGGAGGAAAAATTCCTCAGGTCGAGGAGACATGGGCATATATCTGGTTTCAGGTAAACGGCCTCAAATTTTCTGATTATTACATGAATGAATGGGGTGTACATGTTGCAAGCGATGCATGTCCATCACGAGAGGATGATCCCGATCTTACGGATGGGGGAATAGGCTACATGCTGAGGCGCATAGTTGCGGAGAGGGCAAGAAGTGCAAGAGAGGGAGTCATGATAGCAGGAAAACTTCTCGATAAATTTGGTTATGTTTCCTCAGGCCGCACAATGGTAATCTGTGATGCCAATGAGGGATGGATTCTTTCAATAGTGGCGGGAAAACACTGGGTTGCTCAGCGTGTTCCTGACGATGGAGTGGTAGTGCTTCCAAATACTTATATAATAAGAGAAGTGGATTTCAGCGACAAGGAAAATTTTATAACATCTAAGGATAATGTAAGAGATTATGCAATAAAAAGAGGATGGTATGATCCAAAAAGTGGGGAAAAATTTGATTTCGCATATACATATATGAGAGTGCCTGGCAAAAAAAGCCGATTCGTAATGCGCGGATATGATACAAGACAGTGGAGGGGACAGCAGCTATTCTCAGGCAGGGCAGCCTCTATCAAGGAGGCAAGAAAAAACGGCCTGCCTTTTGCGGTCAGACCCAATAGGAAGATTACAGTCAAGGATGTTATGGCCGTGCTGAGAGATCATTATGAGAACACTGTTTATGGCCCGGCAAAAATAGTATCAGTATCGGTTTCTCCAGAGCAGCCCAGCGATTATCTCGGAAAGAGTCTTCCGAGGTTTGTTACAATAAATCCGAATTTTACTACAGAGAGAACAATCTGTACTCCCACTACACAATTCTCCACTGTTGCTCAGCTAAGGGGTGATCTTCCTCCAGACATCGGATCTGTTCTATGGATGTGTATGGGACGTCCCGATGTTGGAGTATATGTTCCATGGTACTCTGGTATTAATAGAGTTCCTGATCTCTTTCACAACACTCCAGGTATTGACTGCCCTTTCAAAGCGCTGAAACACCACCTTGATCCTGTTGAGGGAACATTTGATTACGATCCAGATGCTGCCTTCTGGAGGTTTAATGATCTTGAAAATCTTGTGGATGTAAACTACTCAAGATCCATAGATGAGGTAACCAGTGTTTGGAAAAAGTTAGAAAAGAGAGAGTTCGATCTTCAGCCTTCAATAGAAGAAACAGCCATCAAGCTGTGGAAGGAGGACAAAGAGCTCTGCAGAGAATTTCTTACACAGATTACATCTTCATTCACACAAGAAGCACTCATCAAGACAGAAAAAATCATAAAGAAATTAAAGACTAAATATTATCATTAAATAAAAATCCTCCCGAAGACTCTTTTCTTCGGGAGGATTAAATCAACTTTTTTCTCTATCAAATAATCTTCTTCAATTGATCTGCAATTCAAAATAGAGCCTCATGGTCCACCTCATTTTCTTAAAATATATACGGGCTATCTTTCTTTCCAGAGATGAATTGTCAACCAGATTACCATCTTCATCTTCAAGATAATATCTGATAAACTTATTATCGTGGCTCGTTGTGAGAGAATATTAGACAGAATATAAAACTTGGAATGAAAACAACCTTCATAAGTATTTTCATTTTAAACGTCCCCAGATTTTAGACATTTGTTAAGACATATCAGGAGTTATTATTCTAATCCTTCTGATGATTGTATCTTTTCCTTTTATGACTTCTATATCTGGAGATTTGCATTTAGGACAGGCAAATGTCGGCAACTTTAAATGATAGGCAGGATCTTCTTTAAGTGTGAGCTCTCCCTCATATCCACAGCTATTGCATTTAAGAACCCCTTTTACATTTTTGAAATCTATTTTTGCATCTTGTGCAATTGTTCCTTCAAATCCACTCTGCAGCCAGAAACTGACCTGATCAATACCCAAAAAGGTAAGTTCACCAATCTCTATTTCTACAGACTCAACCTTTACAGCATTTTTCTTTTCTGCTTCTGTTAATACTGTCTCTACTATTGATTGTGCTATTGAAGCTTCATGCATTTTCTTTAAATGTTAAGAGCCTTAATCAAATCGTCTATACCTTCACCTGTTCTGGCATTTGTAAATACTACTTTTATATTTGGTTTTATCTTCAACACATCATCTTTTAATCGATCTATATCAACTCCCATTGGGGCTGCCATATCGATCTTGTTTATTATACATATAGATGCATCTCTGAATATATGTGGGTGTTTGACAATCATATAAGGACCTTCTGTTGTCGAAACAACCACGATTCTCTGATGAGCTCCCACAGGGAAGGATCCCGGACAAATAAGGTTTCCAACATTTTCAATGAATACAATATCCAGGTTTTTCAGATCCAGCATTTCAAGGCCATTTCTCACAAGGTTTGCATCAAGATGACAGCCGCCGTCAGTATTTATCTGAAGCACATTTGCACCCTTCTTTTTAATTCGATCTGCATCTATTGTTGTTGTAAGGTCACCTGCAATGGCAGCAGATCGATATCTCCCCTGAAGTTTTCCTACGAGCTGTTCTATGATCGAGGTCTTGCCAGATCCAATAGAACCTAAAACGTCGATAGCATAAACACTGTGTTTATCCAGAAGCCTTAAGTTTTTTTCCGCAAGAACGCTGTTTTTTAATGAGAGGTTTCTATTGATTTTGATCTCAACAATCTTTCCATCAGGTGTATGTATTGTCTTCATAAATTTGACCCTTTTTGACCCTTATTGTAATAAATTGATCTCAAATTACAAATTTAGTTTATCACATGCAAGGATATTTTAAAGAAAGAGTGGGAGTAAAACGAAATTTTAAATATCTCCGAATAATATCTACACTCTTATGACCAATGAGGATTAAAATGTTTGCATTAACTAACTGTATCTTCTTGTTTTCTTTAATTTAGGTGGTGTTATTGGAAAATATTTTAATCAATAAAACTCACTAATAGTTTTCTTATTAACCATAAAACAATAAAAACAGCTAAATATATGCGTATACCATTTTGGAAATATAAGAAGTTCCGGACTATAAGGAAAAGACTTTGGAAAGAGCGATAGAAAAATCAAATATACACTTGTTAAAATCCCCCTCCTTGACGAAAGTAAAGTAATTTTAGCTAACCTGCCGCAGACTTGCGGGACACAGACTTTGATTAACTAACAAACTTTGTAAGGACAACAAAACTCGAAAAATCACACAGCCTCTGCGGTCAGGTTGAGCCAATTGATATATTTTTTATTTACAAAAGTTTATGTCTCATCTCATAAAGTTCTAACATATCTTTTTCGCGCATTCTAAAACCTGTTCCTCTATTTCTTACAGTACCATTTTCTTTCAAGTGCATTCTTAAATCAATTCCAACAAGTGATTTCTTAAAAGCATTTAAAAAGTTTCTTGGATTTGGTTCTGTCAGAAGGTAGGCTTCATTGAAATGGAATTCTTCATTACCTTGGATAGTTCGCCTATCAGCTAGAACAAACAATAAGCGACTTAATTTTGAGGAAAATACTCCGACAACAACATACACGTCCCATTCAGCCAATAATTCATTGCCTGAAGATAAGAGTTTTATAACATTTTTCATTTCATCAATTTCAACATATAATCCCAATGAGTTAGGTCTATTATAAAAAATTGTTGATTTTAGGGCTTTTCTTCCTTTTTCATCTTCATAACCAAATTGTTCAATGATCTCTTTTTGTCTTCTTAACCAAACACCTCTATTAAATGTAAAGAGTGTAACAAGTGAAGAACTATCTTTACGAGTTGTTTTTATTTCAACTCTTCCTCCTATATCAGGGATTGGAATATTTGTTTCCTCCAATCCAATTAACGACTCAAAAGTATATCCGATTCCTGTGTTTCCTTTTCTTAAAGCTTTTACATATCCCATATTGCTTATTGTTTGTAATTTTTCAACTAATTCTTTCAAATTCATTAAGCAAATCCTTTTCTTAGTCTTCTATCTTTTGCATTACAACAATATACTCATAATTCATTGTAGTATCTTTTTTCCCTTTTACATTTGTTGGGCTATTCTTTAATGGCATTCTCTTATTGGGAATCCTTCTAATTATCGTTTCAATATGTTGAAATCCATTAAGTTTAAACATTTCTGATGTTATTTCATCCGTTGGCAATGTTATAGACTTAACTCTTCGGTTTCCAACTACGAAACATACAAATCCTTTCTTTTTAATTACTTTGGAAATGTTTTTTATAGATGATAAATAATCCTTATAAAAAGAATAAACATCTTTTACTCTCTTTTCATCTTTGTTACCAATTTGCTCTATTATTTCATCAAGGATTTTGATTCCAAATTTTTCAATTTCTATAGGTCTTCTGCCTCCCATTAGTTTATTATCTAATTTTGAAGCTTCCTGAAAATCAAGCCATTGGTTGGCTAATCTAGAAAACTGGCCATAAGCTACAGTTGTTCGGGAATCTCCATAAGGAGGGGACGTGACAACTATATCTACAGAGTTATCTGGCAATATTTCTTTCGGAATGTTGAAAACTGTATTAAAAGAATAAATATGGGAAGTGGAATCATTTTTCTTTTTTTTAATAAATTCTATTAAGCCTTTTCTATTTCTAGATAGCTTGTTCTCAATGATTGAATATACATCGGGTTTAAAATTTTTAAGATTCTTTTCTGAAATTCTATAAAGTTTAAACTCGCCATTTCTTGTTAAAGAACTTTCCCGAACAGTCTCACTAAATGCAACATAGAAAAAGTTTCTTATTGATTCATTATCTATGTGTTTAATGTAGTGTTTTAAAATAGCTAATTTGACTTGAACATCTTTAGTGAACCAATAATCAATATTATCAAATTTTGGAATAACAAACGAATTATTTTCCCTTATTCCAAATCGCAAAGAAAAAATCCAGTCATTAAAATCTTTCAAATACAAATCAAGTGTTCGAGTATTTATTGGAGTAGTTTTAGCTTTGGCGATTAAACGAGCAAGAGGGTTTAAATCCGTTCCAACTGCATTAATATTTCTCACATTTGCTTCTACTAATGATGTACCAGTGCCACAATAAGGGTCAAATAATAAATTTGCTTTTTTACCATATTTTTCAGTCAGTCTTTCTGCAACTTGGGGGATCATCATTGCAGGGTAGCTATGATAGCAATGAGTTAAAGTTTTTGTATCAGCGTCTTCAAAATCCCAACTTTCGTCTATATATTTCTTCTTAAGTACTGTTGCCATATAATAATCTTTCATAATAAAATTGTCATTGTAATATATCAACATTATACTAATAAATAAGAGGCAAATTTCACACATCACAACATTATATTAACTATCCTTACATCTGTAAATTATTTCAATCAAAACACTATTTTTAAATAAGAATTTTTTCTTATCAGCATCACTAAATGATGTAATAGGAATTTTCTCTATCATGGCTGGCAACCTTAAATACAAAATCAAGATACATTTTAGCACATAATAGTAGTCAACATAATAATTTAGTATTGAAGAATAATGAAATAGCTTAAAAAAGTCAAGAAAAAAATGGTGCAGACTGGAAAACGGAACCAGGATCGCAATCCCCTTGTGGAGTTTATTGTATTTGGAAAAAAAGAAGTGGAAATAATGTATGCTTCATCTTAAAAACACAATTTTTCTCTCTGCACTATATCTGCCTGCCCTGAGCCTTACTATATAGACTCCGCCACAAACAATAGTGCCACTGCTGTCTCTGCCATCCCATAATACCTTGTGATGACCCTGTGATCTAAAACCATCAACAAGTGTTCTGA
>CAZYVD010000013.1:0-56268 GCA_964651045.1 uncultured bacterium
CCAATTCTGTCAATAATCTGATCGTTGTGCTATTGGATAATAAATTATTTTGATTAAACGCTCAAGCACTTGTTGGGGTTTCATTTTTAATAATAATTTTTTAAATTATTACAGTCCAATTTCCTGTTGTTTTTTTATTATGGTTTGTTATATTAATATCTAATCTATTTATGGCCTTATACTACAAAACCGAAGGAAATAGCATGAGTTCATATCCGTTTAAAGAGATTGAAGAGAAGTGGCAGAGAGTGTGGGAAGAGAAGGGCATCAATAGAATTGATTTAAATGATAACAACAACAAGCTTTACTGTCTGGTCATGTTCATCTATCCTTCAGGAGATCATCTTCATCTCGGGCACTGGTACAATTATGGCCCAACAGATACATGGGCTAGATTCAAGAGGATGCAGGGTTATCGAGTGTTCGAGCCGATGGGTTACGATGCGTTTGGTCTACCTGCAGAAAATTATGCAATAAAAAAGGGGATTCATCCTGCAATCTCAACGGCAGAGAATATAAAGACAATAAGAGAACAGTTAAAGTCTATTGGTGCAATGTATGACTGGTCAAAAGAGATAAATACGAGTGAACCGAAATACTATAAATGGACTCAATATTTTTTCCTTCTTTTTTATAAAAATGGATTGGCATACAGAAAAAAAGCCCCTGTAAACTGGTGTCCATCCTGTCAGACTGTACTGGCCAATGAACAGGTGGTTGAGGGGTGTTGCGAGAGGTGTAGTACAGAGGTTATTCAGAAGGATCTGGAGCAGTGGTTTTTCAGGATAACAGAGTATGCAGACCGTCTTTTAGAGGGGCTGGACAGAATTGACTGGCCAGAGAAGACAGTAACCATGCAGAGAAACTGGATTGGAAGGAGTGAAGGGGCATGGATTAAGTTTCCTGTTGCAGGTTATGAAGAAACAGTAGAAGTTTTTACAACCCGCCCAGATACACTTTGGGGCGTTACATATATGGTTCTTGCTCCAGAACATCCACTCGTTGAAAAAATAACAACAAATGAGAATAGAGATTCTGTCAGTAGATATATAGAAGCGACGCGAAAACAGAGCGAGATTGCAAGGACTTCGGCCGAAAAAGAGAAGACAGGTGTTTTTACAGGAGCCTATTGTATTAATCCCGTAAACGGTGAAAAAGTGCCGATATGGATTGCCGATTACGTACTCATGAGTTACGGAACGGGTGCGGTTATGGCCGTTCCCGGACACGATGAAAGAGATTTTGAATTTGCAAAAAAGTATGATCTTCCGATCCGTGAGGTAATAAGCCCCGACGGAAACGAACATGAAGATCTCAAAGAGGCTTATATTGATCCAGGAGTAATGGTACGATCCGGTCCATTTACTGGAGTAGAGTCGAGAAGTGGCATTAAGAAGGTTATCGCTTATCTCAAGGAAAATGGATGGGGTGGAGAGAAGGTGCAGTACAAATTGAGGGATTGGCTCATTTCAAGGCAGAGGTACTGGGGTGCTCCAATTCCTGTGGTCTATTGCCCATCGTGCGGTATAGTTCCGGTTCCAGAAGATCAACTGCCTGTTCTTCTTCCAGAGAAGGTCGATTTTAAGTCGAGGGGTGAGTCTCCTCTTGCCACGAATCGGGAATGGTTGAATACGAACTGTCCGGAATGCGCCCGCAACGCAAGACGTGAGGTGGACACAATGGACACCTTTGTCTGTTCTTCATGGTACTACCTCCGATTTCCAAATCCTGATATTGATAGTGCTCCTTTCGATTCTGAGCTTGTAAAGAAATGGCTTCCTGTGGATCAATATGTGGGCGGTGCAGAGCATGCTGTGATGCACCTGATGTATGCAAGGTTTTTTACTAAGGTTCTCTATGATTTGAAGATGATCGATTTTGACGAGCCCTTTTTGCGTCTGATACATCAGGGAGTAATAACAAATAAAGGGGCAAAGATGTCTAAATCGAGGGGGAATGTCATAAATCCCGATTCCTACATCGATGAATACGGCTCAGATTGTTTTAGAATGTATATGATGTTTATGGGTTCATATTCGGAGGGTGGGGACTGGTCTGATGAAGGTATTGAAGGAATAAATAGATTCATAAATCGTGTATGGCGTCTAATTGAGAGGATAAAAAGTTCACCACCCCAAGGAGACGAGACCGAGAAAGCAGAGGAGCTGGACAGACAGTGTAATTATGCAATCAAGATGGCAACAAGGGACCTTGAGCGTTTTCAATTCAACACATCAATAAGCAGGATCATGGAACTGGTGAACAGCATGTATCTCTATGTGCAGCAGATAGAGCCCTCAAAACAAAACAGAGAGATTTTAAACAGAACTGTTTCTTCACTAATAAAACTCATGGCACCATTTGCACCCCATATGGGAGAGGAGATGTGGGAGATGATTGGAGGAGGGGGGAGCGTCTTCGATTCTGAATGGCCTTCATGGGATGAGGAAAAATTAAAGAGTGATAGAGTGAATGTGGTTGTACAGGTCAATGGAAAGATCAGAGGAGAGATCAGTGTCAAGGTCGATTCTGATGATGAGAAGGTAAAACAGTTGGCACTGGCGCATCATAATGTTAAGAAACACACAGAGGGGAAAAAGATAGTCAAGACTGTTGTAGTAAAGAATAGGCTTATCAGTATTGTTGTCAGATAGTATTAATTTAAGGAGAAGAGATCATGAAGTTTTCAAAAGTTTTAATTGTAGCAATTCTGTGGCTATTTATTGGTACAGTCTACGGTCAAGGGATGAGGGTTCTGGAGATAGATTGTGGATATTTTAATCCCAAGAGAGCTGCTAATGGGATGATTTTTAGTGGGAGCTATGGAGTTGCATTTGATGAGCGTGTGGACATCAGTCTGGGAATTTCCTATTTTTACAGAAACTACAGGAAAGATACAAAGGTTGCATCTGAGAACTATGAGAGTGGTGTCAATGAAGAGACCATTACAACAAAGCTCGAATACAACACTACTCTGGTTCCCATTACTGCGAGTATAAACATAAAACTTCCATTTCAGCCACCACTTCACTGGAGGATAGGTGGAGGTCTATCATACCAGTTCCTTTTTAATAATGAGAACAATTATGAAGAAGGAATCAAGGCAAAGAGGTGTTACAGTGGTTTTGGATGGATAGCCAGGGCAGGTATAGAGTATGATATTGGGAGTCGTTCATCCATAATTATCGAGGCATTTTATAACAACTGCAAGGTAAAGGGAAACAAATCGAAAAAAGAGGGATTACCTGTCTGGGATCAGGTCGACATGTCGGGTTTGGGATTCAGGGCTGGAATAAGGCTCGCTTTTTTTTAGATTAGAAGAGATTTAAATGTACTCATACAACAGATACAGATGGGGAATTGGTGGTGGAATGACAGAGGCGGTCAAGAAACTCTTGATCGCCAATGGGGTGATATTTTTACTTCAATTTATCACAGGCCCACGTATGGCATGGTATCTCGGTCTCGTACCAAGGAATGTATGGACCAAGTTTTACATCTGGCAGTTTGTTACATATATGTTTCTTCATGCCAATCTCTTCCCACATTTATTATTCAACATGTATGTTTTGTGGTTCTTTGGAAAGGAAGTGGAGAGCATGTGGGGACCCAGGGCATTCTACAAATATTACTTTATTACTGGAATCGGAGCCGGTATAATATATGCCTTAGTAAAGCCCTTCTCTACAATTCCCACTATTGGTGCATCTGGGGCTGTTTATGGTGTTTTAACGGCCTTTGCACTGATGTTTCCAGACAGAGAGTTGAATCTTTTGATTTTTTTCATATTTCCACTCCGCATTAGAGCCAAGACTCTTGCCATAGCCTTTGCAGTAATGGAATTTTTTGGGGGTGTTTTTGCCAGTAGAGACGGTATAGCTCATGCCGCACATCTTGGAGGGATGTTTATAGGTTATCTCTATATAAAAGGCAGCTGGATGATGTTTAGAATACCTGTGAAGCGATTCAAACAGTGGAGAGCCCAGAGAAGGATGAGGGTTGAAAGAAATGAGCGGGAGGAGCTTGAGAAGCTGAGAAGAATAGTTGACCAGATACTTGACAAGGCTAATGAGGTTGGTATGGAAAATTTGACACGAGACGAGAAGATTTTGTTGAAAAAGGCAAGCAAGATATTCAAGAAGAAGGATATATCTTTTCGATGATGTTAAAGACCAGGGAATCGGTATTTATTTTTGGATTGATTTTTTGTTCTGCTATATCGCTCATCCATGCCCAGACAAGAGGAAGAATGAGAGTAGTATTTGACGATGGCAGAGAAAATGCTTACATCTCTGTAATAAGAGAGAATGGAGTGCTGTATGCGTCTATTGGCGACATCGGAGAAGTTTTAAGGCTCAGGTCTGTATTTGTACCAGAGAAAAAGAAGATAGTACTCAGAGTGGGCTCGAGATCAATAAAAGTGACTGCATATAATCCCTTTGTTCTGGTGGATGATAAACCCTATCAGATGGTTCTTCCGTCGCTCTTTGCATATGGGGAGATTTACATCCCGCTTGCAATCTTTGTTGAGACGGTTGGTGAGTTTTTTCCCTTTGTCTTTGATTTCAAAAACAGCTCTTCTGTGCTTAAGATATTGAATCTGCGATATAATATTACGGCAATAGGAATAGAAGAGAAGATTAATGGATACGTCATACGCATGACGACCACTAAATATTTTAAAGAAGATGAAATAGCAGTATCATACAACAGAAGATGGCTTAAGGTAAATGTACTGGGTGGTGTTATAGATTCGGCCCGAATCGCTTCTGAGAGGAGGATCGGTATTGTAGAGAAAATAGTACCCTTCCAGTTTGAAAATTCGATACAGGTATCTTTTCTTTTGAATCAGGATATTGCTGAACACAATCTATACAGCGATAAAAATGAGATCGTAATTTCGTTGAGGAGTTCAAAGGAACTCGATGAGGCACTTCTTGAATCGATCAATAATGAGCGAAAGCGGTGGCTCATAGACAGAATCATCATAGATCCGGGCCATGGTGGAAAGCATCCTGGAGCTATCGGCCCGAGGGGCACAAAGGAGAAGGATGTGACGCTCGATATTGCACGTAGACTTAAGAGATTGTTAGAGAAAAGGCTCGGTGTCGAGGTCTTGATGACCAGAGAGGACGATTCGTTTGTAGGCTTGAAGGAGAGAACACAATTTGCCAATGAGCATGAGGGCAAGCTGTTCATAAGCATTCATACAAACGGAAACAAGAACAGAATGGTAAGGGGATTTTCTACATGGTTTTTAGGAAGGGGTAAGACAGAGGAAGCCCTCCAGGTTGCCGAGAAGGAGAACTCTGTCATAAAGTTTGAGGATTCATCGGAAATATATGATCAATACAAGGATGCATCTCATATTTTAAATGCCATTGCACAGAATTCATATTTAAAAGAGAGCGAGGATCTTGCCCAGATGGTGAACGAATCGATGAAGAAGATTACCACTCTTTCGCCATGGGGTAAGGGTGTATATCAGGCACATTTTTATGTTCTAATCGGTGCTGCAATGCCGAGTATTCTTGTGGAGACCGCCTTTATTTCAAATAGATACGAGGAGAGACTTCTCAGGACAAGGAGTTTTCGTCAAAAGATTGCAGAGGCTCTGTATGAGGCAGTTGAGAGATTCAAAAAGAAATATGAAAAGGGAATAGGATAGAAGTACTTAATTGAACAGTGGTATTAAATTTTCATGTTGGTGACCGACAAGGTCACTTTTTTATGGGAGTCGTATGGGTGATAACAGACCAATAGGGATTTTTGATTCAGGAGTTGGTGGATTGACAGTTGTTCGGGAAGTGTTTAAACTCATGCCTGAGGAACAGATAATCTACTTTGGAGATACTGCTCGGGTGCCTTATGGTACTAAGTCTGAAAGAGTTGTTGAAAAGTTTGCACTTCAGGACATACTGTTTCTCTTGAGCAAGAATGTAAAGATGGTAGTGGCAGCATGTCATACAGTATCATCGATGGTACTTGACAGGCTGATCCAGGGATTTCATCTTCCTGTGCTTGGAGTTGTAGAACCTGGTGTTAAGTCTGCTCTAGAGAGGAGCAAAAACAAACGTATCGGCATCATTGGAACAAAAGGTACAATAGAGAGCAAGGCATATGAGAGAAAATTAAAAGATAAAGATAGAGATGTTTATGTGGTCTCTTGCCCATGTCCTCTATTTGTTCCTCTTGCAGAGGAGGGATGGCTTGAGCAGAGTGTAACATATCAGATTGCGGAGATATATCTCTCTCCACTACGGGAGGAGAAGATCGACACTCTTATTCTCGGATGTACACACTATCCTCTTCTAAAAGGAGTCATAAAAAAGGTGATAGGTTATGATGTTTCGATAATCGATTCTGCAGAAGAGACAGCAAAAATAATCAGGAAGAGATTAATGGCATTTGGAATGGAGAGGAAGTCGGAGGAGGCCTGTGATCATAAATTTTTTGTCAGCGATATTCCTCATCAATTTCAGGAGATAGGTTCTCGATTTTTAGGTATGAAACTAAAAAACATATCACGCGTCGATATTGAATCCACAGGTATTACTCCAATGGAATGTGGTTTGAGATGATAAAATATTTCTTGCAAATAGATTTTAAATAAGGTATATTTTAATTATTTTAAAATTTATAATATATATATTGTTATACCAATTTTTCTGCATACATAAGATTGAATTGGGAGAGTCTTATGCGAGGTAAAAGTATTTTTAAAACAATTTTTATTTTTGGTGTCATACTCTGGTCGCTGTATACTCTATGGCCGAGCTATAGGATCATGACACTATCAGAGGAGAAGAGAAAACAGCTGGAAGAGAGCGGTGATATTGAGTCACTGCTAAAGAAATCGATCAAGCTTGGACTCGATCTTCAGGGGGGAATGTATCTGGTATATGAGGTTGATTTTCCAGTACTGATCGAGCAGCTTGCAAGAAACAAAGACAGTCAACTTGAGGAGCTTCTCAAAAAGACAAAGGAAGAGTTAAACGTCAGCAACGATGATTTTCTGACCATACTGCAGAAGAATTTTCGAGAGAAAAACATACCCCTCAACAGGTACTGGGGAGAGAGGGGGGCAAGCGACAGGAGAGTACTCGATTATCTCGATAAAGAGGCAAAGGATGGCGTGAAGCGTGCTCTCAGAAAGCTCGAGAACCGCATAAACAGATTTGGAGTATCGGAGCCAACGATTCAGAAGCTGGGAAACAGAAGGATATTGATCGAGCTTCCAGGTGTATCGAATCCTGAGAGGGCAAAAAATTTGATAAAACAGACAGCACTCCTTGAGTTCAGGCTGCTGAAAGATCCACGACTCTTTTCTGAAACACTCGATAAAATAGATAAATTGATTGCTAGTGAAAGAGGCCTGGCTCAGAAGGTCGATACATCAGGAGTGGCAGATACAACAGTGGCGCAGAAGGTCAGTAAGGATAAAGAGATTAGTGTAAGCGAACTTTTTGGAAAGAGCCTCACTCCACAGGAGGGAGAGAAGAAAGAGGACACAACCCTCGTTGTTGATGAAGAGCTGTTTAATAAGAAGCCATTCTTATCGCTTTTCAGGGATCTGCGAAGGTATGGACATGAGGTCTGCGTACAGCGCGAGAATGTCAAGGCTGTTGATCGTATCCTGAAGAGAGAGGATGTACAGAAGCTGCTGCCCCCCGACTCAGAGTTTCTGTGGTCTGAGAAGGAGTTCAGAGTAGGAGATAGATACTACAGGGAGTTGTTTTTTGTGAGGAAACAGGCAGAAATTACAGGTAAATATCTCACAAGCACAAGAGTGACGATTGGATCGGGCACAAAGTATGCAGGCATGCCTGAGGTTCATTTTACTTTAAACAGAACAGGTGCGAGGATTTTCAAACGTGTTACAGGTGCGAACATAGGCAAACCACTTGCCGTGATTCTGGATGGTCAGGTTGTAGATGCTCCGAGAATTGAAAGTGAGATTCCCAATGGTCAGTCGAGGATAACTGGAATCGGATCGATGGAGAAGGCAAAGGATCTTGCAAACGTACTGGATGTGGGAGCCCTTCCTGCTCCAATTCATCCAATCGAGGAAAGAAATGTTGGACCATCTCTTGGAGAGGATTCGATAAATAAAGGAAAATGGTCTGCCCTGATAGGGCTTTCACTAGTGATAATATTTATGGTAATATATTACAGGATGTCAGGAATCGTTGCAGACATTGCACTGGTGTTGAATCTAATAATACTTATGGCCATACTTGCGCAATTCAGGTTTACACTAACTCTTCCGGGAGTGGCTGGAATGGTATTGACAATAGGAATGGCAGTCGATGCCAATGTACTGGTATTTGAAAGGATTCGAGAGGAACTGAGAACAGGGAAGACGGTGAGGGCCTCTATAGATGCCGGGTATTCACGTGCCTTCAGAACAATATTTGACGCAAACATTACTACTCTGCTGACTGCCATTGTTCTTTATCAATTTGGTACAGGACCCGTAAGAGGCTTTGCAGTTACTCTGTCGGTAGGCATCATAGTCAGTATGTTTACGGCTCTGGTTGTGACGCGGTACATATTTGATAGAATAACTTCGAGATTTACACTGAAAAAATTGAGTATTTAAAACAGTTGAGGATAGATTATGCAGTTTTTCCAAACGCCAAACATCGATTTTGCTTCAAAGCGCAGAGTTGCTTACATTCTTTCCCTTTCTCTGTTTGTGATTGGTATGGTACATCTTATCATAAAGGGTGGACCAAACCTTGGGATAGACTTCAAGGGGGGAACATCGATACAGATGAGGTTTGCAGATATTGTTTTAACAGATAAAATAAGAAATGCACTGATACCAGTAGGATTGGCAAATAGTGAAATAAAACAACTCGGTGGCGGAGAGGAATATGTTATCCGTGTGGAACAGATAGAGAAGATAAGCGCTTCAGAAATGGCAAAAATCGTAGAGGATGCCATTTCAAAGGGTTTACCTGACGTGAAGTATGAAATAAGAAAAGTTGATGTGGTTGGTCCAAAGATAGGTGGTGAGCTTCGCCGCGCCGCTGTTTTTGCGATTCTATTGAGCCTTATTTTAATTTTAATCTATATCGGATGGAGGTTCGAATTTCTATTTGCCATGGGTGCAATCATTGCACTGTTCCACGATGTACTCATCACACTCGGGATCTTCAGCATCATGAATTATGAACTTTCACTGAAGGAGATCGCAGCATTCCTTACGATTGTGGGATATTCGCTCAACGATACGATTGTTGTGTATGATAGAATCCGAGAAAATTTAAAGGTGATGAGGAGTGAGAACCTTATAGTGATTGTCAATAGGAGTATAAATCAGGTACTGAGCCGCACAGTGATTACATCATTGACCACATTTATTGTGGTTTTGATTCTCTTTGTTTTTGGCGGAAGTGTGATAAGAGGATTCGCGTTTACCATGCTTGTTGGAATAGTGATAGGAACATACTCTTCAATATTTGTTGCCAGTCCTGTTATTCTCGAATGGCAGATGCGGCATGGTGGAAAGCGAGAGTTGAAGATGGCAAAAAAGCGCAGGTGATAATTTTTTGTTAAACTATATTTGGGGGCATGATGAAGTTTCGTATAAATGAAAAAAGGGGGATAGTTTTTATCGAACTCCAGGGAGACATGATCGGCGGCCCTGATGCTGTATCGCTTGCAGATAGACTGAGGGAGCTGTTAGAAGAGGGCAGGAATAGAATTGTTCTCGATATGAAAGAGGTAACATGGATGAACAGCTCCGGAATGGGGATCTTGATAGGGGGACTGACTACAGTAAGAAAGAGTGGTGGAGATTTGAAACTATTGAATTTAACATCCAAACTGAAGGATATATTGAGAATAACCAAACTTGAACATGTTTTTGAAATATTTGATGATGAGGACAGTGTAATTGAAAGTTTCTCTTAAAAAGGCTCTTCCTGTTCAACTTGTTGTAGGTACACAATGGGGAGACGAGGGTAAGGGAAAGGTTGTTGATCTTCTTGCCGAGGATGTAGATATTGTAGCCAGATATCAGGGAGGACCGAATGCCGGACATACTGTAAAGATAGAGAATGAGACATTCATATTTCATCATATTCCCACAGGTGTATTAAGACCAAATATTCAATGTATTATCGGTAATGGACTTGTAATAGATCCTATATCGATGCTGGATGAGATACGAACACTTGAGAAAAGAGGCATCGATGTTGTGAGTCGACTATTTATTAGTCCCTGGGCACATTTGATTTTACCATATCATTCTAAGATAGAGAAGTTATATGAGGAGCTAAAGAAGGGGAAGAAGATAGGAACTACTGGCAGGGGGATAGGGCCGGCCTATGCCGATAAAATGAGCAGGATAGGAATCAGAGTCGGCGATTTGCTTGACAGGAACAGTCTGCGAGAGAAAATATCAGAGACAGTGGGCATAAAAAATCAGATTCTCCAGAAGGTCTTTGGTGTTGATGGTTTTGATCCTGCCGAGATTGAAGATATCCTCATTCGCTTTTTAGAAAAGATCAAGAATTGTATCACAGATACGACTCTGATGCTTAACAGCAGCATTAGAGAGGGGAAAAATATTCTCCTGGAAGGTGCTCAGGGCACATTACTGGATATAGATTTTGGAACGTATCCATTTGTTACATCCTCAAACACAACCTGTGGAGGTGTTTGTACCGGACTCGGTATAAGTCTCCGCAGGGTAGACAGAATTATTGGAATATTAAAGGCCTATACAACAAGAGTGGGAAATGGTCCCTTCCCAACTGAGGTATCGGATTCTATTGGCACAAGGATAAGAGAACTCGGTGGTGAGTATGGTGCAACAACAGGTAGACCGAGGCGGTGTGGATGGTTTGATGGAGTCATTGCAAAATATGCAGTAATGATAAATGATATAGATGTGCTGGTAATTACTAAACTTGACGTTCTTGACTCACTGGATCAGATAAAGATATGTACTAAGTATCGTCACAAAGGAGTGGAGCTGGATTCATTTACTCCAGATTCATTAATACTCAGAGAAGTAGAACCGGTTTATGAGACTTTTCCAGGATGGGGTAAGAAGATCTCTGACATCAGAACCTATTCTGAGCTTCCCGATGCTGCTAGGATCTATTTGAAAAGAATAGAGCAGATTGCAGGGGTTCCGATCGGGGTTGTATCTGTCGGATCACACAGGGATGAGATTATTTGGGTCGAATAACAATCTTATGATAAAATCAGATTTGACATTTAAAAGTCTTTGAATAACGTGCTCAAGAATGAATCGAAGAACAATTTTATACGATAATACGGTCTGTTCTGTATTACAATTTTTGGTAAAAATATCTTGACAATGAAATATTTTTATGATAAATTTTCACCAATTCAGAGTATACAGTGGGGAAAATATTGAATTCAATCGAAAGAAATAGTTCATTCAGAAACGAACTCGAATATCTGATTCTGGGACGTAACATTATGGGCATGCAGAAAACCTGTGGGTTTGCTGGAGGTTTTCTGTAGAGTAGTTAAATATAATTAATTAATTCGGCAGCCCACGATAAATATAAATCGTGGGCTTTTTTTATGAGATGGAAGAGACAACATTTTGAGCACCAGGAGACAGCGGTGACCATTTTATGTGTCCCTCAGTATGTTCCATACTGTGGAGAGGCAATAATGAGCGCAAGGGGAGTGATAGAGCAGACGATTCAGCACGACCCTACCTTTAGGACGACTCTGATGCCCTACATGTGCTCGGAGGGTGCTCATAATATTATCAAGAGTATGTGCATGGAGGCTTCTAAGGTTGGAGTTGGACCAATGGCTACGGTAGCCGGATGCCTTGCATTGGAGGGATTGAAGGCAGTGATCGAGGCAGGGGCAGACGAGGCGGTGGTTGACAATGGAGGAGATATTGCTATCTCAATAGATCAACCTCTACTTGTTGGAATATTTGCAGGACATTTTTCAGGCTGTGATCTGGCCTTTGAGGTACTGCCAAGGGAAGAGCCAATGGGAATCTGCACCTCTTCAGCAACCGTTGGACATTCATTGAGTCTCGGCAGGGCAGATGCAGCAGTTGTTGTATCTTCAAATGTTGTGCTTGCAGATGCAGCCGCAACGGCTCTTGGAAACAGGATAAAGAGCGAAGAGGATCTTAAAGAGTGTTTTGAATTTCTGGAACAGATCCCGGAGATAGAGGGAGCAATGGTATTATTCAAGAGAAAGATTTCGATGTGGGGGAAATTACCGCGAATAGTGAGGTCGAGAATAAGACCAGATCTTATTACAAAAAATAACAACAAAAGATGAGTTTGAGATTAGAGTGGAGGTATTTGATGGTTGTGATGAAATTTGGTGGTTCATCCCTTAGAGATGTTGAGAGTGTAAAAAGAACGGCGGATATAATAAAGAGAAACCGTTTTTCCAGACGCATAGTTGTTCTCTCGGCTTTTTATGGTGTTACCGACATGCTGGTCGGTTCAATAAATAAGGCTCTTGAGGATGAGAAACTTGTGAAATTAAACATAGAGGAGATAGAATCATTTCATACCGATATAATAAAAGGAATAATCACAGATAGAGAGATTTATAAAGATTGTTGTGATAGTTTAAACCGGTTGACAAGTCGGATTGAAAAATTGCTAAGAGGTGTGTCATATACAGGAGAGGCAACACCAAGGACTGTAGATCAGGTCTTGAGTACAGGAGAGAGGATATCTGTCCACATTATGGCAAACTATCTTAAACAAATAGGCGTGAATGCAATACCTGTGGAGACCGATAGAATCGGACTCGTTGCAGAGGGTGAGTGGGGGAATGGGACAGTTGAGAGGAAGAGCACAAGAAGATCGCTGTGTCGTTATTTTAATTCGATTATCAAGGAGAATGCCTTGCCCGTTGTGACAGGTTTTTTTGGACGGACGCCAGAAGGAGATACAATAACATTTGGCAGAGGAGGATCGGATTATACAGCAGCCGTCATTGCAGATGCTGTGAAAGTGGAGAGACTCGAAATCTGGAAAGATGTTGATGGATTTCTCAGTGGTTCACCTGAGGTTGTTGAAAATAGCAGACTCCTTAACAATCTCTCATACGAAGAGGCAGCAGAGCTTGCATATTTTGGAGCAAAGATTTTGCATCCGAGAACAATCGAGCCTCTTCTCGTTCAGAAGATACCGATTGTCATAAGAAATACGTTCAATCCTAATGGAATTGGTACATGGATAGGAGAAGAGAGGTATATTAGGGATGGAGTTGTTAAGAGTGTAACCTACAACAGAAGCATAGCTCTACTGAGAATTCATGGGGCAGATGTAGGATATACGGTTGGGCTGCTTCATTTACTGGTCTCCGATTTGAGCAGAATAGGTGTAAATATTCGTTCTGTCATGACATCGCAGACCTGTATTAACATTCTGCTGGACAAAGATGTGCTTCGCAGAAGTGTGGAACATCTAAGATCGATAAAACTGGAGGGAGTGGATAGTTTAGAGCCTATTGAAGATGTGGGATTAATAGCAATAGTTGGTGAAGGACTCTCGAATGCCGAGGAGCCGCTTGCAAAGGCGGTGCACTGCCTTACCAAAGCCGGATTGAAGATTGAGATAATAGTCTCCGGTGCCTCAAGAGTAGCATCTTACTTTGTAGTCAGGGAGAACAATCTTGAGAAAGGGATAAGAGAGGTTCACAGGATATTTTTTGAATAGACCTATTATGGAGATGGCCATGTCGAAAACTTATGAAGAAATAAATGATAAGATAAAAAAGAAAAAAGCTGTTGTTGTAACCGCCGAAGAGATTATGGAGATAGCCAAAGAGAATGGAATTTCAAAGACTGCAAGAGATGTGGATGTTGTGACAACAGGTACATTTGGTCCAATGTGCTCATCTGGTGCATTTATTAATTTCGGTCATTCAAAGCCTAGGATCAGGGCAACCCGTGTATGGATAAATGGTGTATCTGCGTATGCAGGAATTGCAGCAGTGGACTGTTACATAGGAGCAACTCAGCGGAGAGAGATAGAGAAGGATGGTAAGATAGAATTGGATCCCAGATACGGAGGCGGTCATGTGATACAAGAGATTGTGTCAGGAAAAAAGGTAAGGATCAGGGCCGAGAGTGATGGTTCTGATTGTTATCCAGCACTTTTTATGGAAAAAGAGATAGATATAAGAGAGCTTCCAGATGCTTTTCTGTTCTGCCCCCGTAATGCATATCAGAATTACAACTGTGCAGTAAACAGCTCTGACAGGCCAATTTTTACTTATATGGGAATCCTTAAGCCGCGGTTTGGAAATGCAACATACAGCGGTGCAGGTCAACTCAGTCCACTGATGAATGATCCGTTATTCAAGACTATAGGTATTGGAACGAGGATATTCCTGGGAGGAGGTGTAGGATATGTTGCAGGTCCAGGAACGCAGCATAATCCTGGAGTAGAAAGAAACGAAAAATCCATTCCAAGAGTGCCCTCTGCTACACTTGCAGTAATAGGTTCATTAAAGAATATGTCGGAAAAATGGCTCAAGGGCTGTTCATTTAGAGGTTATGGTGTAACTCTTCGTGTGGGCTTAGGTTTACCCATTCCAATACTAAACGAAGAGATATTGGAGTTTACTTTGATTACAGATAGAGATATACCCGTTCCTGTTGTGGACTACAGCAAGGATTATCCTGAAGCTACCGGGAAAATAATTGGAGAAGTAAATTGTGAAGAAATCAATAGAGGTGTGATAAAAATAGAAGGAAAAGAGGTTCCTGTCTTTCAACTTTCTAATAGAAAGGCGGCTCGGCAGATAGCAAAAATACTGAAAGAATGGATAGAGGAAGGAGAATTTGTGCTTGGTAAGCCCGTCGAACTTCTTCCTTCTAAATAGATCGGGCTAATAAACTTCTTGACATTTTTACTATCTTTATTACTTTACCTCTAAGAAGTTTGAATGATGGGAGCAGATGATATGATGAAAATTTCGTGTCACAAATTTGGTAAGCCAATTCTATATCTATTCTTTTTTATTCTCTGTTTTGTTGTATTGATTGGAGCCTCTACAATAGCTCTCCTGATATGGAGGAAATCTGTTAACTATCCACCTCCACCTGAAGAGATCGAGGAGAGTTCGGTCATATCATTTGTTAATGCATCAACTAGGGCCGATTCCGACTCTTTTTATATATTTAAAGGAAGACAGATCGAGAAGGGATTTACTTCCCTCGTATCGGTTTTTGATGAAAATAGATTAAAGCTAGAGGATCTAATAGTCAAGATTCCAAAAATATATATAGATAAGGAATTTACAGGCGATAGTATGAGGTGTTCTATTGATAGTGATGTTGTAATCTATCTTAATAATAAAAGGATGATCCTTCTTGATGTTCGGGATTTTGTAATCGAATCAGACTCGGGTAATGGTTCGAATGTCTCTGTTTTTTCTGGTTACATATCGCCTAAAAAAATTTTAAACACTAATTCACCATCTGTTGATGCAGCGGCCTATGCATTTTTTGTAGATACTGGCGGTAGAGGAGTAAGGCTCTGTCTTAAAGATATCAAATTTATCAGGAATACAAAAAGAAAAATCAAGTCAACTTCTGCAATATCTATTTATGCATCAAATATGCTCATAGAGGTTGAATATTCAGACGATTAAAGATAGTGTAAAGTATCAACATTGAAGCCCATGATGTATCGTCTGGTCTACATGGTAATCATTGAGGCATTTAATTACACAGATTTAATTCCTCTGGTCAAAAGTATAACATCTTTATAAAAATTTTAGTAAATGCGATTCAATGTTAGAATTTATGGTTGGAATTAGATTCTTTTCTCCTGGTTCTTTCTCATCTTTTGACAAGATAGTCTGGAGTACAGTATTCAATGATCTAAAGATGTGTGCTTTGTCAACTGGTATGGGAAAAAGTCTGGAATAAATGCGTTACTTCTAAGATCCATCATTTTGGCTTCTATTTTTGGATAGTCATAGACAATTCTCTATTTTTAGAAATTTATCCATGTTTTTTTATAGAGTAATATAAAAAGCGGTGCAGGAGCATAAAATGTGTCAAAAGGCTGCACCGCCGTTTATTCAAAAATATTTAACAGACCGACCTATTTTAATATAACCTATCAACTTCTAAATCAGAGTTCCGTAATGAGAAACTATAAATGGTCTTCTCAATTCTATTGTTTTTAATCATCCATTAATTCTATTCCGACCAGAGATGTGAGTATTTGTGACCGCTTCCTGTGTTGAATAGCAGCACAGTCTCGTCATTTTTTATCCATCCATCCTTTATAAGATGAATGAGCGCTGCAAGCGTTGCTCCTCCTTCAGGACATACGAAGAGTCCCTGAGTTTTTCCTATCAAATTTGCTCCATCCATTATTTCATCATCTGAAACGGCAACCGCAGTGCCTCCGCTTTCACGCAGAGTCCTGAGTATGAGATAATCTCCCACTGCAGAAGGAACGCGCAGTCCGTCTGCAATTGTTTTTGCATTTTGCCATGGTTCGGCAAACTGTTTTTCCTGTTTAAATGCTCTTACCATTGGAGCACACCCCTCTGGTTGAACTGTAACCATTCGGGGTCTTTTTTGTCCTATCCAACCGAGTTTTTCCATTTCATCAAATGCCTTCCACATACCGATAAGGCCTGTTCCACCACCAGTTGGATAAATTATTACGTCCGGAAGCTGCCATCCAAATTGTTCTGCAACTTCATACCCCATTGTTTTTTTACCTTCAAGCCTGTAGGGTTCTTTTAATGTTGAGACGTCGAAACGACCAAATTTTTTCACACCTTCGGCTGCCGCTTTTCCGCAATCAGTAATGAGCCCATCTATCAGCGTAATATTTGCTCCAAGAGCCCTGCATTCAGAAATAAATGGTTGGGGCACATCCCTGGGCATGAATACATGGGCCTCCATTCTGGCGAGTGCTGCATAACTGCTCATTGCTCCTGCGGCATTACCTGCAGAAGGAATCGAAACAGATGTTACTCCGAGTTCCTTTGCTCTTGATATTGCCATACAGAGACCCCTGGCCTTAAAAGAGCCTGTAGGATTGAGTCCTTCATCTTTGATGAAAAGGTTTTTAAATCCGATTTCCCTTGCCAGATTTACAGCATGAATAAGAGGTGTAAATCCTTCACCAAGAGAGATTTTGTATTTTAAATCGCGTACAGGAAGTAGCTCGAAATATCGCCATAGAGTCGGTTCTCTTGTACCGATTTTGTTTCGATCTATCGAACGAGCCGCAGAGGCAAGATCATACCGAGCCATAAGAACCCTGCCGCAGTCGGGGCAGAGATTCCAGAGTTTTTCAGATTCAAACTCTTTACCACACATTGTGCATTCAAGATGTGATAGATAGTTCATAAACTCTCCTTTGCTTTATTTTTACTTGATAAATATCATCTTTTTATAGACAGGTGACGATTCCCCTGCTGTGAGTCTGGCAAGATAGATGCCTCCAGAGACTTCTCTTCCCTGCTGGTTTGTGCCATTCCATATAACAGTGTAGGTTCCAGGAGGTTTGGTTTCATTTAATAGTTTTTTAACGATCCTGCCCAATAGGTCTACTATTGCGAGGCGGATATTGAGAGTTTCTTTGATATCAAATCGCACTTTTGTAGAGCAGTTAAATGGGTTGGGATAATTTTGGTTGAGTTCAAACAGTCTCATCTCAGGCTCTGTTTTTTTATTTACCTGCACTCTTATACCGTCTGCAAGTCTGTCGAGGTCTCTTGTTGTGACATACGGCACAAAATTGTGGGACCTGGCTTCGGATACATAATGATCTATTTTGTTCTGGTCGGTGAGATATTCGACAGAAAAGACTCTGATGGTGTTATCAATATAAGATTTAAGAATATCTATTCGTTCTTCATCCGGATTCCATGGATTGTCCTCCTCCTTATTACCCTGAAAGAAGAGGTCCTCTACCCCGATTCCCTGGATAGTGTTGAGATAACTTTTCCTGAGATTACTCGAGACATCATCCTCCTCAATAATGAATTCTCCATTCTGCGGTATAATAAAAAATTCCTCACCCTTTTTTTGGGATATATGCTCTCGAATGTTTAGTATGAACTGTATCATCAGTGAATCGGCTTGCGGCTCCTCACCCTTTTCCTCAGACCAGTAGTAGTAAGCATCAATAATATCACAATATATTCCATCAAAACCCTGAGCAAGAATTGTGTCAATGTAGGAGAAGATTATTTCCTGCCACTCGTGGTGCCAGAAACGCACCTTGTAGTTTCCCTTCCACTGAGGATTTTCGCTATCCAGCCACGATGGTGCTCCTGAATCTGGATGACCATCACCATCTTTATCCCACGCCTCATCCCAGTAATAACGGTAATCTTCGGCTTCTCCAATGGAAATATAGGCGAGAACAACCTTTCCGCTCTCTTTAATCTGCTGGATTTGTTCTGAAGTAAATTTATTCTTATCAGAACCATCTGCCGAATAGTCCATTACCATGAGCTCAAATGTATTGTTGTTTGCTATTTCGGATATATTGATTTCTTGAAGTTGATAGGCCCAGCAACAGATGTCAGAAAGATTTTTCTGAGAGAAAGTTTCTGACGGAATAAACAGGATTAGAATCAATAAAATTCCTGGCATGAGTTGCAGTGCCGTTTTTAAATGAGATGAGTGTTTAAAAGTATCCGACAGCACAATAGCCCACCCAGTGATGAAGTGTGGCAGGTGCGGTTGTTCCAAGTCCGAGATTTTCAACAGGAAGATAGGGCCTGTCAAGACTCGTGCCGTATCGCAGAAGGTGGCCCTCGAGAGGCGGATGATCCAGATATTTCATCAGGCGATATACACAGTTCAGACCAAATGGAATCGAGAAACGTCCGCACCATGTTATTTTGTAATCATGCACATTGTTTTCATCAACAAGAGTATAGAGGAAGCTGCGAAGTCGCGTGGGTTTAATGGGGCCGGTAAGATAATCTTTGATCAATCTATGTTCACGAGCAACGGCCTTTTTATATCCAGCCTTATCTGTTCCAAAATGGGCAAAATTTTTACCTCCCCATCCTTCATCGCCGTAGTGCACACAGTCGGATGAGATAACAAAGGCTATATCTTTTCCAACTACAAGATTTTTCTTTTTAATGATTTCTGAAAGAACACGGGCAAGAGAAGATGAGAGCGTGTCCATACGTTCCCATTTCATATATGGTACGAGAATTGGGATGATTTCGACATCGCGAATATAATAATGGAGAAATGGAATGAGGGCCTCCAGAGAGTGTTCAACAGAGTGGAATTTGTTGGATACGATGCGCTGATCTTCAGGCAGGCCAAGGAGAATCTCTTTGCGTAGCGAGGATACAACTACCTTCCCGTATGGACTCTTCCAGTAGTCGAAGTCGTCAAATATCAATTTATTCTCTACATTCCAGTCGGCTGCCTTGTGTGCAACACCGAAGAGTACTATCCGTTTTGCCCTTATGTTTCGCATCAGATGAACGTATACTCTACCGGCATAAACATAGTCATCGTGTGGAGAGATTCCTGCAATCCAGGGGTCTTCGAAATTTTCTGCTTCCTGCTGCAGAGACTCTCGTTCAAGATTTTCGGCACAGGAGACAACGGCCTCGATCTGATTCTGTTTATGGGCAAATCCAATCGTATCGACCGGAGCCCTTATATTTTCAGATAACTTTTCTATTTGGATCGGGTGTGGAGGGTTCATTATCATATAGATTGCAATTACAAGGAGAATCAGAATGAGTATTATAATTGTTCGTCTATTTATAGATTTCATTTTTAATTCCTCCATTTAGCATTTATTATTAGTACTAAACGTACATAGTTGGGAATTTAATGTCAACAGCTTTTTTCCTGAGCAATCCCAATTTTCCATCAACTTTTTCAGGATGCTGGAGAGGACCTATTCACTTTTCACAATTTACTATTCACATCTTCTTAGAATTTAACCTTTTTCTCATTGCCCCATAAAAGCGAGTCGCCCATTGCTTTTCTCCATGCGTCGCGCCACCTGTGGATTTCAACAACACCGATTGGCGGCATGTTCTGGCGTTTTTCTTTCGGAACAATTTCTGGGAAAGGTTTATGAGGCTCGACCTGGTACCAGTATGCCACTGTACAGATATCGAGAGTAAGACAGTTGTTATGCCCATGTTCGATAGTGGCCCTGAGTGAATCTTGAAAGGCAATCGGTGATTCGATGAAAAAATGGTAGCAGTGAGTCCTGCCGAGCCATCCTATGTTGTTGTTTACCCTCGCATATCCAAAATAGGGGTGCATATAGATCTCTTTTGGGCACCAGGATGAGTTGAAAAAGTCCTCTGTACCTGTACCGTGAAGTGAAGGTGGCCATTTCTGTCCATCAATAAAGAACATGTCGTCGCCCTCTCCATACCACATTGGAGATGGTGAGTCCACATAGTAGTTTACCCCAACAAAATGCCCTCTTCCTACAATGTCGGCAAACAGATAATTCCTCGAGCCACTAGTATTAGGTTTTTGATTTCCGAGTACAGACCATTCATTTTCTCCTTCTGGTAGAGGGGGTGTTAGCTGCCTGTTCCACCAGGCATGAAAGCGTCCAAGGCTTTTAGGAATCTTTTTGTGCTTCTCATAGTCGATATAGTAGTAGAAGGCATCTATATCTTCATCCGATTGATTTTCGATTGTAATTTTTGCACTGTTGCTGAAGGGCATCGGGAAATAGCAGTTCAGCGCATTCCCTGATTTTGGAGCCACTGCAAGAGGAAGAGATATAAAATTATACTTTTCTCCCCATCCATTTCCAAAGAAGTCTCCGATCGGAGATAGAACACTCGGCTCTGTTTCCCCATCCCAGTACATTCGAATAATGGCATTGCGTCTTATCATCCTGTCCTTGCATGATATGGTTATCCAGATGTGTTTGATTATACCGCTGCCTTTGATGTCGGCTATGACTCTCGTCTCACCCGATTTGATTACGAGTCTGTCTGCGTTTTTCCCGGTTGTATCAAAACTTGATATTCGGTAAGAGGTGTATTCTCTAAGCTGGGCAACTCCGGCAAGAGTGCTAAGGGGAAGGTCGTGCTTCTGTGCATTGGATATCATGGGGATGAGGAGAAACACTAAAATCAGTTGGGTGCTGATTATTCTTTTAGTAGCTCTTTCCATTGTCTTATTCCTCCATCTATTGAAAATTGTAATTAAGATATGATAGTAATTGTAAGATTGGATGTTGAATCTCATAAAAATGTAAGATACATAATGATAAATAGCAACAGCAAAGATCGGTTCTTTTTTCGACTGGTATCGATAATCTATTGCTATGGTATAATATTTGCAAAAACTTATTTTAGTTATCTTCTTTGTTTTTTTATATTTGGAGGCTTGGAAAATGTCCAGGAGAAAATGTGTTAGTATTTCATTTTGCATGATTTCCATTCCGATTTTAATGATAATACTGGTTTTATTACCTCCTCTACTTCATGGGCAGTCAATGGAGATCCTGAAGAGCAACAACATGGCGGGTGTGATTTATGTTGGAGGGAATAATCTGAAGGTAGGCGACTTTGTTGTTGTCAGGAGAATGCAGAATGGATACTGGCAGGATGTCACTTATGCAGAGGTAACACGAATCAAAAACAATTATGCAAGAATTCAGGTAATAGATAATGGTCCACAGGTTCCTCTGAGGAAGGGTGATCTTGCAGTAATGATGGGAGATATTAATGAATTGACGGGTGGTTTTGCATCGAATGGTAAAGGAATAGACAGTTCAAATTACAGAAAATCTCATGATGAATTTAAGTTAATATATCTCGGACCATCCGTCGTGTTTTTCTCGCCCCTTGGAGATATGAAGGAATTCTATGAGACTCAACTTGGATATGGTGGTATATTTGGAGTAAGGTTCAGACCAGAACTGGATGTGTCGTTAAGGTTTTCTTATATTGTTAAAAATGGCGAGTGGTCGATCTGGAACATACAGCTTCTGGCAAGAAGGTACTATTCAAACGTTTTACTATTTGATTTTGGTTATGGAATACTCTATCCTCAGGGTTGTGGTGTAGGCGGCTCGAATTTTGGTGGAAGCATCCGTCTCGGCTTCCTTGGAGGTCTTGGCGTTTCGTTTCCTGTTGCATTTAAAACACGCTTTGAAATAGGAGGCCTATTTCACTACTATCCCGATTTTGGTAATGGTTCAGGAACATTTCTGACTTTTCAGGGCCGACTCGTATTGTAGACTGCAGATCGCCAATTTAACTCATCACGTTTATTAACTTCTATAGATCAAAAATGCCTTAGATTTTTTTTAAGGCATTTTTATTTGTTTTCGTTTATGTAACAATAGGAACTATAAGGTCGTATATAGATTGACTTAACGATTCATTCGAAAAATTCAGAGGAGTAGAGTAATGAAGAAGTCCAGGAGAAGATTTCTATTTATAATCATACCTCTAATTTTAATAATCGGTTTTATTGCGCTGCTGAGCAGAGGAGGAAAGAGTAAAGATATTGATACCGTCAAGGTAGAGAAGAGGGTGATAGTAAAAAAGGCACTGGCAGTTGGTTCCATAGAGCCGATGAAAGAGATAGCTGTAAAATCAAAAATTTCGGGAGTCGTTGGAAAGCTTTTTGCTGATGTAGGAGAGTTTGTTCATGAAGGCGATATTTTATTGGAAGTCAGACCAAATCCCACACCTCTTGAGATTGTTCAAACAAAACGTAATGTAGAAAAACAGCGGATAATATTGGAGACTCTGAGGCATCAACTCAAGCGGAATATGGAACTTAAAGAAAAAAAGCTAATTTCTGATCATGATTTTGAGTTACTCAAGAGAGATTATGAGGAGGCAGAGCTTAACTATAAACAGGCCTTAGAACAACTTGAGCTTATCGAAACGGGAAAGGTAAGGATAGCAGATAAGGATATAGAAACGGTTGTCAAATCACCAATCACGGGATATGTGCTGGAAAAATCTGTAAATGAGGGTGACCCTGTTGTTCCACTTACTTCATACCAGGCAGGTACAGAATTGATGAGAATTGCAGATATGCGAAAGCTCATATTTAAGGGTACGGTTGACGAGATAGATGTCGGAAAGATCAGAGAAGGCATGAGAGCCGAACTGGATATCGGAGCCCTTCCTGATAAAAAGGTTACAGGGCATGTTTCTCTGATCTCTCTTAAGGCAAAGAGAGAAGGTAACAGAACGGTTTTCCCTATTGAGATTATTATAGATGAGACTATGGATGCTGTACTAAGGGCAGGATTTTCTGCCAATGCAAATATAATAATCGAAAAAAGTGATAGTGTACTGTCCATACCAGAACGGGTAGTGACTTTTCGGAATGATTCTGCCTTTGTGAGAGTCCCTGTTGAAGGAGGTGAATTTGATGAGAAATATATCGTTACAGGAATAAGTGATGCTATATATATCGAAGTTGTCTCAGGTCTTAAGGAAGGGGATGTTGTGCTGGAAAAGGAGGTAAAAGAGATTAAATAATACGAGATCTAATTATGAGGATTGCAGTAGTAATAAAGAGTTTTATTAGCGATCTTATGTCGCAGAAGCTGAGGACCTTTTTAACAATCTTCGGAATCATATGGGGCACGGTGGCGATTGTCGTTCTTCTTGCATTTGGAAATGGATTCCAGAAACAGACAATGAAGACCATGAATGGAATTGGTGAGAGCATCATTTTAGTTTTTCCAGGTCAAACAGCAAAGCCTTATAAAGGATATGGAATCAATCGATGGATCAGGTTCACAGAGGATGATGTGGAACTCATCAGGAAAAAGATCAATCTCATCAAATACATAAGCCCTGAATATTCAACATGGGATGACCCGGTGAGAGTGGGTACAAAGGTAAGATATGTCAATATAACAGGAATAATTCCTGAATTTGGGGAGATGCGAAATATTTTCCCTGACAAGGGTGGAAGGTTTATAGACGAGCTCGATTTAAAATTGAAGAGGCGTGTGGTTTTCCTGGGCAATGATCTTGCCGACTTTCTTTTTGAATCTGAAGATCCGATAGGCAAGTATGTATACATTGGAGAAACACCATTTATTGTAATAGGTGTAATGAAATACAAGGAACAGGATTCTTCTTATAATTCAAGAGATAAGGACAGGGCATTTATTCCAGCATCTACATTTTCTTCTATATTCGGACACCATTTTATAAACAACATGGTAGTAAAACCGCTGCATCCTGTTATGAATAGCAGGGTAATAGATCTTATTTATAAAGTGCTGGGAGAGAAGTATGTATTTGATCCAACAGACAAAGAGGCGCTTTTTATCTGGGATACTACCGAATTTCAGAAGATGGTTCACTACATATTTTTGGGAATGAATATTTTTATGGGAATCATAGGAGCATTTACACTTACAGTGGGTGGCATTGGGGTTGCAAATATAATGTATGTAGTTGTTCAGGAGAGGACCAGAGAGATCGGGATTAAGAGATCTGTTGGTGCAAAGAGAAGCAATATCATGTGTCAATTTTTTTTGGAAACCTTTTTTATCATAGGTATAGGAGCATTTATTGGTCTTGTTATTTCACTGCTTATACTAATGTTTATCTCAATTCTTCCCATCGATGAGTTTGTAGGCACGCCTCAGATTTCTTTATGGGTTGTAGGTGCAGCAGTCTCTGTGCTGGCTGCAATAGGATTTATTGCTGGATATTTCCCTGCACGAAGGGCAGCAAATCTTCATGTTATTGATTGCCTTCGTTATTAAGGATTTTTATGGGGAGTCTTGATTCATGGTTTTCTGGATATTGTTAGATGATTTTTTACACGATCTTAAGAATCAAAAGACGAGAGTCTTTTTAACAACATTTGCAGTGACATGGGGAACTATCTCAATTGTATTGATGCTTGCCTTTGGAAGAGGGTTCAAGAATAGGATCGTATCTGCAATGGCCAATGCAGGCAATCAGATAATCAGAGTATATGGAGGCCAGACAAGCATCGAATATCAGGGTCTGCCAGTAGGACGTGAAATTAATCTCATAAAAGAAGATGCATATTTGCTTCTTCAAGCAATTCCACAGATTCAGGAAGTATCCCCCAGTTACGGCCGAGGCAGTGTGCGCCTGAGGGCAGGAGAGAATAGTGCATCTACATATTGCGAAGGGGTCTATCCAAATTTTGAATTTCTAAGAACCATGTATCCCCAGAAGGGAGGTAGATTCCTCAACGATCAGGATATTGTTGAAAAGAGGAGAGTGATCTTTCTTGGTTCAGTAATAGCAGAGCAACTATTTGGCAGGAAAGATCCTGTGGGAGAGATCGTAACAATGGATGGTGTGCCATTTAGAGTTGTTGGAGTAATGCAAAAGAAACTTCAGCTCGGAATGAGTAACGGTCCTGATGATGAGCGTGCAATCATACCATTCACAACATTTGAGACGATCTATCCACGGAGATATCTTCGTATGATTACAGTACGTCCTAACAAATTGACAGATGCAGAACTCATCAAGTCTGAAATATACAGGGTGCTTGGCAGAAAATATCGTTTTGATCCTGAGGATAAGAATGCCATTTTGTACTGGGATTTTGTAGAAAACCTTAAGGAGATGAATAAGGTTTTTACAGGGATAGAAATATTTTTAGGTGTTATAGGAGGTCTGACACTTCTTGTTGCAGGTGTTGGAATTGCCAACATAATGTATGTTGTTGTTAAAGAGCGCACAAGAGAAATAGGAATTAAGATCGCTGTTGGTGCAAAACCCAGACACATAATATATCAATTTATTTTTGAGTCTTTGTTAATAGCGATAATCGGTGGTCTGATTGGAATAGTGGTTTCATATTTTATTATTAAAATATTTGGAATGATACCCGTACAGAGTGAGAGTATGGCTTATCTTGGAAGGCCCGTGTTTTCGAGAACAGTAATGATCACAACTGCTCTTATTCTTGGTACGATCGGAGTATTTGCAGGGGTCTTTCCTGCCAGGAGAGCGGCACGTCTGGATCCTGTGGAAAGCCTCCGATATGAATAGATTTATTTATCTATATTCATTTAGAATCTGATTTTATGAATTTGTTATATAAGGCCAGAGCCGCAATTGTAAAAAGACCTATAGAGCTGAAGATCAGCCAGAGCGTCCTGGGTTGATTAAGCCCGTCAACAAAATGGACATAGAGTTTTGCCCCAACAATACCTGCTACTGAGCTGCCGAAGACTCCATATAGAAATACATAACCCATATACATGGCTTTTTTATCTTTTGGTGCAACAAGGCCTATATAGCTGTAAAATTTTGGATGTGCCGTCATCTCTCCTATGGAGAAGATGGCAATTCCTGCCAGAAATATCCATATATTTGTATTTATAGCAAGTATGGCCATACCAAGTGTGCCCAAACCTATACCAAACATCATTGTAGGAAGCGGTTTTCTGTTTTTGACAATCGTTGAGATCAATATCTGAAGCAGTATTATTGTTCCAGCATTGATTACAGTGACATGTTCTACATCGAAAAACCAGTTAGCGTTTATTCCAAATAGTCCCAGAAATTTGTTTATTGTGTGATTGAGTGATGAGGCATCTACATATGCTTTGACATACCACAATACCGAATCAAACATCTGAAAATAGAGGACCCAGAATCCAGAATAAAGAACGATCATGAGAAGGAATTTAGCATGGCTTATAAATTTTCCAGGGTCTGATTTGTCTATAATGAAGAGGGAACTCGCCGTAAGATAGATAACAGAAGCAATTATTCTTCCAAGAATATTCAGACCAGGTATTAGCCATAGTGAAGCCCCAATTGCAAGCGTTATCAGGAATGGAATAATAAGATTTGTACTGGCCTTTCCTTCTTTTCTTTCTCCTGCTGTCGAGAAACTTACTATTCCGAGAGCTATCGCTATAAGTGCAACAACAAAGAGATTAAAAAATGATCTTGCGGTTGTTGATTGATATAGTCTCTCACAATCCTTCATTGTAAGGCCGGATAGGATCGGTATATGGTGAAGTGTGGTCAGAAGTCTTTGTTTATATTCATCGAAATTGGTTCCACTTTTCAGTATCACACCGTAATGTGCATCATCTAATTTTTCGATTCCAAAATCGGTCTTAATGAGACTGCTCTGGCTGAACCGGACTATTAATTTTTTATCGGAAAAGTTTATCCATTTGCGTAGATCAGACTCAGAGGTTTTCTCAAAACCAGGAATAGATTTTATCCTTGTAAGAATCTCGGATGAAAACTGGTCGAGATATTCAGGCTTGAAGATAGTGAGATCAAATCTTGTTGAATCGTCTTTTCCCCTTTCGATTTTATAATTATCTTTACCGAGCATATTTCTATTTACATTAAAAATCAATGTTGAATTTTTTCCTGCTATGCCAAATCTTGAAAATTTATCAAGAGTAGGTTTTTTATTTATATACTGGAATAGCGAATATCCTAAAAGTGCCATCAGAATCACACACCAGATGAGTTTTCTGGATATAGATTTTTTCATTTGATAATAGAGCAGTACAATAGGAGAGTATATGATTTCAAAACCATTTGCTATTGTCTGAACCAGATTTGTCTGTTCACGTTTTTTGATCCTTTCCATTTTTGCAGGGTCTTTGAAAAAGAGAATTGTTGGTATGAGCATGGATGCAGTACATATTGCGGATGCTATTATTACGTATGTAGGATTCATTGCTTTAAGAAATGGGACGAGGAATAGGGGGAACAGGAACGCTCCTATGTTGATCGACCAGTAGTAGATTCCAAATCCAAGTGTGCTGTTTTTTCTGTCAGTTACTTTTGCTATTACACCTGTTATAAGAGGTTTGAATATGCCAGCACCGAAACCCATGATTACCAGGGCAGCAAAGACAGTCCCGTATGATGTTGCCTGACTTGTGAGAAAATAACCTCCACCTAAAAGGGAGAATGCAACCATAAGCAGTCTTCTATATCCGAACCGGTCTGCCAGAGCTCCAGAGATTATTGGAAGAAAATATAGAAGCGGTTGAATAACACTCTTTATAATGCCGACATTTTCCTTAGGAAAATGCAACACATCTACAAAATAGACAGAGATAAAGCTCATCATCCCGTAATAGGAGCCCCTCTCGAAGAACTCAAACATGACAACAAGCCAGAAAAGATTTGGAAATGAGCCAAATCCGATATTCTTTTTAATCTTTTCTTTCATCCCTTTTTCTCTCCTATTTATTTTTTTACAAGATAAAATAAATTTTGATAAATTGCCACCTAAATTTCACTTGCTTTTTTTTATGGATTGCTTATATTACTTAAAAATACAATCCTGATTGTAAGAATCTTTTATTTTGTTTATAATAATAAGGAGTTAATAGATGGAAAAGAGATACAGATTGGTAGTGGTTTTATTTATAGCTGCCGTTATTGTGTCGTGTTCCATACCTTCGATGGTTTCCGTAAAGGTGCTCAAGCCTCCTGCAATAGATATGCCTGGAATAAAATCGATAGCAATAGTCGACTTTAAAGGCCCTGAGAGAGCCGGTTCGCAGATTGCAACACTTGTCCAGTCGATGTTAATAAAGACAGGTTATTATGACATTATGGAGAGAGATAAGATAAATGAAGTACTAAATGAACAAAAGTTCACCATGACCGGAGCAGTGGACCAGAATACGGCTGTTGAGATAGGTAAACTTCTTGGTGTAGATGCAATGATATTCGGTGAGGTATCTACATACGAGGTAGAGCCTGACAAGAAGATTACCAAAAAGGTCAAAGAGAGAAGGGGAACAGGCAAGTACCAGTGGGTTACTGTTAAAGATAAGAAGACAGGAAAGAAAAAGAAGGTAAAACGAGAGATTTATGAGGAGGTCTGGGTAGACAAGTCTTACTGGGTCAGAAAGGGTACGGTTGCAATTAATTTCAGAGTTGTTGATGTAGAGACAGGAAGGCTTCTTGCCGCTCACAGCGATTCAAAGAGCTATGACAGCAGAAACGAGAAGAGATCGTTTTTCGAGGTCCTGGCAGATGAACAGAAGGCACTCAAGCCAAAGGGAGAGATTTTAAATGATCTTTCCAAGTCGATCTGCAAGAGGTTTGTCAGGATGATAGCACCCTACTATGTTACAGAAAAGAGAACAATAGAACCAGGGTCAGGCAGCATAGGTGTTGGTGTAAGGTATGCAGAAAATGGTTTGTGGGAGGAGGCACTGGATGAGTGGAAGAGGGCCGTAGAAGAGACTCCAAAGCAGCCAGCTGCACACTATGACCTTGGTCTGGCATATGAAGTGCTGGGAATGTTAGATGAGGCTGAACAGGCATACAAGGCTGCTGTAAGGTTGAAACAGAAAACACTCTACATGAAGGCACTGGCAAGAGTCAGGAAGGCCATAGAGGATCAGGAGAAATTAAAAAAGCAGCTGGAGGAGAGAGATATTTAGCATTTAGGTAGACCGCCGGATATAATCCAAGAAATCCTCATTCTGCCCCTTTGGACATGTTAGTCTGAAGGGGCTTTTTATTTGTACTTGATTATTGATTAGGCATATTATTTGATAGATTAACATTAAATAAGAAAGCAAAGAGTCTCTTTTTCATTATAATTATTAAATTTAAGCCGTTGGATAAGATATTGAATATGTTCATGATTCGACAGGTTGTGTTTAAATATTTAACAAAAGGGAGGATTGCATCATGACTGGCGAAGAGATTAAAAAGATCCGCAAATCTTTGAACCTCACACAGGAGGAGTTTGCCCATCAACTCGGTGTAACACTCAGTACGGTTAATAGATGGGAAACCAAGAAGACCAGGGCAAGCAGACTGGCAAAAAGAGAGATAATGAGATTGGCAAAAGAGAATGGCATAATAAAAGAATAAAAAGCTTATTTACACCCGAAGGAGCTATAAGATGGACAAAAGGCGGATATTGGTAATTGAGGATGAGTCACTGGTTGCAGAGGAGATCAGAGTTGCATTAAAAAATTTTGGCTACGAGATAGTAGGTGTTGCCCGTACTGGCAAGGAGGCACTCAACCTGGCAAATGAGTTCAGTCCAGATCTTGCTCTGGTAGACATTAAACTAAGAGGAGATATGGATGGGATAGAGACAGCAGAGAAGCTGCGAAGCCAGTTTGGGATTCCCATTGTCTATCTAACAGTTCTGGTAGACCAGGATACGCTGGATAGGATAAAACAGACACAGCCCTTTGGTTTTATTGTCAAGCCTTTTGAAGAACGAGAATTGCGAGGTGTAATAGAGACTGCTTTATATAAAAGCAAGATGGAAACAAAGATCAGAGAAAGCGAACAGAAGTACAAAGAGACATCGGATTTTCTTGAATCGCTCTTCAACGCCATTCCAGATATGATCGGAATTCTTGATAAGCAATACAATGTATTAAGATACAACAAGGCAGGATACGAATTTCTAAATTTGAAACCAGACCAGGTTCATGGAAAGAAGTGTTATCAATTGATCGGCAGGAAGACTCCCTGCAAGATGTGTGTCATATCTGAATGTATAAAGAAAGGAAAACCCGCCTATATTGAGAAGTATGTAGATGAGTTGGGTGTCTGGCTGGACGCGAGAGCCTATCCTCTGATGGATGAAGATGGATCTGTAGTCAGAGTGATAGAACACCTTCGAGATATTACAGAGCTTAAAGAGGCAGAGGAGAAGTTGAGGCTACTGTCTGTTGCTATAGAGCAGAGCACAGAAGGCATAGCTGTTTATGATCTCAAAGGAAATCTTTTGTTTGCCAACAAAACATTTGCAGGTATGCATGGTTATACTATTGATGAAATCATCGGCAGGAACTATTCAATGTTTTATACTCCTGAGCAGATGGAATCTGTCAGCGATGCAGATCGAAAAGTCAAGAAAGATGGCAAATTCAGGGGTGAAATCCGGCATTTAAGGAAAAATGGTACGACCTTCCCTGCAGAGATGAGCAGCTCTCTCATACTCGATGATTCGGGTACTCCTGTTGGCATCCTTGGTACTGTAAGAGATATCACCGAAAAAAAACGTGCTGAGAGTAGAATTCGGGAAAGCCAGGAAAAGTACAGATCTCTCATGGATTCTATGGACGATCCTGTATACCTGATGAATAAGGAGATGAAGTATCTATATGCAAGCTCAAAGCTTCTTTCGAGATACGGACTCAAAGAGGTGGATGTTCTAGGAAGAAAATATAGCGAGTTTCACTCAAAAGAGAAGACAAGAGAGTTTTCGAGAGAGCTCAATAAGGTTTTCAGAACCGGAAAGAGTGTTGTTTATAAACATGAAAGCGAAAGGGATGGAAGACACTTCATAAGAACTCTGAGTCCAATAAGAAACTCAAAGAGCGGAAAGGTAGATGCAGTAACCGTTGTATCAAAGGATATCACAGAATGGGTAAAGAAAGAACAGGAGGTGAAAGAGTCTGAGGCCAGCCTTTCGGCAGTTCTGGATAATACGGATGATCTGATAGTCTCTTTTGACAGAAAGGGAAGGATCGTAAAATACAACGAGTCGTATGCTGCTGTCATGAAGGAACTTTACAACATTGAAGTCAAACAAGGGATGAGATTGATCGAATTCATTCCTGAAAATGAACGCCAGTTGTGGATAAAAAAGAGCCGTCGTGTATTTCGTGGACAAAGATTTATTGAAGAGGTAAGATATAAAATAAAAGATAAGATCGAGCGGGTTTATGAAGTATCGTTCAATCCGATTCGTATTGAAGACAGGATAGTAGGTTCTTCACAGTTTGCCAGGGATATAACAGAGAGAAAGAGGGTAGAGCGAATACAGAATGTTCTATTAAAAATATCCAATGCGATCGGTCTTACACAGAACATAGACGAGCTGTTTGTCTCGATAAGAGAATATTTAGGTGAACTAATAGACACAACAAACTTTATGATGGCACTCTATGACCAGGAGAAGGACGAATTGAGCTCAATCTATAAGGTCGATCAGAAGGATAAATATAAGACATTCCCTCTGGGTAAGACTCTGACTGCATATGTAATAAGAAATGCAAAACCACTTCTAATAGATTGGGATGGTGTCAAGAGGCTGGAGAGGCTTGGGAAGGTAAAGACTGTTGGGACTCCTTCCAAGATATGGCTTGGTGTACCTCTAAAAATGGGTACAAGGGTAATAGGCGTGATGAGTGTTCAGAGTTATGATGATCCTGAGGCATATACACAAAAAGATGTCGAACTCATGGAGATTGTTTCCAATCATATAGCATTTGCTGTTGAGAAGAGACTAATTCAGGACAGACTGAAAGAGAGTGAGGAAAAGTACAGAACAGTTGTAGAGCAGAGTCATGATGCAATATATATCTACTGGAAAGACAGATTTAAATTTGTTAACGACAGGGTCTGCGAGATAACAGAATACAGCAAGGAAGAGCTCTATTCTATGAATGTGTGGGATGTAGTACATCCGGATGACAGGGAGAAGATAAAAGAGATTGGCAGGAGGCGCCAGATGGGTGAGGATGTACCGAACACATACGAGGCCCGCATAATAACAAAGAGTGGCAAGACAAAACATCTCGAATTTGCAATCAGCATGATTCCTTATGGCGGTGCAAAGGCGATATTGGGAAATGTCAGGGATATTACAGAAAGAAAGAAGGCAGAGAAAGAACTCTTACTTTCAGAGGAGAGCTACAGGAGCATTTTTGATAATGCTTCGGATGCAATTTATATTCAGGATAGAGATGGTCGTTTTCTGGACGTAAATCGCGGCGCAGTGGAGATGTATGGATATCCGAAAGAGTTTTTCATAGGAAAGACTCCAGAGGCGGTTTCTGCGCCTGGCAAGAACGATATGAAAAAGATCGCAGGATACATAAAGAGTGCCTTTGAAGGCAAACCTCAGAGATTTGAATTTTGGGGGAGAAGGAAAAATGGAGAGGTGTTCCCGAAGATCGTCCGTCTCAACAAGGGAGTCTATCTTGGTCAGGAAGTTGTGGTTGCATTTGCCATAGATATTACCGAGAGAAGAATGGTAGAGGATGCGATCAGGGACAGCGAGCAGCTGTTCCGCTCGGTTGCAGATCATTCTCATGATGGTATTTTGATAATTGGTGAAGACTACAGGTTTCAATATGTGAATGATGAACTTTGCAGAATACTTGCATATCCTCGTAAGGAGGTACTTGGAAAGGATTTTCGCATCTTTTTAGATGATGAGAGTCGGGAGCTTGTGGCAGACAGATATGTCAGAAGACAGAGGGGAGAGAAAATTCCCTCAAGGTATGAGTTCAATGTGGTTCGTAAGAGTGGCGAGAAGAGGCGTGTTGAGATAAGCTCGACAGTGATGGAGGATTCCAAGGGAAGGAAGAAGACAGTAGCACAGCTTCTTGATATAACCGAGAAAAAGAGGGCAGAGAGAGAACTAAGACACAGGATTGAGATGGAGATGCTTTTGAGCTCTATATCAACAAAGTTTATTGGTCTTTCTCACAAAGAGGTAGATCGAGGAATAAACTGGGCATTAAAGAGGATAGGTTTATTTGTTGGTGTGGACGAGATCTATTTACTCAGATTTTCGGATGATGGAAAATCAATTGAAAATATCTACGAATGGAATGATAGTGGTACTGAATCAATAAAATCTATTATAAACGGTGGGTCTCTGGATCAATACAGGTGGTTCAAGGATAAGATAAAGAGCTTCGAAATGATACATATTGCAGATATAGAAGATCTTCCTCCAGAGGCTGTTAATGAGAGGAGGATTGTAAGAGAGTTGTCTGTCAAATCGTTTATTGTGGTGCCGCTGGTATATGAGGAGTCTGTCATCGGGGTTCTGGGATTGAATTCAGTAAGGGAACAGAAAAAGTGGTCAAGGGAGGATAATGTCATAATAAGGGCGTTTGGAGATATGTTTACAACGACTCTAATCAGGAAGAGGGCAGAGGAACAGATTGAGAAGGATTTGAAGGAAAAGGAGCTGCTGTTGAAGGAGATACACCACAGGGTTAAGAATAATATGCAGATAATATCGAGTCTTCTCAGCCTTCAGTCGAGATATATAAAGGATAAGGATGCACTAGAGATGATTGAAGACAGCCGCAATAGAGTAAGGTCTATGGCGCTTGTTCATGAGAGGCTTTATAGAAGGGGTGACTTTTCAAGCATAGATGTTACAGGATATATTGATTCACTTGTAAGAGAACTATTTAAAAATTATCACATCGATACTGGTAAGATAAAATTTGAAATAGATGTTGAGGATGTGAAGCTCGATATCGATCGTGCAATTCCATGTGGTCTGGTAGTTAACGAGCTGGTTTCCAATGCATTAAAGCATGCATTTCCAAAAGGATGGAAGAGAAAGGGTGAGGTTTTGGTAAAGTTTTATAGAAAAAAGAGCAGTGAGTATGAGCTTGTTGTTAGAGACAATGGAAAGGGAATGCCCGAAGGATTTGACATAGAGGGAAGCGATTCTCTCGGCCTTCATTTGGTACATATAATAACAGAAGATCAACTGGATGGAAGGATAGAGGTGAATGTGAAAGATGGGACAGAGTTTAAGATACAATTTGGCAGGAGAAAAAAAGGAGTTTGAATGAAAGTCTGGATTTGCCGTTTTATTTTAATTATCTGTATGCTCGCATCAGGGGTAGTCTCTGGCCAGAGAAGGATTAAGGCCAAAGAGCTGTTTATGATGACGATTGAAGAACTGATGAACCTGAACGTAACAGGTGTAAGCAGATATGGAGAACCCATTTCCAGTGCACCTGCCAGTATTGTCGTAATTACAGAGCAGCAGATAATTGAAAGAGGATATGAAGATCTGTCGGATCTGCTGCGTGACATACCGGGAATCGACATTGTAGAGAATGCCCGTGGATTTGGAGAATTCTATACAATAAGGGGGATTGAAGGCAACGACAGGTTCTTGGTACTGATCGATGGAGAGAAGATAAATCCTGTGAGCGGTACTTTTGTGTCTATAGGCAATTCAATATCCGTAAGGTTTGCAAAGCGGATAGAGGTAATCTTTGGTCCTGCTTCTGCCATTTATGGAGCAGATGGATTTTCAGGGATAATAAATATAGTCTCCAAGGATGTGGATAGCAAACCATCTCTAACTTCACGCCTGAGTTATGGAAGCATGAGGAGCAGAGATCTTCTTACAGAGGGAGGAGTGAAGATAGGCAGTGATTTTTCCCTTTATGGATTGGTGAGATTCTTTAATTCCGATGGACCAAACTTCATGGGCTTAGATTCTGTCTATAATATCATTAAAAGTTATCCACCACCTGCAAGGAAAAAATTTGAGCAACCGATACATGATCACACAATATTTCTGAAAGCAAGATGGAGAGATCTTTCACTTTCATATTTTCGGCAGAGATTTGATGAGGGTAATTCGCTCGGTCTTCCTCCGGACAGCTACATATACAACAAAGAGGCTCGCTGGAAATATACGACAGATCTAGTTCAGACACACTTCAGAAAAAAGTTTGGACTCTCAAATCTTCTGAGCATCGATTTAGCATATATCCAGAGAGTGCAGGATCCTGAGACACGCTTTTATAAATGGAAGAGTGCTCTAAATTTTAATGATATATACAGCCAGTATATGACTGGAAGGGATAGAACCTTCAGGGCAGTTATTGGATATAGTAGCAGACTTTTTAATGAATCGAACATAATAACAGCAGTAGAGTATGAAGATACAAGGAGCATACCGCCTTATGCAAATGATCAGGTTCTTGGGAATTCATATAAGTATGAAGGAGAGAATGCAAAAAAGATTGATCGTGCACTGACAATAAGAGAGAGAAGATACGGGTGTTTTGCACAGATCGAATATGATCTATCAGAGAAGATTGATATTGTGCTTGGAGGGAGGTACGACTATTCTACCCGATATAAGGGGACGTTCAATCCGAGGAGCGGGATAATAATTCGTCCAAATTCTAAGTCTGTATTGAAATTGATTTATGGAACCGCATTTCAGGCACCTTCACTATTCTATCAGTATGAGCAGTGGGGTTCACCAACAGCTGTCATGCTTTCTGTTGATGAGATCAGAAAAGATCAGCCGAAATGGGGGTTGAGAAATCAGCGTGTAAAGACACTGGAGGCAACCCTCTCATACCAGATCGCAAGCAGTGTTGGTTGTGATTTATCTGTGTACAACAGTATATTGACCGATGTTATTAAACGTGTAATGTATTCCGACTCTTCATTTAATAAATATTTCAGTACAGAAGATACGGTTGTATATTCTCAGGGATTCAGAAATGAGAACATAGGAAAACAGAGAATAACCGGTCTGAATCTGAGTCTATATGTAGAGCTGATCAGTAAGGTTTCGGGATATTTTCACTACTCCTATACAGATGGAATCGAGGATGAGAAAAATAGTAATAGTGATATACCGAGAATAGCCCGCAATAAGGTATTGATCGGATTTACGTTTAGAGATCTCTTTAATTTTCTTACTGTCACACCTCGTTTCAGATGGATCGGCTCGATCAATAATAGAAACAGAGCACTATTCCCTGATGGAAGACAGCCTGGATATACATTATTCGACCTCTTTATCACAACAAAGAGAGTGTTGAACTGCTGTCGTATATATGCAAGAGTCGAGAATCTTTTTAACAGCAACATCAGATGTGGCGGACTGTATGACCAGACATTCTATCTCCCTGAAATACAGCAACCAGGAATCACAGCAATGTTAGGAGTCGAGATAGGTCTCTGAAGTATATGAGAGCTTTAGCAGGGATGGAATCATGAGAAGGTTAAACGAAAAGAGAATATTGACTACATTTATTCTACTCCTTTTTATTTTAATGCCAGGTTATTCGCAGGTTGGTCAGTATACGGTGAAGGCGGTTTTTTTAGAAAAATTTACCCGATTCATCGACTGGCCGGATGAAACTGGAATTTCTGATATTACAAAGCCGTTCATACTCGGGGTGATTGGAGAAAATCCTTTTGGAGATACTCTGAGCACTCTCTATGCCGACCAGAATATAAAAAGCAAAAGAGTTGAAATCAGGATGGTCAAGAATGTTGGAGAGATTTGTGGATGTCATCTGCTTTTTATTTCTGGTTCTGAGAAGAAAAATCTTTCGAAAATTCTCGACTATACGAGAGGCAAACCAATACTTACGATCGGTGATACCGATAAATTTGCAGACATGGGTGTGCTTATCAATTTCTATCTCAGCTCTGGTAAGGTAAGATTTGAAGTTAATGAGAGTGCTGTACGCGAGTCGGGTCTGCACTTTAGTTATCTGCTTCTCAATTTTGCCAAGATTGTCAAGCCTGCCAGGAGTGAAAGATGAATGTGTTTAAAAATCTATCGATAAAAGCAAAACTGGTAGTTATAATACTTGTTGTCACTACTACTGTTCTTTCACTCGGATTTACCTATATATTTATCTATGATGTGAAATCACTAAAGAACAATCTTGTGAATCTGTCGATCATGAATGCCAGACTGGTTGGGGGACACTGTGTAACTCCATTGATTTTTGGAGACCAGTATGGTGCAAGGGAGGTGCTTTCAACAATTCAGAATTTTCCTCAGCTCCTTTATGCGTGTGTTTATGATACAAATGGAAATATTTTTGCAGAGTTTGGTACTATCGACAGGAAGGCCATGATAGAATCGGAATTCGTGAGAGAAGAATCACTATTCAAGTCTGGTTTTCTTCACATATTCCAGCCGATAATCTATAAAGGTGAAAGATATGGAAGCATTTATATGAGAGTATCTGCCGAGAAGGTAAAGAATACAATTAGAAAAGATCTGGTGACAATCTTCTTTCTTCTTGGCGCACTTGTTTTGTTTGCATATATGATGGCACTCAGGCTTCAACAGACAATTTCGAGGCCCATTCTTGAGCTTGCTGAAGTAACAAAGAGGATATCTGGCAAGGCCGATTATTCTGTCCAGATTAAGAGACTGGGCAGGGATGAGATTGGTATCCTTTATGAAGAGTTCAACAACATGATCAAGCAGATCCAGATCAGAGAGGCGGAGCGCGACAGGGCGGAGGCAGCACTGAGAGACAGCGAGAGAAAGTTCAGAACAATAAGCAGTGCAGCACAGGATGCAATTATCATGATCGACAGTAAGGGAAGGGTTACATACTGGAACAGGGCAGCAGAGAGAATATTTGGATATTCTGCAAAGGAAGTAAGAAGAAGGGATATATATAAATTAATAATACCTCCGAGACATCGTACGAATTTAAAAAACAGATTAAATATGCTGTTTGGTGAAAAGGCAGATTACCCTGAAGGGAAAGTCTTGGAACTCGAGTGTATAAAGAAGAATGGAGAACTCCTGCCTGTTGAGTTGTCGCTGTCGTGTATAGTATTAAAAGGCAAATTGAACACGATCTCTATTATTAGGGACATATCTGAACGAAAGAAGGCAGAAGAGAGGATTCGGAGAGATCTCAGGGAAAAAGAGGTCATGCTGAAGGAAATACACCACAGGGTGAAGAACAATCTGCAGGTAATATGCAGCCTTCTTAGCCTTCAGGCTCGGTACATAAAGGACAGACAGTCTCTTTCGATGTTTGAGGAAAGCCGAACCAGAGTCCGATCTATGGCGCTTGTTCATGAAAAGCTTTACAGGTCTGCCAATCTTTCAGAGATCGATTTTAACAGTTATGTAGAGAGTCTGGTAAGGGAGCTCTACAGAACCTATCATGTCGATCCTATGAGGATCGATTTCAATATCGAGGTTGAGGATGTGAAGCTTGGAGTAAATCTTGCGGTTCCCTGTGGATTGATAATAAACGAGCTTGTATCCAATGCGCTGAAGCATGCATTTCCTGCCAGAGCAAGAAGAAGCGGAAAGATTTCAATAAGGTTTGGAAGAATCGAGGGTGGTGAATTGGAGCTTGTTGTCTGCGACAATGGAGTCGGATTTCCTGAAGGATTTGACTCAAAGAGAAGTGATTCCTTAGGACTTCATCTGGTTAAGATATTGGTAGAGGATCAGCTCGACGGCAGGATTGAAATAGATTCTAAGAGTGGCTGTGAATTCAGAATAATTTTCAGAGAAAAGGGTGAGGATGAATAGAATGAAGAAGATGAAGATATTAATAGTAGAAGACGAGAAGATAGTTGCAGAGGAGATAAAGCGGATGCTGGAACACATGGGCTACTCGGTCTGCGGCATGGTTTCTACAGGTGATGAGGCAATAGAGGAGGTAGGCAGGAGTAATCCGGATCTAGTCCTGATGGACATAAGGATAGATGGTGACAAGGATGGAATCGAGACGGCTGGGATCATCAGATCAAAAAACAGCATTCCAATCATCTACCTGACGGCCTATGCTGATGAAGAGACACTACAAAGGGCTAAGCTCACAGAACCCTATGGTTATCTGCTTAAACCTTTTGAGTCCAAGGATCTTCGTTCTGCCATAGAGATGGCATTTTACAGATACAATATGGAGAGAAAATTGAAAGAGAACCAGCAGTGGCTTGAAGCGGTTCTCTACAGCATAAGTGATGGCGTTGTTGCAACAGACAAGAAGGGTCGTGTATGTTTTATGAATCCTGTTGCTGAATCGCTTACGGGATATAAACAGGCAGAGGTAAAATCCAGACCTATTGGTAGTGTGTTGAGGATTATTGATGAAGAGAGAAGAGAGGAAATCAAGGATCTAACAGACACGAAAATTTGCGGCGAGGATTCTCATGATGTAAAAAATCGTCTTCTACTTGTATCAAAGAATAAAAGGAAGATTCCGATAAGCATCAGCAGTGCGCCGATCAGAGATGAATATGGCAGAATTGCAGGAACGGTCACAGTTTTCCGTGACATAACAGAACAGAGAAAGGCTGAAAGGGCAATGCTGGAGGCAAACAGAAAGCTCAAGAGACTCGATGTGCTTAAAACAGAGTTTTTGTCTACCGTTTCTCATGAACTGCGCACACCAATAGCAGTGATTCAGGAGGGAATCGGCCTCTGCCTTGATGGAATTGCAGGGAGCCTTACTGAAAAACAGAGGGGAATTCTCAACAGAACCCTGGATCATGTTCAGAGGCTTGAGCGTCTTGTAGGGGATCTGCTCGACATATCGAAGATAGAAGTGGGTAAGATGCTTCTCAGGAGAAGTTCGATCGATATGGTCGAGATAGCAACAGACATGGCTCTAAGCTATGAGAATCAGGCTAAAGAGAAAGGGGTCAGTATAGTATCTGATGTGCCCGACAGACCTATCAAGATATATGCAGACAGAGACAAAATAAATCAGATTTTCAGCAACCTGATGAGCAATGCACTCAGATTCACACCAGAGGGAGGAAAGATAACAATAAGAGTAGAAGATGGTGATAGATTCGTTAGATGTGAGGTTGAGGATACTGGAAGAGGAATCGCAAGAGAGGACATACCAAAACTTTTTAAAAAGTTTTCCCAGATCGGCTCCTCTGGTGAAGGCGAATATCAGGGAACAGGACTTGGACTCGTAATAGTAAAGGGACTCGTGGAAAAACACAGAGGAAGGATCTGGGTCGAATCTGAGCCTGGAAAGGGATCCAAATTTATATTCACAATAAAGAAGATACCATTTCCAAAAATAATGATTGTGGAGGACGATGATAAAATAATCGATGTAATAGAGAAATTTTTAGGTGTTGATGATTACCGTTTCATCGAAGCAAGGGATGGGATAGAGGCAATAGAGATTGCTAGGAAGGAGTTTCCTGACCTGATAGTGCTGGACATGATGCTTCCAGAGATGAATGGTTATGAAGTGATCGGGAGACTCAAACAGGACAACAGGACTCAGGCAATTCCGATTTTAATAACCAGTGCCTACAGAATAGATCATGAGAGGCTCCATCGATTTAATTTGAATGCAGCAATACCGATTCTCAAAAAACCGATCGATCCTGAACAACTGCGTGAGAATGTAAGAGAGTTGCTGGTTGAATAGAAAAATGTTATATTGGAATTGTTGGATTGGTTCTCTTTTTAATATCAATAATATGAGGAAGCCAGAATGTTAAAAAAGAAAAAGATCTTAATTGTTGAAGATGAGCGCCTAGTAGCCGAAGATACTAAGAATCGTTTGCAGGTAATGGGGTATGAAGTGACGGGAATTGCTGCAACATCTGATGGAGCACTGAAGAAGATAGAATCTAATCCGGTCGATCTTGTTATTATGGACATAAAATTAAAGGGACCAGTGAATGGTATTGAGACTGCAAGACTGGTTCGCACACGTTTTGACATTCCGGTAATATATTTAACCGCCTATGCAGATGAAGAGACTTTAGAAAGAGTAAAGAAGAGCCAGCCGTTTGGCTTTATTACAAAGCCATTTGATGACAGGGAGATGCAGGCTGTAATAGAGACTGCAATATATAAGCACAAACTGGAAAAACAGATACGCAAAAGCGAGGCATGGCTCTTTACTACTCTTATGAGCATTGGTGATGGGGTGATTACAACAGACATTTCAGGCAAGATTACATTTATGAATCCAATTGCAGAGAAGATGACAGGCTGGACAACAGATGAGGCAAAGGGGAAGTATCTTAAGGAGGTCTTTAAAATCATAAACGAAGATTCGAGGGAAAGCGTTGAGAATCCGGTTGATAGAGTCCTTCGTGATGGTGTGGTAGTGGGCCTGGCAAACCACACACTGCTGATAAATAGAGATGGGAAGGAGATATCTATTGCAGATAGCGGTGCTCCGATAACGGATGAGGAGGGTGAGATTGTTGGAGTTGTTCTTGTGTTTCGTGACGTAACAAAGGAGAGAGAGGCAGAGAGGGCAGTAAGAGAGGCAAGGGCATATGCAGAGTCTATAGTAGACACAGTAAGGGATCCGCTAATAGTACTCGATGATAAATTTACAGTGCTTTCTGCAAATCGTTCTTTTTACAGAACATTTAGTGCAAAACCAAAGGAGATTATAGGAAATAACTTTTTTAAGCTCGGAGGCGGTCAGTGGGATATACCCGAATTGAGAAGACTGCTGAAGGAGATACTGCCTAAAAATACCTCATTTGAGGATTTTGAAGTAGATCATGAGTTTAAACGCATCGGAAGAAAGACGATGCTTCTCAATGCCAGACGGATCTATCGGGAAGCAAATAAGACACAGATGATTCTCATTGCAATCGAGGATATAACAGAGCGTAAGAGGGCGGAGGAGAAGGCTGCTCATCTCACTGAGGTTTTGCTCAGCATCAGAAACATAAATCAGCTGATCACAAGGGAAAATGACAGAAAAAGGCTGCTGGGCTCTGCCTGCAAGATACTCGTCGATGTGAACAGGTATATTAGTGCATTTATAACAACAGAGGATGAAGTATTCAAGGCTGGCGATATATACCTATGGGAATCGATCCAGGAGATCATAAAGAAGAGGGGATTGAGTTCGATCAGAAGATTAAGGATAATTCCCTTTGGAGAGTCATATCTGGCATTGATTCCTTTTGTAAAATATAATAATCGGTTGATGCTGTATGTTGTTCATTCGAAGCAGTTTAGTGAAGAGGAGCTTGGACTGCTGGATGAGATAGGTAGTGATCTGGCCTTTGCTTTGTATAAGATCAGATTGGAAAATGAAAGGAGGTTGGTTGAAGAGAAAGTAAAAGAGGATAAGGTATTTCTCGATACCATTTTTGAAGCGATTCAGGATGGAATCAGCGTTCTCAACACAGACATGACGATCCGTATGGTCAATGGAGTGATGAAGAACTGGTATCGAGAAAACCTTCCACTTGAGGGCAGGAAATGCTATTCTGCATATCATAACAGAAAGAGACCCTGCGATCCATGTCCTACTCTTCGCTGTATAAAATCAGGAAGAGTTGAGCACGATATCGTGCCCGGCCTGAAGGGGTCTGTTGCAGAGTGGATCGATCTTTACAGCTATCCCATAAAAGATCCAGCCACAGGCAGGGTCACAGGAGTGGTAGAGTTTGTAAGAGACATAACAGAGAGAAAGAGAAAAGAAGAAGAGTTGAAGGAGAATGAGGAGAAGTTCAGAACCTTTGCCGAGCAGTCACCAAACATGATCTTTATTAATAAAAATGGAAAGGTCGTTTATGTTAACAACAAGTGTGAGGAGCTGCTTGGTTATAGATCCGATGAGTTTTTATCTCCAAGATTCGATTTTTTTAAGTTAGTCGCACCTGAATCTGTAGATATGATGAAGAAAAATTATGCAGAACACTTAAAGGGTAGGGATGTTAAACCACACGAATATACTCTTATAACAAAAGATGGCAGAAGGGTTGAGTCTATAGTTGCAACAAAATTGATAAAGTACGAGGGTGAGGATGCAATATTGGGTATTGTGACAGATATAACCAGGCAGAAGGAGACAGAGGAAAAGTACAGAAATCTTATAGACAATACAAAAGATCTGATATTTACAGTCGATTTTAGGGGTAAGATTCTGTTTGCTAATCGGTCGGCTAAACATTTTACTGGTATTGAAGCAGAGGAGACGATAGGGCACGACTTTTCAGAATATGTTCACCCCGATGATGTTGAAAAGCTCAGAAGAAACATGGAGAGGATAATAAGGGGTGAGTCTCCAGAGAAAGTCGATGGAATCTTAAATGAAGTGGAGTTTCGAATGGTAAGAAAGGATGGTGAGGTAATATGGGTGGCATGCAAGAGCACTCCGATAAGGGACAGTAAGGGAAGGGTGGTCGAATTCAGCGGAATAAGCCGTGATATTACAGAGAAAAAGAGAATAGAGGAGGAACTTAAATACTCCGAAGAGCAAATAAGAAGCATTTTAAATGCATCTGAGGAGATAATCTTTACAAAGAACAGAGAGGGTGTGTATATCCTTGCAAACACTGCTTTTTCAAGAATTTTCAGAAAGCCGATCGACCAGATCGTTGGCAAGAAGGATGAAGACCTCTTTTCAAAGGAGGAGGCGGCGAGGATCAGGGCAATTGATCTTGAGGTCTTTGAGAGTGGAAAGGTTCACAGAAGCGAGGACATTCTAGATGTATGCGGAGAGAGGCGGATATTCGTGGCCACAAAGGTTCCGATTCGCGATGCGGATGGAAATGTCATAGAGTTATGCGGATTTGCCCGCGATGTGACAGAGAAGAGAAAGGCTGAGAAGGCTCTGAGAGAGAGCGAGGAAAAATATAGAAATCTTGTGGAACACAGCCCAGATGGGATTTTTATAATGGATCTTAAGGGCAGACTCCTATCAGTAAATAGAAGCATCATAGAGAGTTTGGGCTACACAGAGAAAGAACTGCTCAGAATGAGTGGTTGGGATATAATTACAGAAAAATATAAAAAGCAGTTCAGGGAGAGGATTGGATCACTTTCAAAGGGTAAAATACTTAACACCCCAATCGAGTATGAAGTTGTAACGAAATCGGGCAAGGAGGTTACAATTGAAATACGCTCCACACCAATCTTGAAGGATGGAAAGGTTGTGGCCTTTCAGGCAGTGGCAAGAGACATTACGGAACGAAAGAGAGCAGAAAGGGCACTATATGAGAGTGAGGAGAAGTTCCGTTCTGTTGTTGAAAACTCTCATGACGGGATAGCAATCGTTGACGATAATTTCAGGTTTATTTATGCAAACGATATGATGTGCAAAATACTCGGATACAGCCGCCGAGAGGTCATGAAAAGTAACATAATGAGATTTTTAGATGATGAGAGTAGAAACATTGTAATCGATCGGTATACAAGCAGGATCAGTGGTAAGAAAGTTCCATCTAAATATGAATTCAATATAATCAGAAAGGATGGCAAAAAGAGAAGAGTGGAGGTGAAGTCTGCTCTGGTCAGCGATAGTGAGGGAAGGAGAAGAATAATCACGCAGATCCATGATATTACAGAGCAGAGGAAGGCAGAGAAGACAAGATCTGCAATATATAGAATATCAGAGGCTGCAATTGCTTCAAAGGACCTTAATGAATTGTTCCTTTCAATACACGCGATAGTAGCAGAGCTGATGGTTGCCGACAACTTTTACATTGCGCTTTATGATTCTGCCACAGACAGGATTCAGTTTCCATACTTTGTTGATGCCTATGATAAAAAGCCGAGTTCAAGGATGGCTGCAGGAGGTCTTACAGGATATGTAATACGTACTGGCCGTCCGCTTCTGGCAGATCAAAAGAAATTAGAGGAGCTTATTAAGGGGGGTGAGGTAAAGCCAAGAGAAACAAAGTGCCTCTACTGGCTCGGAGTACCGCTCAAGACCCGTGATGAGACAATCGGGGTTCTGACGGTGCAGAGTTATTCGGAGGGTGTCAGGTACGGGCAGGAGGAAAAGATGATGCTGATGTTTGTCTCTTCACAGATTGCAATGGCCATAGAGAGGATACGTGCAGATCAGCAGCTTCAAAAGGAGCTGAAGGAGAAAGAGCTTCTGCTTAAGGAGGTTCATCACCGTGTAAAGAACAACCTACAGGTGATCTGCAGCCTGCTTAATCTGCAGGCAATGCATGTTAAAGACACAAAATCTCTGGAAATGTTCAGGGAGAGTCGCGACAGGGTCCGATCGATGGCATTGATCCATGAGACTCTCTATAGGTCAAAGAGCTTTGCAGGTGTGGACTTTGCAACATATATCGAAAATGTTGCACACGGACTGTTCAGTGCATACAACATCGATCCCCATAGAGTAGAATTGAGAGTAGATGTAGAAGGAGTCAGCCTCGGCATAGACATGGCAGTTCCTTGCGGTCTCGTTATAAATGAGCTGCTTTCAAACTCATTGAAACATGCATTTCCTGCATCTTTTAAAGGCAGAGGCAGGATTTTGATCGAGCTGCGTTCAAAAAATGGTAAGATCGAACTCATTGTAAGGGACAATGGAATAGGAATTCCAGAGGAGATCGACATACATCGCACAGAATCACTTGGACTGCATATAGTCAACATTCTCGTGAAGGACCAGTTGGGAGGCGAGATAAGGGTCTACAGAAGAGGGGGAACTAAATTTAGGATTACTTTTCAGGAAAGTCAATAAATACAGGAGGGCAGGAAGATGAAGAGATATTTTGATTGGAATCCGATCGAAAACCCGATCCTTCAGAATACCATTTTAGGAACGGTTCTTGGTATTGTGATCGGGATCAATTTAAAGGCAATCTTTCTGGAAGGAAGAGATAGTTTATGGGGGTGGCTAATGTTTTTTCTTCTGGGACCAATATTTGGACTCCTGAGCGGCATTGAGAGGAACAGGATGATGAAGAAGAAGGTATAGATTAGAATAGAATTTATCCATGGAGGTAGACATGGCAGATAGAAAGAAGATTTTGCTGGTAGAGGATGAGCTTGATTTTGCGAAGATGGTAATGATGCGTCTTGAGGCGGCTGGATATGATGTAACAATTGCATCCGATACTTATCAGGGAACTCAGGCGATCTTGAAGGGCAGCCCTGATCTTATCATACTCGATCTCATGATGCCGGCAGGTGGAGGATTTACGCTACTCGAGAGGGTTCGAAAGTTTCCTGCAAAGGCGGCCATACCCGTGATAATATTAACAGGTAAGACGATTACCGAAGAGGACAAGGAGAAGGCGAAATCTTTAGGTGTATCGGCAATATTCACAAAGCCTTACGACAGTAAAAAATTTGTCGACAAGATAGGATCGCTATTGCAGATAGGGTCGTGATTTATGTTTGAGCAACCTATTTTTCGGGAGATCGGAATGGGGATAAGAAAATTTTATCAAGGCTTTAAAGAGAGCTGGAACTGGGTATGGGGAAGCATAGGTTTCAGTGTTCTGTACTGGATACTTGAATCAATCAGAGATGTGCTCGCTTTTCAGAAGGGAACAATAGTCGAGAGACTATTTACTCCCGATCCGATATCATTCTGGATGAGAATTTTAGTTGTATTCATAATAATCCTGTTCGGTCTGTATGTCGAGTCGCTTCACAGGAGGCTGAAGGTCTTCAGTGAGGGCCACCGTTTTTCCATAAAGAAAAACTATGTCTTTCTATCAGGTCTCGGATTCAGCTTCCTTTACTGGGTACTTGAGTCTTTCAGGGATGTTCTCATGAATAGGGAGGATGCGATTCTGAATAGAATATTTTTTCCTGATCCTGTTGCCTTCTGGATGAGGATGCTGGCAGTACTGGTCATAGTTCTGTTCACTATTTATGTTCAGTCAGTACTGCATGAGAGAAAGAGTATTGAGCGGTCATTGAAATTCCGCATCGAGTTCGAGAGGTTGATCACAGATATTTCTACAAGATTCATTAATCTGAATCCCGATGAGATAGATGAGGCAATTATGGATGCCCTTCAGGAGATCGGCGAATATGTTGGTGTGGACAGAAGCTATGTGGTGATGTTAAGGAAAAAGGACACATATTTTGACATAACCCACGAGTGGTGTTCAGAGGGAACAAGTCCAAAGATGGGAAGGGTGAAAGATCTTGAGGTAGATGACTTTCCATGGTGGATGGAGCGGCTCAGAAGATTCGAGAACATCTATATACAGAGGAGTGCAGACATTCCAGAAGATGCAGTGGCAGAGAGAGAAATTCTTGTTGGAGAAGATGTTCAATCACTGATAGCCGTGCCTATTATATCGAGGGGTTCTCTGAGAGGATTTCTGGGATTTGAGATTGTAAACAAAGATAAGGCCTGGCCTGAATCGATGGTCTCGATGCTTGAGATAGTGGGTAATGTTATTTCTGGTGCTCTTGAGAGAAGGATTGTAAACAAGGCCCTACTTGAGAGTGAGGAGCGGTACAGACAGATCGTGGAAAACTCTAATGACATAATCTATGAGACGGATATCAGGGGTTACTTCTCATTTGTGAATCATGCAGGGATACGAATAATTGGATATAGTGAGGAGGAGCTGCTGAAAAAGCACTTTTTAGATATCATTCATCCGGAGTACAGAAAAGAGGCGGAACGTTTCTATAAGACTCAGCTCGTCAAAAGGATCCGAAATACTTACTACGAACTTCTGGTTGTTGCAAAGGATGGAAGAGAGATTTTTATTGGTCAAAATGTTCAACTCGTAATGAATTCTGGAAGAGTCGTGGGATTTCAGGGGCTTGCTCGTGATATTACCGATCGAGTCAAGGCAGAGGAGTCGATGAAGGAGGCTCACAGAAAGCTCGCCTCCCTCGACCGTATGAAGAGCGATTTTCTTTCGACTGTATCGCACGAGTTGAGAACTCCAATTGCAATAATGAGGGAGGGTGTTTCTCTCTGTCTCGATGGTATTGCAGGCAGGCTGAATAAAAAGCAGCAGGAACTGCTCGAAATTTCTTTGTCAAATACCGATAGATTGATGAGGCTTGTCAATGATCTGCTGAATGTTGCAAAGATAGAGGCAGGAAAAGAGGTGCTCAGAAGAAAGACAATAGACATCTGTCAGATAGTGAAAAGGAGTATCGATAGCCATAGAGAAGTGGCACATGAGAAGCAGATCAAGATCAAACACACTCTTCCCAAAAGCAGACTCCTTGTTTACATGGATGGAGAGAAGATTCTCCAGATATTTGATAAGCTGCTGGCAAATGCCATCCAGTATACAGAGGACGGTGGAAGGATAAATATCAAAGTGGAAGATGAAGAGGAGCTCATCAAGTGCAGCGTTTCAGACACTGGCCTTGGAATTGCCAGGGAGAATGTCCCAAAAGTATTCGAGAAGTTTGAACAGTTTGACAGGATTGAAGGCCCGGGATATAAGGGCACTGGAGTGGGGCTAACGATCGTAAAGGGGCTCGTGGAGAAGCACGGGGGCAGAATATGGCTTAGGTCAGAGAGGGGTAAGGGAACGACCTTCTGGTTTACTCTCAGGAAGGTAGAGTTTCCAAAGATATTGATTGTTGATGATGACGAACGAATAGTAGATGTTATCAAACGGAGTCTGGTTAGAGATAGATACAGGCTGATCTCAACCGATAATGGTGAGGATGCAGTGGAACTGGCAAAAGAGGAGAGGCCTGGATTGATTCTTCTGGATATGATGCTTCCCGGGATATCGGGATATGAAGTGATCGGAAGGTTGAAACAGGATAAAAAGACGAACGAGATACCAATAATAATAATAAGCGGGTATGAGGTCGACCATTCAAAATTGGCAATAGATGAGAACGATTCTGCAATACCTGTTGTAGAAAAACCGTTTCGTCCGGCAGAGATAAGAGGAATGGTTGGAGAGATGCTTGCGAACTCCTATATGGTAGATGTTTAGGATGATTTGATATGTAATTAAAATTTGTTTTAATATATATAGGCATGGTTATGAAGAAAGATTTAGAAGAGATGTTTCTCGAGGTGGGGCTCTTCATCACACAAAAGGGTAAAGTTAAGTACTGTGATGCTGAATTTGCAAAAATGGTAGGGCATGATGGACCTGAGAGTCTTGTTGATAGGGATATAAAAGATCTTATAGATGATGCAAGCAGGGACAAAATTGAGAATCTGATAATATCTGACAGAATAAGAGATGGGGAGAGCTTTCTATGTAGATTCAGAAAGAGAGGTGGGGACAGCGTGGAGGCTGTGGTTCGCTTTGGTGAGACGAAATATGGTAAAGAATCTGCTTTGCTTGCAGTTGTAATTGAAACATGTGTATTGAAGGGATTTATTAAAGGGCATGAGCAAGAGAAAGAATTTATTGATAGCCTTGCAATAGTATTTGACTCTATTGGCGATTATATATTCATGCTCGATTATGAGGGCAGGATTCTTAAAATCAATCGTTCTCTAAGGAAGCGGCTCGGGTACTCAGAGGGGGAACTTGTGGGGATGGATATATCACAGATTCATTCTTTTGATAAAGACCTAAGGCCAGGATCGATAGTCAAGGGGATTCTTAGTGGGAGGACAGATTATTATCAATCAAATTTTCTAACAAAACAGGGGGTTTCTGTTCCTGTCAGAACAAGGCTTACCGTTGGTTATTGTGGTGGCAGGAGGGTCATTTTTGGCGTATCGCACGATATGACAGAACATAAGAGGATCGAGAATGAGCTTGTAAAGTCTGAGTCTTTTTATCGTCATCTTGTTGAAAATGCCGCGTGTGTGCCGTATCGTCTGATTTTTGGGCATGAGATAGGTGGGGGAAGGTACGAGTATATTGGCCGCAATATTGAAGATTTAATAGGATATTCATCTGAAGAGTTTACAGAGAAGTTGTTCCACGATCTGGTAGAAGAGGTAATACCCTTGACTCCCACAATACCCAAAAACATTATCTCGTGTAGAGAAGCGTATATTAGAGGAGATCTACAGGAATATAAGGTCGACCTGCGGATCCGCACAAAGGATGGAGAGGAGAGGTGGCTGACAGACAGCTCACTCCCAATAAGAGACAGGGATTCTGGAGAGATAATCGGCTCTGAGGGAATACTTCAGGACATAACAGACAGAAAACGTGTTGAGGAGGCACTTAGGACATCTGAGGAGAAGTATCGCAGCATGGTAGAGCTCGCTCCTGATGGTATAGTAACTCTGGACAGAAATGGAATAATTCAATCCTGTAACTCTGCTGCATTGAGAATGCTGGATGTTTCAAGAGATAGAGTGATTGGAAACCATTTTACGGAAATTTATGTCTTTTCTGATAAGGATACAAGAAGATATAAGAGACTATTTGAGTCTGTATTGAAGGGCAGGGGAAATGGCAAGCCTCTTCAAATAGAGTTTAAACCCAAGGGAAAACCTATAAAATGGCTCGAAGTCCGTGCAGCAATTCTGAAACAGAGAGGCAAATTGATAGGTATGCAGGCTATCATAAGGGATATTACGGAAAGGGAGAGGATGGATCGGGCGCTTCGTGAGCGAGTAACCAGAATGGAACTCATTGCTCATGTGGCGCGGAGCACTACTGCGATTCTGAATCCCGACGAGCTTCTCCACAGGGCTGCCGAACTGATTAGAGATGCATTTGATTACTATAATGTGGTTATCCGTATTGTTGAGAACAAGGCTCTTGTGCTCAAGGCAGCCACTCTTCCTGAAATGAGGCTGGTTGAGGGTGAAGTTGTACTCAAAATAGATGATAGCAGTATTTCTGGATGGGTTGCAAAAGAGGGTGTACCCCTGCTCGTACAGGATGTGAGAAAGGATGACCGCTATTTTGCAGCTCTGAAGGGCATGAAGACAAAGTCTGAAGTAGCAGTACCTATAAAATTAAAGGGGAAGGTAATAGGAGTGCTGGATGTTCAGAGTTCAAAACTGAACTATTTCTCACAAGACGATGTTATCACACTTCAAACAATAGCCGATCAGCTTGCCATAGCCATTGAAAATGCAAGGCTGTATGAGGCAGCCCAGAAGCAGATCAACGAGCGTACAAAGGCACAGAATGCATTAAAGGAGAGTGAAGAGAGGTACCGCCATCTATATGAGAACATCAGTGTGGGCATATTTCGTCTCAATCCAGATGGAGAGTTTATGATAGCAAATCCGAGCCTAATAAAGATGTTGGGTTGCGATTCGTTTGAGGAGATGGTGGAGAAGAGTCTGAAAATAGATAATTTTATGTCACAAGAGGACCTCGAACATCTGAAGGGATTGGTTGATGAGAAGGGTGAGATCAAGGGCATCGAGTTTTCGCTCACAAGAAGAGATGGGAAAATCATTGATGTTCTATTGAGTGTAAAGGCACATTACGACAATTTAGGAACACTTCTCTATTATGAAGGAACAATCGAGGATATTACAGACCTGAAGAAGGCAGACCGTCAGATTGAAGAACGTAAGATGTATCTTGAGGCAGTGCTTGCCGCAGCGCCAGATGCAATCGTGACAGTAGATAAAGATAACAGAATCGTTGACTGGAATCTTGGGGCAGAGAGGCTGTTTGGATATTCTAAGGATGAGGTCATTGGCAGGAATCCAGACGAGCTGATAACTAACAGGGAGACGATTAAAGAGGCTGCCGAGATATCAAAATCGATTATGAATGGGAAGAGGCTCTTCCCAATCAAGACTGTAAGGTATCGTAAGGATGGTACAGCAGTTGAGGTACTTGTAGCAGGTTCACCGATCATGATTGGAGGCGAATTTTTTGGTGCAGTGGGTGTATATACAGACATATCTGAGCTGAAGAGGGCGGAGAAGGAAAAAGAAAAGATACAGTCTCAGCTCCTTCAGGCACAGAAGATGGAGGCAATAGGTGTGCTTGCAGGAGGAGTTGCACACGATTTTAACAACATGATGACCGCCATAAGAGGAAGCACTGAAATGGTCATGTGCCAGATGGAGAGGGATGATCCGCTGCAGTCGGAATTAAGAGAAGTGTTGAATGCTGCAAAGCATGCCTCTGATCTCACCAAGCAGCTTCTTCTGTTCAGCCGCAAACATCCAATGGAATTTATACCTTTGAATCTAAATAAGTGTATAGAGGATTTGTTGCGCATGCTCTATCGTCTGATAGGAGAAGATGTTGAGATACTGACCAATCTTGGCAGTAAGTTGTGGACTATCTGGGCAGATAGAAGCATGATTGATCAGATCATCATGAACATTGCTGTCAATGCCAAGGATGCAATGCCGAGGGGTGGTAAGCTCGTGATAGGGACAAAGAATGTTATAATAGACGATGATTATATAAAGAGAAATTCACAGGGATATCCAGGTAGGTTTGTATGTTTGACAATAGAGGATACTGGTGTTGGTATTGACAGCGATACACTTCAGCACATATTTGAGCCCTTTTTCAGCACAAAGGGACCGGGAAGAGGCACGGGTCTTGGCCTATCTGTAGTATATGGAATCGTACAGAGGCACGAGGGATGGATAGGTGTATATTCAGAAAAGGGAAGAGGCACTACGTTTAATATCTATTTCCCTGCTGTTCCTGTTAAACCAGAGCAGGAGATTGAGAAGTTAATCTCTCTGGAAGAGTTCAAGGGAAATGGAGAAGGAGTTTTAGTTGTTGAAGATGAAAAGAACGTGAGAGAATTTGCCAGAAGGGCACTCGAAAGAAATGGATATAGAGTATATACTGCCTTGAACGCATGGAAGGCACTTGATATATTTGAAAGGGAAAAACATAAACTGGATATTGTTTTCAGTGATGTGGTTCTGCCGGATAAGACAGGAGTGGAACTTGTAGAAGAGCTCTGTAAACGGAAACCCGAACTGAAGGTTGTTCTGACGAGTGGATATACTGATCACCGTTCGCAGTGGCCGGCTATTCAGGAGAGGGGATATACATTTCTTCAGAAGCCTTACACTCTAAACGACCTGCTGCATAAAATAAATAATGAGCTTGTTTCAAAAAGATAATCTTGGTTGATCGGCATGTGAAAAAATTAATAGTGATCATGCCTTAAGATTTTATCAACTAATAGAGATAAAGTTTTTACATTTTCAAAGGGATTTACCGTTTACAACCTCCATTCCTCCTTACTACCTAATAACCCCGGTGTTACTATTGATTGTTATCTTCTGTTTGAGAACTAGGCCCAATGTTGCCGGCTATTCTACTATTAATGTATCAATATCATCTTTTTCAGCTTAACATAGTGCTCACTGCCTGCTGTAGCCTCCAGTCTGCAGAAGTACTGTCCGCTCGATACAGGTTTTCCATTATCGTCAGTTCCATCCCATCGTATTGTATAATGGCCAGCCTGCTGCAAAGTTTTTGTTAATACTTTTATCCTTCTTCCTTGCAGGTCAAATACTGTTACTTTTACCTCTGCCTATTTTAAGAGCCGGTATCTGATGTTTGTTCCTGGATTAAAGGGATTTGGATAGTTTTGTTCCAGTATAAAGGAATGAGGCATATCCATTTCGATTTCCTTGACCCCTGTTGTTGATTCTATACTTCGAAAGACACTGCTTCCCCATGTTCCTGCGAAAAGGTATCCACTGGAATTTATTAATAATGTGCGAATTTCTTTGTCTTCCAGTCCAGAATTGATTTTAGTCCATGAATTGCCGCTATCTGTTGAGTAAAAAACACCTCCTCCATTAGTGCCCGCAAAAAGGTCTCCACTGGATTTCACACAAAGAGAGGAGACATACTTATTTATCAGGCCGTTATTCTTTTCGGTCCATGAGTCGCCATTATCTGTTGAGTAAAAAACACCTCCTCCATAAGTCCCAACAAAGAGATCCCCACTGGAATTGACAGCAAATGATCTGATGGACATGTTAGTAAGTCCTGAGTTGGTCTCGGTCCAGGAGTCGCCATTATCTGTTGAACGAAACACACCGCTGTTGTAGGTACCTGCAAATATATTTCCACTGGAATCGATTGTAAGAGGGAAGATACTCTTATTTGTCAGGCCGTTATTTTTTTCGATCCAGGAGTCGCCATTATCTGTTGAGCGAAACACACCTCCTCCATAAGTTCCTGCAAAGAGATCTCCGCTTGAATTAAAGGTAAAAGAATTAATAGCGTTATTTGTAAGCCCGGAATTAATTTGAGTCCAGGAATTGCCATTGTCTGTAGACCTGAATACACCACCTCCCTGAGTCCCGACAAAGAGATCTCCACTGGAATTTATTTCAACACAATTAATAGAGATATTTGTAATTCCTGGATTGAGTTTAGCCCAGGAGTTGCCGTTGTCTGTTGAACGAAATATGCCATCTCCGTAATCGGCTGCTATTATTTCCCCACTCTGTCCCAGTACAAGATCATTAACGAATGAATTTAATATTCCATTATTTTTTTGAGTCCATGAATTGCCGTTATCTGTTGAATGAAATATGCCGCCTCCATGAACGCCTGCAAATAGTTCGCTGCTGGAACCGCATGCTATAGAATATACGTCCATATTTTCGAGACCCTTCACTGACCATGAATCGCCGTTGTTAGTGGAATGGAAGACGCCATCTCCATAAGTACCTATAAATAGATCATCATTGGAGTCTATTGCTATGGTCGTGATACAGTAGTTTATTAGACCGTTATTGATCTGAATCCATGAATCGCCGCTGTTTGTAGAGCGGAACACGCCTCCGCCCCAGGTTCCTGCAAATAGGTCGCCGTTCGAATTAAAGGCAAGCGAATATATAATTTTGTTTGTAAGGTTTGTGTTGATCTGAGTCCAGGAGCTGCCGCTGTCTGTAGAGCGAAATACGCCTCCCCCTCCAGTTCCTGCAAAGAGATTTCCACTTGTATCTGTGGTGAGGCATCTGATATATGTATTTGTAAGTCCCGAATTTACTTGAGTCCAGGAGTCCCCATTATCAGTTGAACGAAACACTCCACCTCCCCATGTTCCAGTGAACATATCACCGCCGGAATTAGTGATAATACATTTAACACTATTGTTTGTCAGACCGTTATTTTTTTGAGACCAGGAATTGCCGCTGTCTGTAGAGCGAAATATGCCTCCTGATGTTCCTGCAAAGAGATCTCCACTGGAATTTAAGGTAACATAGTTAACATCCAGGATTGTCATTCCATTAATTTTTTGAGTCCACGAGTTTCCGCTGTTAGTTGAACAAAATACACCACCTTTATAAACTGCAATAAATAAATCCCCACTAGTAGTGATAGCTATAGAACGTGCATAACCACCCTCAGGGCCATTTGTTTTCTGCCAGAAGTCCTGTGCATTTGATATCATAGGAAACAAAATAACTAAGAAAAAAGGGACTACTATGAATGATCTTTTCATGACAGACCTCCATTATTTTATGCTTATTTAGTATAAATACTGTGAAGAGATTTAATAGCTTCTTTTTTTATCAATTCGCAAAAGGAAACTTGACAAATAGACGACCAGTATTGAATTAAATTTTACCTTTTTCCAAATCGATCTTTTTCAGCTATCCTGCCAGTCAAATCGCATATTAAGAAGAATATCGAGGAGTAGAGTGAATTTCAAATCCTGCATTTAAGGAGGGGAGATATGTAATGGTGCTGTTATGCCGGATTTGTCCAAAAGCCCTAGCTTGGGTCATCTGTGATATCATGGTGAGGCTTTTGGAAATATCGTAATCTGTAAATTCAAGAGAACCTGATATCAACCTATTCTGAAAATTTATCAAAGACACTATCTACGGATTATAATAGTAAGATTTGGATTTTGGCATTTTAATTTGAATGATTATCTGCAACAGGCAAGATATAAAAATTTTATAATTTTATCAAGTATAAAAATTGTGGGATTCGTATTTACGGAGTTAGCGCATTAACTCAAAAATAAAGTAACTTTAGAGGAATTGAACTTTTTAAAAATGGGGGGTGCATGTTCATTTTGACATCAACCGCTAACGGCCAAGCTCAGTTGCCGACGGCCCGCAAGCGAAGCGCGGCGGGAAGGCGGTTCACTGCAGCGGTTTGTTATGTGCTTCTTCTACAATTCATTTTCTCTAATACCAGCAACCTTCATAAAGTGTTTGAGAAGAC